>JAJZWQ010000241.1 GCA_021846605.1 Bacillota bacterium | reverse complement strand
CTGGTCGAGTGGGGATCACTGAGCAGCACGTTCGAGAAGTTGAAGTCCTCGCGAGAGTCTACATTCGTGGGTACGCATCCTTCCTGGAGCGCCAGTCGGCCACCCGATAGCCTGGGCGGGACCAGAGCCGGTGCCGACCGCTCGGGGGGCGGCTCGCGCGAGGACCGCATGCCCTGCAGGGGGGTGCGGGGGGTGACGCGGCCAGCGGCAAGCCTCCCCCCGCCCGGCCGAGGGGTGGAGGGGGTCTGGGGCGCGGCAGGGGCTTGTCGGCCCTTGGGGCGCCCCGGCGCGGGGCTAACGAACGAGCAGGCCGCCTACGGCGGTCGCCAGGCCACCGAGCGCAACCCAGTCGTTGGCCCGCCAGCCGGTTTGCTGCCGACGGGGCCAGAAGGCGCCGACAGTGGCCACGGCAACCCCGAGACCGATAATGATGCCCTGCACGGCTTGCACCTCCTTTCTGGGTCGGGTCTGGCCGGCTCAGGAGCGCCAGAGGCTGAGCCAGCCGAGGACGAGGCCGCCGGCCACGGGGGCGCCGAGAGCCAGGGCCTGCCCGGCGAACCGCTCCATCGCCACTGCGCTGGTGGCGCTGGCTGGCGTGAGCAGGCTGGCGGCCAGCAGGGCGGCCCAGGCCGCGACAGCGGCGAGGATGCTCCAGCGGAGCGCGCGGGCCCGGGTGCGGGCGGTCTGCGGGTCGTCGGCACATGCCTGCATGCCGGTATCACCCCCGTCGTCGGGACAGATCGGATCAGGTCATGCCGGCGGCGCGGGCCGGTTGGTGCTGGCCGGTCTATGGGGCGCCCCGGCGCGGGGTCAGGAGCGCCAGAGACCGAACACGGCGAGGAGCAACCCGGCCGCGATGGGGGCACCCGTCACGAGGATGTGGCTGGCGAGGCGTTCCACTGCGAGTGCATCGGCGGCACTAGACGGCGTGAACAGGCGGATGGCCAGCACGGCGGCCATCGTCACAGCCACGGCGAGGAGCGCCCAGCGTAACGCCCGGGCCTGACGCTGCAGGCTCTGGGGATCATCAGCACATGCGTGCATGTGGTGGATCACCTCCTTTCGGCGCGGATAGATCGGTACCGGTCAGGGGCGTGAGAGCCCGAATATGGTGAACCAGAGGAGCATGATGCCGGCGCCCACGTCCACGGCGCCCAGCAGGAACGTGGCCACCGTGTGGACCGCGGCGACCACACCGGTCGTGGCGCCATGGGTCAGCGCTGCACTGGCGCCCGTTACGGCGATACCGGCCAGTATGGCGAGGATGAGGCGGCCCATCATCGCCCGCGCTCGTTCCTCCGCCGCCGGGTCGGCAGCCCTCGCAAGCATGGCTGCATCACCTCCCTTCGTTAGGCAAGATCGGGTCTGGTCACGCCGGCGGCGCGGGCCGCTTGGCGCCGGCCGGGGCAACCGCGCGGTATCCGGCCCAGGCCAGGAGCGCCAGGCCAAGCAACAGGACCAGCCAGGCAGCGGTGGATGCGGCAGAGACCGCAGCGCACCGGGAGGACGCGGTGCCCGAGACCGCGGCGGCGAACCGGCCCAGGGCCGACGCGCACAGGGCGTGGGCGCCGGTGATGGACAGGCGCCCGGTTCCAAGCCCGCTCTGGAACAGGGGCAGGCGCGGAACGATGATCGCGACGAGCGCCAGCAGGGCGCCGGAAACGGCGAGGGTCTTGGATCGGATCATCGGGGTCACCTCCAGTTTGATCGGGTCGGGTCGGGGGCTTCATCGCCCGGCGGCTGGGCTCAGCCCGGGACGGTCATCAGCGATGGTCTTTGGGGTCGGGACGGGCGGGGAGCAGGCGGCTCGGCAGGATGCGCACCGCGTCGTCGTCGGCCAAGAGCACCCAGCCGTGCCGGTCGCCGTACTCGATCCGTACTGGCAGCCAGTGGCCGGCGACCCGCACCTCCAGGCCGTCGCCGCAGTGCAAGTCCTGGTCGTCCAGCCGCCAGCGGTCGGTTTCGCGGTCATAGCGGAGTCCTTCGGCGTTCGCCGGCATCAGTACATGCATCCAAAGCCAGCGCCATTGACCAGGTGCCCGAGCCGGTTCCGCACGCCCGCCCGCGTCAGGCCCTCCAACGAGTTCAGGTCGCGGGCGACGCCGCAGAGGGCGTCCAGGGCCTCCTGCCACCGGTCAGCGAGGGCGCCCAGGGCCGCCCGCTCCTCCGGCGTGTCGGCGCCTTCAGCTTCGGCGGCCGCCAGGATGGAGCCAGCCTCGCGGGCCAATCGGTCGGGGTCTACGTGGATGGCCATGGTTTGGTCCCTCCCGTGGGGGCCGACCGTCCCGGCCCCCCTTAATTTTGCGGCGTCAAGCGCTCTCGCGGTTGGCGTCGGCGCCGGCCGCCGGGTCCAGGCGGGCGATGATCTTGGCGGCGGTCTTCTGGACCGTGCCGCCCACCCGGCGGACCAGGGCCGGGCCGTCCTTCTGCGCCGCCCAGTCCGCCACATACCCGAAGCTGTACTGGCTGGTGTCGAGCCCAACCCAGGCGGCCACGACGAACGCGGTCCCCTCGGCCTCGGCCTCCATGTCGGGCCGGGGCTTGCCGGCGGTGCGGTGCAGGAGGGCGTGCGCAAGCTCATGGCAGAGGGTCTTCGCCTTCTGGTCGTCGGAGAGACCCATCTTCAGCCCGATCATGTTCGCGCCAGGGACAAACACGCCGTTTGCGTGGTGCAGGGTCGTTTCATCAGAAACTGTGATGCCCTCGGCCTTAGCGATGTTCAGCAACTTGGCGTAGAGCCACCGGCCGCGTTCACTATCGGTGGTCAATTCCTGGCAGGGGTGCTGGGCCAGCGGTTCTCCCTCTGTCTGGCTGATGTCGAATACGGTCACGGCGCGGAATCGGGTCACGGTCTGGGCCTCGTCCTCCACCCCCGGATCATCCGATACTGTCCCGGCCGCCGGTCGCCGCACCGTCACCGGGGCGAGGATCTTCAGGCCGTGCTCCCCCTTGCGCACGTGCCGCCCCAGGCGAAGCCAGGTGTGGAACCCTGCCAGCCGCGTGGCGTCCGGATTCTGAGCAAGGACCAGAAGGACGTTACCCAAGCTGTAAGAGTGGAACTTGGCCTGCGCCGCCAGGTACGCCCGCCACCCGTCGGAGGTGGTCACCTCGGCCACCCCGGCTTCCAACCGGGCCACCAACTCGGCCACCGTCACCGCGCCACCCGTCGTCGCCACCATCGTCCACCGCCTCCCCTTGGTGCCCCCCAAACCCTCTCGGGGCGAGCCAGGAGGGGCCAGGGGAGGGCAGGCGACAGACGCCCTCCCCGGTGGACGGGTGCGAAGGCAGGGGGGCGCGCAGCGCCAGGGAGGGCGGGACGGATACCGCAGCACAGCGAGGATATGGTCACGCCAGAGCGGCCCTTGCCGAAGCGGGAACCGGCCAGGGCACGCTGGGCGCAGCCCGAGAGGTTCTTGCGTCAGATTTGTAGGTCTACGGCTGGACTCGCACGAGGCTTTCGGCGAGCGTTATTGACGGCACGATT
>JAJZWQ010000240.1 GCA_021846605.1 Bacillota bacterium | reverse complement strand
GGTCGGGGCACTCCGGATGCCGCCGACGAGGGGAATGCCTCTGGCCATCATTGCGGAGTGCAAGGCGAGGTCGCCGTCGCAGGGGCGGCTGGTCCGTGAGTATGACCCGGTCGCGCGCGCGCGCGCCTATGAGCGGGCCGGAGCCCGCGCCGTCTCGGTTCTCACGGAGCCAGATTTTTTTGATGGCGCCATGGACCATCTGCGGGCGGTGGCGGCCGGTGCGGGGGTGCCGGTGCTGCGCAAGGACTTTCTGCTGGAGCCGGCGCAGGTGGCCGAAGCTCGCGCCGGCGGCGCTGACGCCGTGCTGGCCATCGTGCGGATTCTCACCGATGGCCAGCTGGGGGCCCTCCTGGCGGCCGCCCGGGGGCTTGGCATGGATGTTTTAGTGGAGGTGCACAACCGGGAGGAGTTGGCCCGGGCCGTGGACGCTGGGGCCACGCTGCTTGGGGTGAACAACCGCGATCTGGATACGTTTGACACACGGCTCAGCCGGGCGCTGTCCTTGGCCCCGGCGCTGCCGCCGGGTGTGACCGCGGTGGCGGAAAGCGGCATTCGGACGCGAGACGACCTCTGGCGCCTGGCGGACGCCGGCTACCACGCGGCCTTGGTAGGCCAAACCCTCATGCAGGAGGGCTTGGCTCTGTTGGGTCCGTCCGCGTGAGCCCGCTCACCATCAAAATCTGCGGGCTTACGTCCCCCGACGAGGTGGCCTGGGCCCTGGAGGCCGGGGCCGACTTTGCGGGCGCGGTGCTGGCGGACAGCCGCCGCCGCGTCACGCCGGATGTGGCCGCCGCTATGGCCCGCGCCTTCCCGGGCCGTGTGGTCGCGGTAGTGCGAGGCGCTCCCCCCGCGGTCTGGGAGCAGCTGTGGGCCGTGCCCTGGGGTGGGCTGCAGGTGTACGGCCGCCCTGGGGCGGCGTGGATCGCGCGCGCGCAGGCTCACGGGTGGCTGGCGATTGAACCGGTGGCGACGGAGGGGGCGGAGGAGGCCGACGTCTGGCTCTGGGACGGTCCTGTCCCGGGCAGTGGGCAGCGGTGGAGCCGCCCGGACGCCGTGCGCCCCCGCCACCGGCTGTGGGTGGCGGGCGGCCTCACTCCGGCCAACGTGGGCGCGGTGCTGGCGCGGTGGCGGCCTGACGGGGTCGATGTCTCCAGTGGGGTGGAGAGCGCGGGGCGCAAGTCCCGCCACCTGATCCAAGAATTTGTACAGGAGGTGCGCAAGTGGGAGCACGCCCAGGGCACGCCGTCGGCGTAGAGCAGCCCGAAGGCCTTCGCCCGCGCGGGCGGGGCCGCTTCGGGCCCTTCGGCGGACAGTTTGTGCCGGAGACCCTGATGCCCGCGCTGGAGGAGCTGGAGCAGGCTTATCGGGCGGCCCGGCGAGACCCGGCCTTTCGGAAGGATTTGGCGCAGATCTTGTCGCGCTACGTGGGGCGGCCCACGCCCATCACGGCAGCGGAGCGCCTGTCAGAGGCCGTCGGCGCGCGTGTGTACTTAAAGCGCGAAGACCTGTGCCACACCGGGGCGCACAAAATCAACAACACGGTCGGACAGCTGCTGTTGGCCCGCCGCATGGGCAAGCAGCGCGTCATCGCGGAGACGGGGGCTGGCCAGCATGGCGTGGCCACTGCGACCGCGGCCGCGCTCTTGGGCATCAAGGCCGAGATTTACATGGGTGCGGAAGACGTGGCCCGCCAAGCCTTGAACGTCTACCGCATGCGGCTCTTGGGCGCGGAGGTGCATACGGTGACGTCGGGCAGCCGCACCCTCAAGGATGCAACCAACGAGGCCATTCGCGACTGGGTCACGAACGTGCGCCACACCTACTATGCCATTGGCTCGGTGGTGGGGCCTCACCCATACCCGACCATGGTGCGCGACTTTCAGGCGGTGATAGGGCGAGAGGCCCGCCGGCAGATGCTGGCCGCGGGCGGCCTCCCCACGCACGTCGTGGCGTGCGTGGGCGGAGGGTCCAATGCCATGGGCATCTTTCACGCGTTTCGCCGCGATCCCGTGGCGCTGGTGGGCGTCGAGGCGGCCGGCGAGGGGCTCGACACCCCGCGGCACGCGGCCAGCCTGTCCGCGGGTACGCCTGGCGTGCTGCATGGCGCCTTTAGCTACCTGCTGCAGGATGGCGACGGACAAATTCGCCTGGCGCACTCGGTTTCTGCGGGGCTGGACTACCCCGGGGTGGGTCCGGAGCACGCGCACTTGGCCTCTACAGGGCGGGCGGAGTACCACGCGGTGAGCGACGCCGACGCCTTGGCCGCCTTTCACGAGCTGTCCCGGCTGGAGGGAATTATTCCGGCCCTGGAAAGCGCGCATGCGGTAGCCTGGGTGTGGTCGCGCCGGGGCCAGTGGCCCGCCGGCGCGCGGGTGCTGATCAATCTGTCGGGGCGCGGGGACAAGGACGTAGAGCAGGTGGCGGCGCAGCAAGGGCCTGGTGCCCCAGGGGGAGGTGGGTCCGATGGGCGATCTCATGCATGAGGCCGTGACGGGGGGCCGGGCGCGCCTGACGGGGGTGCAGCGCTTGGACGCCGTGTTTCGCGCCCGCCCCACCGCGGCCCTGATGCCCTATCTGACGGCGGGCTATCCGGACTTGGCCCGCCTCCCGGACCTGCTGGCGGCGCTGGCCGCGGGCGGCGCGGACGCGGTGGAGTTGGGCGTGCCGTTTTCGGATCCGCTCGCCGATGGGCCGGCCCTCCAGGCCGCGGCCACGGCGGCCCTCGCCGCGGGATTTACGTTGGACGGACTGTGGGCCGTGCTGGACCGGGTCCTGGGGACATACTCGTTGCCCGTGGTGCTGCTGACGTACGTGAACCCGATCCTCGCCCACGGAGCGGCCCGCTTTGTGGAGCGGGCCGCCGGCGCCGGCGTGGCGGGCCTCATTGTGCCGGACCTGCCGTGGGCCGAGGCGGCGCCCCTCCGACGCCTCACGCGGCAGCGCGGCATGGCGCTGGTGCCAATGGCCACACCCAATTCCCCGCCCGCCCACCTGAAGGACATACGCTCGGGCGACGGATTTGTCTACGGCGTATCGGTGACGGGCGTGACGGGGGTGCGAGACCAGCTGGCGCCAGACGTGCTGGCCTTCGCGTCTCGGCTTAAGGAGGCCGTCGGCCTGCCGGTGGCGATTGGGTTCGGCATTTCGACGCCGGATCAGGCGGCCCAGGTGGGCACGGTCGCCGACGGCGTGATTGTCGGCAGCGCGCTCGTGAGCGCCCTGATGCAGGACCCACGCCACGCCGCCCAGGTGGCGACGACCCGGGTGCGGGCGCTGGCTCGCGCCCTGAAGGGCGGGCGAGGCGAAGGGGGGAAGACGCGATGACGGGCGGGGCGGAAGCCGCAGCCCTGGGCCCCCGGGGGCCCGGCGCGCACGCTCCGGCGGTGGTGGCGGTGCGAGAAGCGCCGGTGCCGTTTCGCTTGGCGAGCCGCGATGCGCACCGGGAGAATACGGTGATCACGCTCAGGCCGGGGGTGGAGCTAGGCGGCCGCCGCCTGCTGCTGATGGGCGGCCC
>JAJZWQ010000239.1 GCA_021846605.1 Bacillota bacterium | reverse complement strand
CCCGCCAGCGGGCCGCCGTCGAGCGGGCGCTCTACGGGCTCTACCGCCGCTTTGGGATGGAGGACGACTGGGCCAGCATCGGCGACCCGGCGTCGCTCCACGTGGTGGATGCCGGGGGGCTGACCTTCCGGCCCACCCCGCGGTCGAAGGCCATGCCCACCTTCCTGGAGGTGGTCGAGGCGCTGCGCGGGGACGACGATACCCGCGCGCTGGGGGAGGCGCTGGAGCCCTTCGCCACCGGGACGCTGGCCGTCTGCAGCGGCCAGAGCAACGTCGACCTCAAGGCCGAGCTGCTGGTCTTCAACGTGCGCGCCCTGGTGGAGGACAACCCCTCCCTGGCCCCCGCGGCGTACTTCCTGCTGGCCGGGGTGATGAGCGAGCGTCTGCGGGCCGACTGGCGCCCGAAGCTCTTTTTGGTGGATGAGGCGCACAACCTCTTCCGCGACGCCGCCATGGCCGCTACCTGGAGCGGCTCTACCGCCAGGCGGGCAAGCACGGCGGGCAGGTCTGCCTGATCACCCAGCGCCTCGCCGACCTCGTGGGCTCGATGGACGGCACCATCCCGCCGCCCGCCGCCCGCCGGGGCGCAGAGCGCGGGGGTCTGCCTCAGTCCTACGTGCGGCTCTTGCTGCGCCAGACGACGGGCCAGGACGCGCGCCACTGCGCGCAGATCTTCCAACGCGCCGACTCGGAGGCCGACTTCCTCGCCGGGGCCCAGCCGGGGCAGGGGCTGCTGCTGGTGGACCGCGCACACACCCCGGTCCAGGTGCGCGTGCCGCCCGAGCTGCACCGGCTGATCACCACCGACCCCGACGAGGGTGGCGCGGATCGAGCGGGAGGAGCGGCTCCCGGAGCAGGCGGAGCGCAGGTAGGATGTCTGTGCCCGGCGGGATGCCACGGCACGAGAGGGGCCGGTGGGAGGCCGCGCAGCGGATGCCGCCTCGGCCCAGGTGCTATGCTGGGCACGGGGCCGGCGGGTCCGCTCGGGCCGGGGGCTTGCGTCCCGAAGCCCGGTAGCCGTCCGCGGTGGCCCTGGCTGGCGCTTCTGGTGGGAGCACTGCCATCCCTGAACCGGACCCACAGCGCGTGGAGGGTTTGGTGTGGTCCAGCGGTCCGGTTACCCAGATCGAACTTGCAGGAGGGCACGATGCCCGTACCCCGACCCGGTTGGCTCGACGAAGCCCTGGCCCGGCTACCGGGTGGCCGGCCCCTGTCCGTGCTCGAGGTGGGATGCGGGCCCCGGCCCCTTCTGGCTGGCTTGATCGAGCGCTTGCCGGATGGATCGGGGGCCATGGCCGTGGACCTCGACGAGGGCGCGGTGCGGGAGGTTGCCCGGCTCGTGCCGCTGGCCACCTGCGTCTGCGCCGACGCGGCCCGCTTGCCGGCCGCGCTGGACGGGCGCTTTCACCTGGTCCTGATAGGGCGGCCGGACCTCCTGGCTCGCCCCGCGGGATGGCAGGTGACCCTGGTGCGCACCGCCCGCCTGCTGGCCGCCGGCGGCCTCCTCGCCCTGACGGCCATCGCCCCTGAGGAGGCGGAACTGGCGGCGCGATGGCTGGAGGAGGCGGGTTTCGCGGCGGTCGAGCGCGGCGCCGTCGCCTCGCCCGGTACGGGCTGGCTCGTCCTGGCCCGCGCCCGCGCGGGGCCGCGAGCCGCGGCGGCAGACGCGTCGGCGGGGCCGGAGGTCGTCGTCTGGGAAGACGGCGAGGGCGAGCAGTGCGACCTCGCCACGGGCCTCTGCACCGGACGGCGGGAGGGGACGTAGGTGGCGCCCCAGATCGCGGTCAGCTACTTCACCGACCCGTACTGCTCCTGGTGCTGGGCCACGGAGCCGATGCTGCTGCGCCTGCGGGAGGCCTACGGCGAGCAGCTGCGCTTCCGCTACGTCCTGGGCGGCCTGGTGCGGGACATGGGGGAGTTCTACGACGCGGCCAACGACATCGGCACCTCGGCGCAGGTGGCGCCCCACTGGCGGATGGTGGCCGAGCGGTCGGGCCAGCCCATCGACGAGCGGCTGATGGAGGACATCACCGATCCCCACTTCTCCACCTGGCCGGCCTGCATCGCCGTGAAGGCGGCGCAGCGGCAGGGGGACGAGGTGGGCGAGCGCTTCCTGCGACGCCTGCGGCGCGCCGCCCTGACGGAGCGGCAGGTGATCTCCCTCCGAGCCGTCCAGGAGTCCCTGGCGGCCGAGGTGCCGGGCCTGGACCTGAAGCGGTGGCGCCGGGACCTGGAGGGCGGCGCGGCCGAGGCCGCCTTCCGGGAGGACCTGGTCGAGTGCCGCACGTATGGCGTCACGGGGTTCCCCACCCTGCTCTTCCGCCATGTGGTTGGCGTCGCCCTGCCGGCGGCCGAGCGGCCCGTCCTGGTGGGCGGGCACCGGAGCCTGGCGACCTACCAGCGCGTGGTGCGCTCCCTGGCCCCGGGGCTGGACGAGCGCCCGCCGCGGGACGTGCCGGAGTTGCTGCAGGCATACGGGCCGCTCGCCACGCGGGAGCTGGCGGAGTTGCAGGGATGGGCGCCGGAAGAGGCCGGCCAGCGCCTGGTGGCCATGGCCCGGGAGGGGCAGGTGCGGCGCCGGCCCGTCCGGGGCGGGGAGTTCTGGGAGCCGGCGGCTGCCGGCGAGGAGGGCTGAGGCGTGAAGATCGAGTTCTTTCACGACGTGCTCTGAGCCTGGTGCTACGCGATGTCGCCCCGTGTACGGCGACTGGTGCGGGAAGAGCCGGACATCCAGGTGGAGCACCGCTGCTTCGCCCTGGCCCCCACGCCCGACGGGATCGCGGCCCTCTTCGGCTCCGCGGAGCGGGGCAAGCAGGAGATCCTCTCTCACTGGCGCGCTGCCGACCGGAACGACGACGAGCACCGCATCGACGCGGAGCTGATGGCCAGTCGCCCGTTCCCCTACCCGTGGTCGCTGCCGGGCCTCCAGGCGTGCAAGGCGGCCGAGATCCAGGCCGGCCAGGAGGGTCACTGGGACATGTTTGACCGCGTTCAGCGGGCCCACCTGACGGAATGCCTGGACATCGCGGACCAGGAGACCCTGCGGGCGTGCGCCCGCGACGTCGGGCTGGACGTGCCGGCCTGGGAGCGGGACTACCACGGCCCCACGGTGCGGGCGGCGGTGGAGCGGGACCTGACCCGTGCCCGCCAGCATCGGGTCAGCGGTGTGCCGACCCTGATGGCCGAGGGTCGTGCTCCGCTCGTGGGCGCTCGCGGGGACGCGGACCTGCGCTCCTGGATCGGGAGCCCCTGGGTGCGCTGACCGAAATTGCGGCGCAAGCCCCCGCCTTTAGGCGTGGGGTGAGTCGTTTCCGTCCGGGCGCTTTAGGCGTTCATCGCCTTTGCATTAGGACGTCGAACACCGTATAATGCGAACATGCGGACGGTGCTGCGGTCGAACCACAACGTGGTGTTCTCCTGCAAGTACCACGTGGGTGCGGTGTCCAAAGTACCGGCGCAAGGTGTTCGTGGACGGCATCGACGAGCGGCTCAAAGCCATCATCCGTTCGGTGGTCGCGGAACGGGACGCAACGGTGATCGAGATGGAGGTCATGCCCGAC
>JAJZWQ010000238.1 GCA_021846605.1 Bacillota bacterium | reverse complement strand
GGATGGGATTTGCCAACGGCGTGCAGGGGGTGCTCTACACCGGTCCCGACCGGCCTTGGCCGGAGGCCAACCGCCTGGTGGGCACCGACGGGGTGATCGAGGTCCAGATGCCGGTGGGGAACGGCCAGCAGGTGGCGGTGCGTGTGCGCGCGACCGGTGACGCCGACTGGCGCATCCCGGAGGTGTTCCCCTCGGACCATCCCGGACCGGCCGGTTCGGTCGGGGCGGCGACCGCTGACCTCCTGGGCTGCCTGGAGACCGGCGCCGAACCGGAACTGTCCTTCAAAAAGGCCCTGCGTGCCACCGAGTTGATCTTTGCCACCTATGAGTCCAGCCGCCTGGGGCGGCGCGTCGAACTGCCCCTAGCCGCCCCGGACGCATCGCTTGAGCGGACCATGGCCGCGCGCTCCCAAGGGTAGGGCGCCCTCAGCCGGCGGCGGCCACCCCCTCCAGGAACTGGCGCAGGTCGCCTCCGAACGCGACCTGCGCCGTCCCCAACCGCCCGATCGCCGCCTCGACCACCGCGCGCGCTGCGCTATCCTGCGGGTTGGCCAGGAGCTGCAATGCGTTCAGCCCCGCCTGGCCGTCCTCGCCCATCGCCGACGCCCATGGTGCGATGTCTTCGGCCAGGCCAGGCGAGGCCATGCCCGCTGCCAACTGGGGGGCCGCCAGCACCCACCCGGCGAAGAGTTGGCGCAGTTCCGCGCCGGCGGTGCCCTGCACGGCCGAGCGCCCGGACTGGCTGTAGGCGGCCAGGACGGCGGTCTCCAACTGGTCAGCCGTGGCGTCGGTGCTGGTCCTGGTGTAGTACCCCAGGGGGGAGTCGGCCGGATACGGCTCCTCCCCCTGCACCAGCATCCGCAGCGCCGAGGCCGCCCGGCCCCCCAGGAGCGTGATCTCGTGCTGCCAGGCCGCCTCCTGGGCGGCGGGGGAGGCCGGGTCCTGCAGGTAGGCGGCGACCGAGGCGAGCGGGATCATGCTGGCGTAGGGCTCCAGCATCGGGTTGGCCAGCACGCCCGTCACCCCCTGGGCCAGTTCCGGGTCCAGGCCCTGCATCGGACCCAGGAAGAGCACCCGCGGCTGCGCGGAGCGGGTCCCCAGCTGCCCCTTCGGAATGGTCCAGTCATTGACCGGATAGTTCAGCCAGAGCAGCGGCTTGCGGCCGATGATGGCGCCGTATGCCTGGGCCTGGGCGAGGGTGATCTGCACCGGGACTACCTGGGGGCCGGTCCAGGCGACCTGGATGTGGCTGTCCAGGCCGGCCACCTGGCGCAGATACGGGCTGGACTGTGTGCCATCGTAGATCGTGGGCGTGAACATCAGACTGAAGCTCGGGTCGGCCTGCCGTTCAGCCGTCCAGATGGCGTTGGTGAGAGAGACCTGGGCCGTCCCGAGGTTGCCGTGGTACGCGGCCTGGTCCGCCGGGGCGAGCTTGGCACTGATGTCGTCGAAGGAGAGCATGAAGGCGTCGATGCCGATGCCCCGCAGCTGGTTCAGCTTGGCCTCCAGCGCGGCGCGGTCGGCCGCGCTGGAGTAGGTGATGGAAAGGCCCGGGCTCAGGGAGTAGACGAACGTGACGCCGTCACGCTTGGCCGCGCGCACCCAGCCGGCCAGTTCCGCCAATTGGGCCGGCGGGTACGGCTGCCGCCAGTCCGCGCGGGCGTAAGGATCGAACTTCGGGGCGTAGACGAAGGTGTTCATACCCGCCTTCCCCATGAAGGCCAGGACGTCCTGGGTGGCGGTGGTCGACCAAGAGAAGCCGTAATAGCCCTCAATCACACCGCGGATGGCGAACGGCGAGGGCGTCGTGGCGGGTGTCGCCGAGCCGGTCTTCCGGGGGGCGCCCCCCGGAGCTTGCCTTGCGACCGGGGCGTCGGGCCTCTTGTCGGCGGGATGGCCGCACCCCGTCGCCAGCCCCACGACGGCCAGGAGGCAGAGCCCCAGGACGCGCTGGGCGCGGCCGCCCCGGCTCCTCACCCCAGATCGTTCCGGAAGGGCGGCGCGACGATCGTGAGCCCGCCATCGACCATCAGGACGGCGCCGGTGATGTAGCTGGCGTCATCCGACAGCAGGAAGGCCGCCGGGCGGGCAACCTCCTCGGCGGTGGCGGCCCGGCCCTTAGGTACCCGCTCCAGCACCCGCTCCACGGGGGCCATCCCCTGCTGCCCGTAGAAGAACGCGGCCGAGTCCGTCTCCACGACACCCGCGTTCAGGGCGTTGACGTTGATGTCCCGGGGGCCCAACTCCTCGGCGAAGAACCGGACCCACGCCTCCAGGGCGGCTTTGGAGGCGCCCAGGTTGGCGTAGGTGGGGAAGGCCCGGACCGAACCGTAGCTGGAGATGGCCAGCACTCGCCCGCCCGGCCCCATCAGGGCGGCGGCCCGCTGCACGCCGACGATGAAGGCACGCACGTTCATGTTGAACGTCCGCTCAAGGTGGTGCGGCTTGAGCGCCATCGCCGGCTTGAAGGCCGTCGCCGCCGCGTTCGACACAAAGTAGTCGAGGTGGCCGTGCCGCTCGGCGACCGCGTCGAACAGGCGCTCGAGCGCGGCAACGTCCTCCAGGTCAGCGGCCACGGCCCACGCCTTCCCGCCAGCCGCCTCGCAGTCCGCGACCGTCCGGGAGGCGGCCTCGGCGTTCTGCTTATAGTGGATGACGACTGTGGCGCCCTCGCGTGCGAGCTGCAGGGCCAACGCCCGGCCGATGCCGCGCGAACTCCCGGTGATCACGCCGACCTTCCCCTGAAAGCGCATGCTTGCCCTCCCCGCGCGGGCGGGTCCGCCGCCCGGCCGGCGCCTTTCTTTCACCACCGTACCGGGATGGCCCTCTTGGCAGGGGCAGGGGTTGGGACCGGGTTCCCGAAAGCGCAGCGCCCAGGGGGAATGCGGCGGTGGGGTTGTATTTGGAGGATTTCGCCGTCGGCCAGCGCTTCCGCTCACCGACCCGTACCGTGACCGAAACCGATGTCGTCATGTTCGCGGCGCTCAGCGGCGACTACAACGAGGTGCACACCAGCGAGACCTGGGCGGTCGAGTCCGGGCCCTTCGGGCGCAGGGTGGCCCACGGCCTCCTCTGTCTGGGCCTGGGACACGCCCTGATGCTGCGCCTGGGCATCCTGGAGGGCACGGCGGTCGCGCTTTTGGGGTTTGAGCATTGGCAGTTCATGGCGCCCGTCTTCTTCGGCGACACCCTCCATGTCGATTTTGCGGTCGTCGCGGCGCGGCCCAGCCGCTCCCAGCCGGACCGCGGCATCGTCACCTTCGCCTGCGACTACCTGAACCAGCAGGGCGTCGTAACGCAGCAGGGCCAGCTCTCCGTCATGGTGCGGCGCCGGCCCGGAGGTGCGGCGGCACTGCCGGGCGACGGGGGGCGGGGCGTCTGACCACGCCTCCCGGGCAGGTTGTCGGCCGAGGGGGGCGCCGCAGGGCCTGACCCTCGCGCACGGTGCATGCCGGCTGCCGCCACGGGGTTGGGGGCCAGGCGGCGGCGGATGTGCCCGCCGCCGACACGTCGCACAACGCTCGTGGATCGCCCCACGGCGGTACCGTTCCTCTCCTCATAGCCTTTTGTTTCCGACCGCTTGCGCGGCCAGTTTCCTGCTTGGAGATTCCTGCTTCGCAGGAGCCGGTTTCGCCGGGCAGTGCTCCCAGCC
>JAJZWQ010000237.1 GCA_021846605.1 Bacillota bacterium | reverse complement strand
CTGGAGTACAAGGCACGGTGGTCTGGCCGGGCCTTTGTCCAGATCGACCGCTTCTACCCCAGCAGCAAGCGGTGCCATGTCTGCGGGCACACCGTGGCGGCGTTACCGCTTGCAGTGCGGCGCTGGGACTGTTCCGCGTGCGGCGCCGTCCTGGACCGAGACGTGAACGCGGCGCAGAACATCAAGGATGCGGGGCTCGCGGAACTGGCCGCCGGGCTGGCGGCGTCTGCCTGTGGAGGGGACGTACGCCCTACCCGGAAACGGGTGGGCGGACCCCGGCGAAGCAGGAAGCCCCGGTGGGCGATCACCGGGAATCCCCCGGCTTTAGCCGTGGGGAGGAGGTCAAGAGCAAGCCGCTACTGCCCCGAACCTGGTCGAGCGGGCCCCGGCCGAGCCCAATCGCCTGTGGGTGAGCGAGTTCAGCCTTCTCCCGGGTCCTGAACCTCCGCCCGGCTCTAGCCGTGGGGAGGTTCAGTAGAGTCTTCCAGCCTCGGGCTGTCCACATTACTGGGATACCCTCACGGCCAACTTCACTCGAGTAGCCGATCCAAGAAGAGGGGTGCGACATCGAACGCCAAGCCCTGGAGGAACGCCCGGCCGTCCAGACCGAGCGGGCGCAGGAGCACGTCGCTGACGCCGCGCTGATCGAGCAGCCCCATGCGGAAGCGGACCACGTGCGCATCCCGGGCACGGTCTTCGGCAAGGTCCCCTTCGTCCTCCTCGCCTACCGCGCCGCCAGCCACCCGCACCCGGTGGACGCCGGCTCTCCGGTTGGTGGCGGAGGCCATGGCTTGTCTCTGCCCAGTCCTTGCCGTACCCTGCTCGTATGTTTGGATCGAAGCGACGGCCGCCGGGTGGCCGCCGACGCAATCCGGGCGGCCCCAAGGGGCGCCCGCGCTGTGAGGTGCTTGGCATTGGCCATCCCCGAAGTGCCGGAGACCCAGTTCACCCTGACCCTCGTGTACCGCCGCACGGAGCGCTGGCTGCAGGAGGCGGGGACCACCTGGCACTGGACGGAGCCGGAGCGGCGCCGCGCGGGCGCCGAGATCCGGGAGGCGCTCTCCATCGCCTCGCGAGTCACCCTCCGCGGCATCTACAGCGCGTCCGGCCTGCGCGCCGACGCCGATACGGCCTTCTGGCTCATCGCGCCCGACGTGCCGAGCCTGCAGGCCCTGGCGGCCGATCTGCGCCGCACGACCTTCGGGCGGGGGTGCGATCTCAGCTACGCCTTCTTGGGCGTGGCCCACAAGCCCGAGTACGTCGGCGACCACTACGCTAGCTTCCAGTTGGGCAAGCCCCCCCTGCGCTACCTCTGCCTGTATCCCTTCGTGCGCACGCCCGAATGGTACCTGCTCCCACACGAGGAGCGGGCGCGGATCCTCAAAGCGCATGGCGCCATGGGACAGGAGTTCCCGGAGGTGCAGACCAACAATGTGCAGGCCTTCGGGCTGGGGGACTGGGAGTGGCTGTTGCACTTCGAGTGCGACCGGCCCGAGCGCTTCACGGCCCTCATCCGCCGGCTGCGCGAGGCGGAGGCCCGCCGCTGGACCAAGCTGGAGACGCCGTTCATCCTCGGGCGCCGCGTGAAGGCGGTCGAGGAGGCTCTGGCGGATCTGGGGTGAAGCGGGCGGAGTCCCGCCGTGCCCTCAGGGCATGCCCCGGAAGGCGGCGGCGGAGAGGCCCGTCAATTCCTGGAGCCGCGCGAGGAAGGCCGGCCCGGACCCGTTCAGCGCCCAGCGGGCGGTGTGTTGACCGCTGATCTGGACGCCGGTGCAACCGCTGGGATCCACCGTGGCGGTCCGCGGTTGGGCCCCGTCCGCGCGGAAGACCAGGGTGTATGTCACGCCGAAGTCGGCCGGACAACTGAACGCTCCGTTGGGGAACGCCGGCAGGGCCAGCAGCGCGTGGTACAGCGTGTGCACCGTGGCCGCATCCGTCACGGTGACGGGGGCGAACTCCGGCCCCGGCTGGTGCAGCGGGTTGGCCCGCGTGATGGTCAGCGTGGAGGGCGCGGTGGCCGGGGTGTGGGTGCGGGGCGCCGCCACCGCGGCGGCGGCCAGCGCGACCCCCAGCGTGACGGCGGCCGCCACCGGTCGCAGGCCGGGGTGCATGGGGTACCACCTCCGAGCGGTTGGACGCTGGATGTGCGCTCCGGTTCCGCCTCCGGTCCGGGAACCACTCCGGGTGCTCCCGCGTCTGACCTCCGGGCAGGGATCGCCGCCGTGGAGAGGGGGATTCTCTGATGCGCCCGCCGATCGCCGCCCTCATCGCGGCGACACTGGGCCTCTCCCTGCTCGGCACCGGCGACTTGCGCGCGCCTGTGGCCGCGGTGCCCCCGTCTGGCCAGGCGGCCGTCCCGTTGCGCGCGGCCCTACCGGATCTGGCGGCGGCGCGGTTTGCGGTGTACCTGCCAGACCGTTTGCCGACGGCCCCGCCGGGGCAGAGCTACCTGATCACGGCCCATTCCACCCCGGGCACGTATGAGGTGACCGTGCACTTCACCAACACCCCGACGCCGATCAACGGCAACGGCATGAGTTCGTGGTCCTCCTACATCGGGCTGGTCCGCGGCGGTCCCAGCGCCTGGGTCCTGCACCAGGCGGATACCCGGGATGGCGCGGCGATCACCGTGCCAGCCGGAACGCCCCAGCCCGTGACGCTGCCCGGCGGCATCGTCGGACAGGCGTACGCGGCCGGCGCGGTCCTTTGGCAGGAGGGCGGTTGGCGGTATGCGGCGTACGGCGACGGCCCGACCCAGACCCTGCAGACCGCCGACTCCATGGCCCGGATGTTCCTGCCGTCCGGTAATCCCGTTGGCCCGGGCACATCGGGCGACGTGGTACGGGATTTCGGCGCCGACGGCGGCAACTCGGCGGTGATCTGGACGGCGGGCACGGCGGCCTACGAGGTGTGGGGGAGAGATACCGCCGCGTTCACGCTGGCCCAGGACCTGGCGCGGGTGCGGCCCTGACGGCCGCCGCCGCACATCTGGCGCCGGGGCCTCCAGCGCCCGCGCCGCGTGGTCCCCACCTGGAGCGCGCCCTCACCGGCGTACGACCATGAAACGATGCCGGACGTTGGCGATCACCCGACAGCGGCCTGCCGGCGGCGCCGTACTCCAGGAGCTGACATACGGGCTTGACCTCGCTTGCGATGGCGGCAGGGCAGGGGAACGTATGCCCTGGACGGGACAAACAGCGAAGCGTCTGGGGACGCTGTCCGCGCCGTCCATCGCTGGGAAGACGCCGCTGGCTAAAGCCGGTCGCCCGCACGGCTGGCGTGCAGCGACGTGCCGTCCACGCCCGCATCTCGTCCGAGAAACAGGCAGAGGCGGGCAATCTGGGGAGGCCGCGGGTGCGGCGGGCTCTGCGGTGTCGCCGGCGCGGCGAGCGCCCCGGCGGCAAGCGGTGCCAGTGCCTGGCGCCAGACGGAGCGTGTCCCACGTCTCCCAAGCCGAGCGGGCGGCGGAGCGTGCGGGAGATGCGGATGCACCGTCCCCATCTGCCCCCCCCGTGACGACCAGGACGGACGGTCGGGGGCGGGCAGCGGGCGCCGGATCGGCGCTACGCCGTTGCCCACGGCGGTGCGGCTGTTGCCAGCGTTTGCGGCAAGCGTGGCCGCGAAGGGATTGGAGACCGTCCCGCGAACCCGCCAGCGGGGGCGGTGCCGGTGATGTTGCGCGCTCTGC
>JAJZWQ010000236.1 GCA_021846605.1 Bacillota bacterium | reverse complement strand
CGCGGCGGCCGTCATCGACGGCCTGCCGCGCAGGGCGTTGCTCTATCTGCCGCTGTATCCGGTCTTTCTCAACTCCTGGGTTCCCCTGACGTGGTATGGCCTCCTGCGGCGCAAGCCGCGGCACTGGACACATACGGAGCACACGCGCGCCATGGCATACAGCGAACTGGTCGCCCTGCGCGCGGGACGGCGCTGACGGTGCGCTCCGTGGCGGCCGGCGGGCCGGGGCGGCGACCGCCGCTGGGATTGTGGGGTATTGGCGCCACCTTTGCGGTGGCGCAACTGCTGGCGCTGGCAGCCGCCCTTGCCGTGGCTGGCGCCGTGCGGGCCGGCGCGCCCCGGGGTACGTTTGCCCTGGCCTATACGGCATTTTCCCTGGCCCTGCTCGTCTGCGCTGCGACGGCGCTCCGCTGGGCGAGGTTTCCGGGCGGCGCCGCCCGCCTCTTTTCCTGGCCGGGCGGGCGGTGGCTGGCGGTCGGGGCGGCGGCGGGCGTCGTGCTGAAGGTCGCCGCCGACGCGGTGGCCCGTTTGGAGATCCTGACCGGACTGCAACTGCGCGGCAATAACCCCGTTGTGCTGCATCCCAGGACCTTCGCCGGGCCGCTGGCGCTGGTGCTGCTTGGTCTGACGCTCGTCCTGCTTGTGCCCCTCGCCGAAGAGCTCTTCTTTCGCGGACTGCTGTTTGGCTGGGCGCGGGCGTACCTGCCGGGTCCCCTCGCCGTCGGCGTCGCCGCGCTGGTCTTCGCTGCGGCCCATGGAAGTCTCACCCTCCTGCTGCCGTTGACCGTGGTTGGGGTCGGTCTGTGCTGGCTGTACCAGACGTCGGGCTCGCTCCTGCCGTCGGCCGTGGCCCATGCCCTCATCAATGCCACCGCGCTGCTGTTCGCCATCCGCCTGCGCTGAGCGCCGGGCCGAGTGCGAGGAGGGATCGCCGCCCTTGGCGAAGTGGGGCGTGTCCGGGTCCGTTCTCGCGCGGGAGCAGGGGGGGGATCCTGGTGGCGGCGGGCTCAGGCCGGTCCGGCGCGACGGTCGCGGATTGCGCCGCGCTTTGCGATCGGCTTTGGCCGAAGGAGCGTGCCGAGTCGTGGGACAATGTCGGCCTTCTGGAGGGCGACCCCGCCATCGCGGTCCGACGGTGCCTGTGTGCGCTGGATGCCGACCAGGTCACCGTGGCCGCCGCGGTGGCGGTAGGGGCGCAACTGTTGGTTGCCCACCATCCACTGCCCTGGCGGCCCCTCACCCGCCTGATCGCGACCGAGCCAGCCCAGGCGGCCCTGCTGGCGGCGGCCCGGGGCGGCGTTGCGGTCTATGCGGCCCACACCAACTTTGACGTGGATCCCGCGGGCACAAGCCGGGCTTTGGCCGACGCGCTCGGGCTGCAGGCGCCGCAGGTGCTGCGGGTGAGCGGTCGCGCGGTGCTGTACAAACTCGTGGTTTTCGTGCCGCGGGACCAGGCGCCCGACCTGCGGGACGCCCTGGATCGGGCGGGCGCCGGTCGGCTGGGCCGGTACAGCGCCTGCAGCTTCACGGGCGTTGGTGTTGGGCGTTTCCGACCGGAGACGGGCGCCCATCCGACGATCGGCCAACCGGGGGAACTGGCGGAGGTGACGGAGGAACGCCTGGAGGTGCTGGTCCCCGCCGAGGCGCGCCCGGCGGTTCTGGCCGCGATGCGCGCGGCGCACCCATACGAGGAACCGGCGTATGACCTGCTGCAGTTGGACAACGGGGGCGCGGCGTATGGTCTGGGGATGGTGGGCCTGGCCGCGCCCGCCATGGGGTTGGCGACGTTTGCCGCCTTTGTGGCCGACCGCCTCCAGGCCCCGGCCACCCGGTTTGTGGGGGATGCGGGGCGGGTGGTGCGCCGCGTGGCCGTCTGTGGGGGCGCCGGCATGGAGTGCGCGGCGGCGGCGTTGGCCGCGGGTGCGGATGCCCTGGTGACGGCGGACATTCGTTACCACGAGGCGCGTGAGGCGGAGGCGCGGGGCCTGGCCCTGGTGGACCCAGGCCATCAGGCCACCGAGGTGCCGGGCGTGGCGGCCCTGGCGGAGCAACTGCGGTCGGCGACCCTTCAGGCGGGTTGGGATGTGGATGTCCGGGTCGAGGCGTCGCGCGCGGATGTGTGGCATCGGACCGATCTGGGTGATCGGGCGCGGGAAGGTGGGGGGCGGATGTCCGGATCCCACGATTGAAATGCCGATGGGGCCCTGCGGGATCGCGCCGCCCGCCTTCGGCCCGCCGGTTCCACGGCGAGAGACCGGGTGTGGTTGGTGATGATCCTGACCGCATTCGGATCCGCATGGAGGGACCGGCCGCATGGTTGCAGCGGGATGCCCCCCCCGGTTCCCACGGCGTTCTCACTCCGCCTGCGGCGCGCGAAGGCCGCCGTCGGGGCGAGGGACCACGGGTGGCGGTGCCGCAGGCGTCTGCACGGGTGGCGACGGCTGGCCCCGGGCTCTCCAAGCCGAATGCCACAGTCCCCAGTGCGGCGCAGACGCGACGAAACTGCGGGGTGTACCTTGCGGTGGTGCCACGCCACGCCATCCCAGGCCGCGGCTGCTGCTTCGTCCACAGGCGCCCGCAGTATGATCGCCGACGCTACGTTTGCGCCAAGGGGAGGGAGGCGCGGTCCTGCCTGCGGTGGACACCCCGGGGGGACGCGCTGAGAGTGGATGAACTGGCAGGCTGAGTTGCGCAAGCTGCTGCCGATTCAGGACCTTGATCGGGAAGTCGACGCCCTGGGCGATGAGCGGCGCCGGCTCCTGGGGGCGGCCCAGGAAATGGTCCTGGAGCGCGAGCTGCACGCGCGCAAGGCGCGCGCGGCCCAACGGGAAGCGGAACTTGCCGCCACCGAACGCCAGCAGCGATTGGCCGAGTTGGAGCGCCAGTCGCAGGAGGTTGAGCGTGAGCGTTCCACGCGGCGGTTGTATGGGGGAGACGTGCGCTCTCCGCGCGACCTGGAAGGCCTTCAAAAGAACATAGCCGGCAGCGAGACCCGCATCTCGGATCTGGAGACCGCCATCCTGGAGGCGATGGAACGGGCGGACCTCCTGCGCCAGAAGCTGCAAGCGGATCGCGCCGCCGTGGCCCAGGCGGCGGCCGCGCTGGAAAAGCACCGGCAGACGCGGCGCCAGCGCTTGGCCGTCGTGGATGGGCGCCTACCGCTCTTGGTGGCGCAGCGGGCGTCCGCCGCGACCGCGGTGGAGACCATGGTGCTGCGGGAGTATGAGCGCGTGCGGCGCGGCACGAACGACGGCGTCGGGGTGGCGCGGGCGGAATCCGGCCGCTGCACCGGTTGCCAGGTTGAGTTCGCCCCGCTGGTTCGCGAGCGGCTGCGAAACGCTGAGGAACGGGTCGCCTGTGAGCATTGCGGCAGGCTTCTGGTCTCCGAGTAGCGGCGGGCCCGGTGCGATGGTATCCTGAAGCGGAATTGCGACCCGGTCAGGCGATCGCGGCCATCGATGGGTGGCTGAGGAAAGTCCGAACAGCGCAGGGCAGGGTGCCGGGTAACGCCCGGCGGGGGCGACCCCAGGGAAAGTGCAACAGAAATCAGACCGCCGCACCTTTGGGCGCGGTAAGGGTGAAACGGTGCGGTAAGAGCGCACCGGCGGCCGGGTAACCGGTCGGCCAGGCAAACCCCACCCGCTGCAAGGCCAAATAGGGGAGGGAGGACGCGGCCCGCTGACCTCCCGGGT
>JAJZWQ010000235.1 GCA_021846605.1 Bacillota bacterium | reverse complement strand
TTTCGCCCACGCCCTGCGCCAGGCGGAGTCCGACGCGCCCGACGCCGTCATGGTGGGTGACAGCGCGGAGCGCGATGTGGCCGGCGCGTGTGCCGCCGGCCTGCGCGCCGTCTGGCTGCGCCGGGGCAGGGGTGGGCCGTCGGCCGCCGGCGCCTGGGCCGAGTGCGAGGATTTGTCCCGGCTGCCCGGGCTGCTGGAGGGGGTCTGAGGTGTGGGCCGCTACTGTGTCGCGGTCACCGGAGCCAGCGGCGCGGCCTACGCACGGCGCCTGACCGGCGTGCTCTGTGCGGCCGGCCATCATGTGGAGTTGCTGGTGACGGCGGCGGGTTTCGCGGTGATGGCGCACGAGCTCGATTGGGACGACGCCCGTTACGCCGGCCCCGACGGCCTCAGCGGCCGCGTCCGCCGCTTTTTTGCCCCGCAGGCGCCCGCCGGTGCGCTGCGCTACCACCCCATCCACGATGTTTTGGACGGGCTGGCCAGCGGCTCGGTCCGCCTGGACGGCATGGTGGTGATCCCCTGCACCATGGGCCGGGTTGCCGCCATCGCCGCCGGCCGTTCCAGCGACCTGCTGGAGCGGTGCGCGGATGTGACCCTCAAAGAGGGGCGGCCCCTGCTGGTGGTGCCGCGCGAGACGCCGCTCTCCCTGATCCATCTGCGCAACCTGACGTCGCTGGCCGAGGCGGGCGCCATCGTGCTGCCCGCCATGCCCGGCTTCTACCACCGTCCGGCGCGGGTGGAGGACATCGTCGATTTCCTGGTGGCAAAGGTGCTGGCGCGGCTGGGGCTGGAGCAGGATCTGCTTGCCTCGTGGGACGCGCTGCGCGACGCACCCCGCACGCTCGACGGTGGGGGCGGCCGCAGCCCGCGGAACGCCTGACGGGGTTGGCCCATACGCTGGCGGTGTCAGGAGGGACCGCCAGTGTCGAAGGGTCGCATCGCCATGCCCCGTTCGTTTCGCCAGCGGCGCGCCTCGTCGGGCGCCGTGACACCGCTGAAACCGGCGGACATCGCCAAACTCTACCACCTGGATGCGCTCTACCAGCAGGGCCACTACGGCCAGGGGGAGTCCATCGCCTTTGTGGAGTTCGCGCTGCCCAGCTCCCGGGACGATTCCGCCTTTTGGGCGACATCCAGCCTGGATCCGCAGCTCAACCGGGCGGCCGCGGCGACCGTGATGCCGGGGGCGCGTTCCACCTCGTCCGCTTTGGATGAAACCGACCTGGACCTGCAATACGCCGGGGCCCTCGCACCGGGGGCGCACCTGCATGCCTATGTGATCGACGCATCCTCGCGCCTCGACGCCTTCCTGCCCGCCCTGTGGGGTGCGGTGCGCGCCGCCGCCGCGGATGGCATGCACATCGTTTCCATCAGCCTGGGGGCGGGCGACTTCGACGTCGGCGGCCTGGGATCCATCACCGACCCGGCGACCGGGCAGCGCTGGGCCGACGTGGGTTCCTATGCGCAGGCGTTCGACCGCTGGCTGACGGACCAGGGCATCTTTTGCTTCGTGTCCGCGGGTGACAGCGGAGCCTATGCGGGTTTCCCGCCGGAGACGCGGGTACAGGCCTCCTGGCCGGCGACCCAGGCCGCCTGTATTGCGGTGGGGGGAACGCAGCTGTCCGTGGTCGGCGACATCGCTTCAGGTGAGCAGGCCTGGGGCGGGCAGACGATCGACCCGGCCGCCCCCGGCTACAACCCGTCCAACACCCTGCCGCAGGCCAGCGGCGGTGGGGGGGCGAGTTCCTTCGTGCCGACGCCGGGCTACCAGTCGCACCTCGGATTGGCTTTCCGCACGACCCCCGACGTGGCCGCCTTCGCCGGACCGTTGGAGATCGTGGACCGCGGGTCGCGTATTTCCATCTGGGGAACCAGCGCCTCGGCCCCCATCACCGCCGCCATCGCCGCCCTGTACCATCAGGCCACCGGCAACTGGCTCACCCACGATACGCTCTACCGGGCGGCACGGGATGTGACCCACGGCGAGAACGCCAACTCGGAGTTGCTCCTGGCCGGTCTGACCTCGTTTGACGCGGCCGGACCCGGTTACGACCGCTGCACCGGGGCGGGCGTACCGGACGCCGCCTATCTGCCCGGGCTGTGACCGCGCGACGCGGCGTAGGCGCCCCCCGGTTTCCTGTCGCCGCCGGAACCGTTGACCGGTGGCGACAGGCGTGGGGCGGGCCCTCTCCGGCGGAGGAGGCCGTTCCCGCCTCAGCGCACCATGCCGTGCAGAGCCCACGCGACGGCGGCATACCCGGCCAGCACCACCAGCGCGTAGGAACGGACCGAACCCGCCCGCGCCGTAGCTCTCCGGCGACGCGGCCCGCCGAAGAACGTGAGTACGTTGAGCAGGTGAAAGGCGGCGCCCGCGATCAGCAACCGCCACAGCGCCGGGCCGTGGACGAAGGCCCAGGTCGGCAGCGCATACAGCGCAAACTCCAGCGGGAAGGAGATCGCAGGCCACCGCCAGAGCCCCCAGCCGACCTTGCGGTCTGTGCCGAAGCCCAGGACGGGCAGGTCCCGGCCGTGGACGACCACGTCCAGCAGCCAGTGGGAGATGGATCCGATCAGGAAGACGGCGCCCGCCGCGGGCGTGCCGGTCGCCAGCGACACCACCGCGGCGGGGACGACGGCGATGAGGTTGGTCAGCACCAGGGCGTGGGAGTATGGATAGGAATCAAACCGCACCCGGGCATGGGGCGGGGCCTGCGGATCGATCCGCGCCCGTTCGACACCCAGGAGCACCAGGGCGCCCCAAAGGAGATCGGGGAAACCGACCCCTGCATAGGCCACCAGGGGCGGCACCCGCGGATCGGCCTCCGCCAGCGCGTTGGCAATGCCGAAGTGGCCGACAAACACGGTGGCTTCAACCCCACGTCTCAAGCCCGAGGGCCTTGAGCGGATCCGATACCCAGGAAGCATACCAAAGGCCTCGCCGCGTGTGGGGTGCGGATGGGGCCGGGGTCCGGTGGCGCGCCGGGGGGCGTTGGCCCGGGGGAGTCCCTCCCATTGGCTGTAACTTAAGGAGTCGACAAGCGGAGGGCGTCGAGTCGAGCACGGTGCCCCTGGTGCGGCCTCTTCCGCGCGGGGGCGTGAAGGTGCCGCGCCAGTTCGGGAACCTGGCCCTGAAGTGCCTCGATGGTGAGCGGGCCGCGGATGGCGGCGCACAGGGCGTCACGCCAAAGGGTGTGCATACGCCACAGACTTACTGGGCGCTCAGCGTAGGGCGAAGCCCCAGGGGGAAAAAAGCTGGGCCCGCACGGTAAGTTCATCAACGATGAGCGCTCCGAGTAGTTTTCCGAAGAGATAGGTTCGGGCAAGGTCCGGATCTTTCGCGCGCAAGGCATCGAACTTGAGGATGCCTTTTAGGCGCTTGAATGCCATCTCAACCTGCCAGCGCAGCCGATATAGCTCAAGCACCTGCACAGGCGAAGCAAGGTCTTCGGGTACGTTGGTGACGGCGAAGATGTAGGCCGCGTATTCCAGAGTAAGCGGGTTGATCTGTTTGCCCTTCCGTCGAGCGACTTCGCGAATCTTGCGTCGCGCGGCGTCGGTGGCCTCAGGGGTCTTGCGCACACCGACCACGCGCAAAGCTGGCGCCTTCGCTGTGGTCAGCCGTACATCGTAGCCTCTCGCCTGTGCGTCGGGAATCTGCTGCAGAAACGCCAGTAGGTCCCACACTGCACCAGCCATGTCGCGTAAAGGCAACGTAGCCCAGGGGAAG
>JAJZWQ010000038.1 GCA_021846605.1 Bacillota bacterium | reverse complement strand
GAACGCGAGTGCACCTTGATGGTGCCCGTGAGCCGGAAGGCATCCCGCCGCCCGTGCTTGCGGCGGAAGCGCGGGAACCCGACGCGACGTCCCTTCTTGCGGCCACTCCAGAGGTTGGCAAAGGCGCGGTCTAGGTCGCGCAGCGCCTCCTGCCCGCAGCACTTCGAGACGCCATAGACCCACGCCCGTTGCGGCTTTTCCGCGTTCCAGCGCCGGTGTAGTTCCACTGCGTGCGGCACAGGTTTTCCGGCGTTGAGTAGGCGCTTGCACAAATGCAATCCCCTGTTGAAGGCGTACCGGGCCGTGCCCGCCGCCTTGGCCAGGAGCCTACGCTGCCGTACGGTTGGGTCCAGTTCGTATCGGAATGCCTGTGTGACCGTCATTGCTCGCTCGCCGCCTTCAGCGCCTTCTCTGCCCGATGGCGGGCCGAACGGCGCCCGTACAACCGCGTACACATGCTCGTCAGCACATCGATCATGTCCTGCATGGTCTCTTCTGGATCGACCACCACAAGGCGCCGACCTTGGGCTGCGAGCGCAGACTCAACGTATTCGGCACCAAAACGCATCAGCCGATCCCGATGCTCGACGGCCACGATAGCGACAGAGGGATCCGCTAGCACCTTCATGAGCTTGGGACGGTGGCCATTGAGCCCCGAGCCCACCTCCGTCACCGTGCGCACCACGGACCAGCCTTTACGCGTCACGAAACTCGACCACTCGTGCCACCTGCCCATCGAGGTCTGAACGCTGGTCGGACGAGGACACACGAGCGTAAACCGCCACCCCTGTGGGATCCTCTTTCGGAGGCTTCACGATGATCGTACCCGTGGGTAGTTGCTCTGCTGGCACGGGCAGTTTGCCATCGCGGTACATTCGCCACGCGGCTTGGTAGCTGATGCCTTGCTCCTTCGCCCAAACACTCAGCTTCATACCTACCGTATATCACAGGCGATGATACACGTAGATACAACTGGTCAACCGTTAGAACCCCCGCTGCCCGCGGCCGTTCCGGGACGG
Organism: Bacillota bacterium; assembly: GCA_021846605.1. The sequence goes on along the minus strand of JAJZWQ010000038.1, from coordinate 20,550 downwards.
CCCTCACGCGGAGTCGTTCCCGATTCACCCGAAACGCGCGTAGGACGCCCGCCCGACAGCGCGAGAACAGACCCTCAGAGCCGGCCGGACGGCACCCCTCCCCCACCACCCCAGCCGCCACGCTGGGCCAGGAGGCTCTGCAGCACCACCACACCCACGGTGAGTCCCCACATGGGGAGCCAGTACCAGAAGGATCCAAAGCCCAGCACCTGCAGGATGGACTGCAACGCCAGGGAGACGAGCGGCGGCCAGCCGCGCTGGACGAGGACGGCCAGCAAGGGGCAGGAGCCCGAGGGAGACCATCAGCGCCAGCACGCCCCGGGCCATGGGGTTGTCGAAGGCATACAGGAGAGACACCGGCTGGCACGTGGAGTGGGCCGCGGAACCGCTCTGCCCGCACACCTCCCCGGACTTCACCGCGAACGCCGCCCACAGGGCCGCCAGGTCGGCGGCCCCTGCCAGGCCGGCGCAGACCACGCCGCCCCTGGTGATCCAGATGTGCGCGCCCCGGGATCCACCGGTCCCGACCCTCTGCGCCTGCATCCGCGCTCCCCCTCCCCTGCCATGGCCGACCGGCGGTGGCACAACTGCGAGCGTGCCGGGCGGTCGAGGCGGCGGTGCCGCCGGGGCCCTCAGGCCCCGGCAAACACCTCGCCGACGTCCACGCGCAGGCCTGGCAGTCCCGCGCTTTCCAACGCCTCCCCAACCGACAAGACCCCCACCGTGTCCACTCGCCCAGGGGCCACCCCCGCCGCATCTCGAGGCGTGGCGCATCGGGGTCGCCGAGCCAGTACTCCCGGCACCCGTGGCCCGCATATCGTTCCGCCTTGGCCCCGCGGTCTCTGGCCGCCGCTCTCGGTGAGAGGACCTCCACGCCAAGATCGGGCGCGCACCCGTGGATACCGCGCCGATCGATGCGCCGGGGATTGTCCGCGCGCACGAAGGAGACGTCCGGCACGGGCGTGTTGGCCGCGTCCAGGTGGACGTCGATCTCCAGCGGCGCGCGCCCGCCCCCACCGCCTCCGCGTGACGCCGCAGCAGCACCAGGACATGGCCGAGGACGACCTGGTGGGGCAGCCCCGGCGCTGGTTCCCGGAACAGCCGTCCGCCCAGCAGGCCGTAGCCGGCGCCGTCCGGCGTCGACCCGTACTGTTCATCAGACATGGGGTTACCGGCGATGGGCCGCCGGAGGCCGTCGTGGTCACGCGTGTCGCCCGATACATCGCCATCCCCCCCCCAGAACCACCTCGGGCCGGGGTAATGGGATTCAGCGTGCCGCGGGGGCTTCCTCGGGCGGTTGCGACGCCCCCGCCACGGGGGCGGGGGCGTCGTCGGGACCGGCGTTCAGGCCGGCTCCTCTTTCTTCCGCTTGCGCGGGACGATGATCGGCGGCTTGTGGTCGGCCACCACGTCGCGGGTGACGATGCACTTGCTGATGTCCGTGCGGGAGGGGATGTCGAACATCACCTCGAGCATGATCTCCTCGATGATCGCGCGCAGACCGCGCGCGCCCGTCTTGCGCACCAGGGCCGCCTGGGCGACCAGCGAGAGGGCCTCGTCCTCGAACTCCAGCTGGACCCCGTCCAACTGGAAGAGCTTTTCATACTGCCGCACCAGGGCGTTCTTGGGCTCGGTCAGGATCTGCACCAGCGCGGACTCATCCAGAGAGTCCAGCGTCGAGGTGACCGGCAGGCGGCCGATGAACTCGGGGATCATCCCGAACTTGAGCAGATCCTCGGGCATGACCTGGGCCAGGACCTCCCCGATCTGGTTGCCCTTGCTCCGGTTGACCAGTTGGGAGCCGAAGCCGATGGTCGTCTTGCCCACGCGGGCCTGGATGATCTTCTCCAGGCCGTCGAAGGCGCCCCCGCAGATGAAGAGGACATCGGTGGTGTCGATCTGGATGAACTCCTGGTGGGGGTGCTTGCGCCCGCCCTGCGGCGGCACGGAGGCCACCGTCCCCTCCAGGATCTTGAGCAGGGCCTGCTGCACGCCCTCGCCGGAGACGTCCCGCGTGATCGAGGGGTTCTCCGACTTGCGCGCGATCTTGTCGACCTCGTCGATGTACACGATGCCCTTCTCGGCCTTCTCGATGTCGTAGTCGGAGGCCTGGATCAGCTTGAGCAGGATGTTCTCCACGTCTTCCCCGACATACCCGGCCTCGGTGAGCGAGGTGGCGTCGGCGATGGCGAACGGCACGTTGAGGATGCGCGCCAGCGTCTGCGCCAACAGGGTCTTGCCGCTGCCGGTGGGGCCCAGCAGGAGGATGTTGCTCTTCTGCAACTCCACATCCTCGACCTTGGCGCCCACATTGACCCGCTTATAGTGGTTGTAGACGGCCACGGCCAGGGATTTCTTGGCCTTCTCCTGACCGATGACATACTGGTCGAGGATGTCCTTGATCTCCCGGGGCTTCGGCACATCTTTCAGGTTGAAGTCGACGTCTTCGCTGAGCTGCTCTTCTTCGATGATGTCGTTGCACAACTCAACGCACTCATCGCAGATATACACACCCGGCCCCGCGATGAGCTTTTTCACCTGATCCGAGTGTTTGTTACAGAAAGAACACTTCAGCGGGCCTTTCGGCTCGTCGGTGAACTTGAACACTCGCCTCGACCTCCCCGCGGTAAATGGCGCCGGGCGTCGCTCCGATCCGCGCCTCCGCCTTCCGCTCCACTCCGGGACTACTTCCCCCCCGCGGCATCCTTCGCGGTCCGCGAGGCCATGATCTCGTCAATGATACCGTATGCCTTTGCCTCTTCCGCCGACATGAAGTAGTCCCGTTGCAGGTCGGCCATCACCTTGTCCCGCGGTTGCTCCGTGTGGCGCTCCACGAGATCGGCGACCTTCTCGTAGGCCTTCAGCAGTTCGTCCGTCCAGATCTTCACGTCGGTGGCCCGCCCCTGCGCGCCGCCGCCCCATGGCTGGTGGATCATGATGCGCGAGTGCGGCAGCGCGTAGCGCTTCCCCTTGGCCCCCGCCATCAGCAGCAGGGCGCCCATGCTGGCCGCCTGGCCCACGCAGATCGTCATCACCTGGGGCTTGATGTACTGCATGGCGTCGTAGATCCCCAGGCCGGCGTCGACGCTGCCGCCCGGGGAGTTGATATACACCTGGACGTCGCGGTCCTGGTCCTCGCCCTCCAGGAACAGGAGTTGGGCGATGACCACGTTGGCCACCTGATCGTCGATGGCGCTCCCCAGGAAGATGATGCGATCCCGCAGCAGCCTGGAGTAGATATCGAACGCCCGCTCGCCGCGCGCCGATTGCTCCACAACCATCGGGATGTTCCCCATGATGTGCCGACGCACGTACTGCAGGCGGCTCTCGAAATCGGTGAAGGCGTTCACGACTCCGCCGTCTCCCTTCCCGCGTCCGCCTCGGGCGTCTCGACCGTCTCCTCCGCGGCCTCCGGGACCGCGGGGGCCGCCTCGGCGAGGGCGTGGTCGCGGATCCAGCTCCGCGCGCCCTCCCGGGCCAACTCCATCCTCAGAGCCTCGAGGTTCTCCGGCCTGCCCGCCACGCGGCGGTAGTGCTCCGGGTCCAACCCGCTGGACGCGGCCCGGCGATGGATCTCCGCCTGGACCTCGGGGTCCCCCGGCACCAGCCGTTCGGCGCGCGCCAAGGCGTCCAGGACAAGCTCGGTGCGCACGGACTTCACGGCGGTCCCCCGCATGTCCTCCCGCATCCCCTCCCGAGTCCGACCGGTACGGGCCAGGTAGCTGGACAGCGCCACCCCGGCGCGATTCACTTCCTGCTCCAGGTTGTCCATCAGGATGTCGATCGCCTGTTCCACAAGCACCGCGGGCACATCAAAGGTCGCGTCGGCCACCACCCGGTCCACGGCGACAGACCAGGCGGCATCTCGCGCGCGGCGCTCTGCGCTCGCGCGTAGTCTATTGCGGAGGTTGGCGCCCAATTCCTCCAGCGTGGTGAACTCCGCGAAGAGTTCTGCGGCCAGTTGGTCGTCCAGTTCCGGCAGTTGTTGCCGCTTGACCTCCGCCACCCGCACATCCACGTGCGCCCGGTGTCCGGCGACGCGCTGGTTGGGGTCGTCCTGGGGGAACTCGATATCCACCTCGGTCGACGCGCCCGCCGTGAGCCCGCGCACCGCGCCCTCGATCTCCGGCCGGAGTTGCCCCTCGCCGATGATCCGCTCGGTGCGATCGTTGGTGGCGCGGCTGCCGTCGCTCAGATCGCCCCGCGTCTCCAACAGCACCATATCGCCGTCGGCGATGGGCTCCTCGCTCGGTGCCCACTTGGCCCGCATGCGGCGCAGCGACTCCAGGCCCTCCCGGACATCTTCGTCGGTGACCTCGTGGGGTTCGACCGGCACGTGCACATCCTGGTAGGCCCCCAGTTGCACATCGGGCCGGACGGCCACCTTGGCGACGAACTGCAGGGGCTGGCCGTCCTCGAAGGATTGGACCTCGATCTCCGGTTGATCCACCGGGGCGAGGGCGTTCTCGGCCAGCGCGTTGCGGTAGGCCCGCGTCACCACCGGGTTGAGCGCCTCTTCCAGGACCGTCTGGCGCCCCACGGCGCGCTCCACCAGGGCCGCCGGCGCCTTCCCCGGCCGGAACCCGGGGATGCGCACCCGCCGCGCCACGCGGCGCAGGGCGGCCTCGAGATCGGTCGCCATCTCCTCGGGCGGCACCTCGATCTCCAGGCTGACCAGACCGCCGTCGAGCCGTTCCACCGTCGCCTTCACGGTCCACTCTCCCTAATGTAACGAGAGGCCGCAGCCCGAGGCCACGGCCAACCCCTCGACGTATTCCGCGCCAGGCGCGGGTTGACGGGTACATTCTAGCCGCGGAGCAGCGGTCCCGGCAAGATCCCAATGGCGAAGGTGGCCACCACGGCCAGCGTCGCCACGACGGCGGGCGCCGGCAGGCCCGCGGCGCCCCCCGCCACGGGCTCGTCCTCGCCCGAGGCGGGAGCGAGCACAGCCGCCACCATGCGGAAGTAGGGATACAGGGCCACCAGGGTCGCCAGCACCACCAGCACGGCCAGGAACGGGTGCCCCGCGTGCGTCAGACCCTCCAGCAGCAGCAACTTGGCCAGAAAGCCCCCGGTCGGCGGAACGCTGGCCAGGGAGAGCAGGCAGATCACCAGGGCCGCAGCCAGCCACGGCGCGCGGCGCCCCAACCCGCGGAGCGCCTCCACATCTCCGCGTCCGCTGCGCTGCTCCACGACCGCGACGACGGCAAAGGCGCCCAGCGTCGCGGCGGCGTAGGCGGCCAGGTAGGCGGCGGCCACAGGGACGACGTTGGGTCCGAGCAGGACCGCCAGCACGAGCGTGCCGGCGTTGGCGATGCCCGAAAAGGCCAGCAGGCGCTTGATGCCCGGCTGGCGCAGAGCCAGCAGGTAGCCGACGAACATGGAGACGGACCCGAGCACCGCGACGATGCCGCTGGCGGCCGGGAAGGCGGCCAACAGGACGCGGGCCAGGACGATGAAGGCCGCGGCCTTGGTGCCCACCGCCATGAAGGCCGTGACGCCCGTGGGCGCCCCCTCATACACATCGGGGGTCCACATCTGGAACGGCGCGAGCGCCAGCTTGAAGCCCAGACCGGCCACGATCAGCGCCAGGCCCAGGCCGGCCAGCAGGCCGCCCCAGCCGGGCTGCGCCGTCAGCGCCAGCGACCCGCGCGCCGCGAACGTGAAGGCGGCGCCCAGCAGGAACAGTCCGGAGCCCAGGCCCCCCAGGATGAAGTACTTGAAGGCCGCCTCCGCGCCGCGCCCGTCCTCCACGGCGAACGCCGTCAGCACATACAGCGCCAGCGAGAGGACCTCGATGCCCAAAAAGAGCACGATCAGGTTGGCGGCCACGCTGGCCAGGGCCATCCCCGCCGCCGCCCAGAGGGCGAGCGCCAGATAGGCCGACCAGCGGTCTCCCCACCGTCCGGGCGCCGGCAGGGTGATCGCCGCCACGACGCCGGCCATCGCCACCAGATCGCCCACGCGGGACAGGGGGTCGGCCAGCGCGGCGCCCGAAAAGGCGCTACCCTGCACGATCAGCGCCGCCACCGCCGCGGCGGCGACCACCAGCAGCGAGACGGTGCGCAACAGCGCGCCCACCTCGCCGGCCAGCAGGGCCACCAGCAGGACGAGGACCGCGCCCGCCCCCAGGATCAGCACCGGAGAGACCACGCCGAGATGCATCTAGCCATTCCCCCCCGCGGTGATGCTCGCCGGGGCGGCGGCCAGCGCGGCGCCGACCGCGGCCTGGGCCTGGCGCGGGATGGGCTGCGGCCACAGCCCGACCAGGAGCAGGACGACCGCCAGAGGGGCCAACAGCCAGCGCTCGACGGCACCCAGGTCGTCCACGCCCTTGCCGGCGCGCGGCCCGTGCAGCACCAACTGCACCAGGCGGAGCATGTAGACGGCGGCGACCACCAGCGCGATGGCCCCCAGCACCGCCAGCAGGATGTTCGTGTGCCAGATCCCCACCAGCATCAGCAGTTCCCCCGGGAAGCCGGCCAGCCCGGGCAGTCCCAGGGCCGCCATGGCCGCCAGGATCAGCCCGCCGGCCAGGGCCGGCGCGCCGCGGGCCAGGCCGCCCAGCTTGCCGAGCTCGACCGGGCCCTGCATCCGCCGTTCGAGCATGCCCACCAGCAGGAACAGGGCCGCGGTGAAGATGCCGTGCGCGACCATCTGGATGACGCCGCCGGCCAGCGCCTGCCGCTGCAAGGTCAGGAAGGCCAGCATGATCAGGCCCAGGTGGCTCACGCTGGAGTAGGCGATCAGGCGGCGCGGGTCCTTGGCGGCCAGGGCGCAGAAGGCGCCATACAGGAGGCTGACCGCCGCCACCGCGAAGAAGACGGGCTGCCAGGCCCGCACGGCGCCCGGCAGCAGCGGGATCAGCAGCGCCAGCATCCCGTAGAGGCCGGCCTTGCTCTGCACCCCGCCCACCAGGGCCGCGGCCGGGGCCGGCAACTCGGCGTAGGTGTCGGCCACCCAGCCGTGCAGCGGCCACAGGGGCGTTTTCACCGCAAAGGCGATGAACAAGGCCACGCCCACCGGGACCACCAGGGCGGGCGGCACCGCGTTCGCCAGGGACAGGTCGCCCCCCGGCCCGGCGCCCAGACCCGGCATGTGCACCCCGAACGCCACCAGGGCGGCGATGCCCAACAGCAGCGCCACGCTGCCCCCGATGTTATAGAGGAGGAAGCGCCAGGCCGCCGCCTGGCGGCCCGGCCCGCCCCACCCCACCAGCAGGAAGTAGGCCGGGATCAGGGTGAGCTCCCAGAAGACGTAGAAGAGCACCAGGTTGCGCGCCAGGAAGAGCCCGGTGGCCGCGGCGCCCAGGGCGCACATCCAGGCCGTGAAGGCCGGCCCGTAGGCTCGCCCGGCAAAGGCCGCCACGCACGTGATCAGCAGGGTCATCGCCACCAGGACCAGGCTCAGCCCGGACAACCCCAGCCGGTAGCGGACGGTGAATGGTCCGCCGATCCAGTTCGCCGTCTCGACGAGGTGGCCGGCCTGTCCCCACAGGGACAGGCAGAGCACCAGCGCGGCGGCCGCCGCCAGCGGGCCCAGCCAGGACAGCCGCCGCCCGGCGGCCACGCCGACCAGTCCCCCCAGCGCGGGAAGGACCCAGAGCACGGTGAGCACCCCTACAAACCTCCCCCACGGCGGGGCCCCGGGCCCCGCCGGCCCGCGTCAGCGGGCGGTCGCCAGCGCGTAGATCAGGATCAGCGCCACGCCGCAGAACATCGTCAGGGCGTAGCGCCGGACCAGTCCGGACTGCCAGAGGGAAAGGCCGCGCGCCGCCACCGTGGCCAGGCCCGCCACGGCACCCTGCGCCCCCCGCCACACGCGCTGCTCCCACGCCGAGAGCAGCCCGGCCGCCAGCAGGTGGGCCGGCCGCACGAGCACGCCCTGCCAGAGTGCCTCCCAGCCATACTCCCGCCGCGCCAACTCGCCCAGCGGGCCCTTCGCCCAGGCGTCGGCCTCCAGGCCACCCTGGCGGTAGCGGCTCCAGGCCGCCCCCCAGCCGATCAGCGCCAGCACCGTCGAGATCCCCATGCTTGTCCAGTCGAAGCTCTGCCCCCAGGCCCGCTGCACCAGGATCGCCGCGCCCCCGCCGATCACGGCCAGCACCGCGAGCACGATGGTCGGCCAGCGCATGCTGCCGCCAGCCTCGGCGTGCACCTTCTGCTTGCCGCGCCGCTCCCCGGCGAAGGTCAGGTAGTAGGCGCGGAAGGCATAGAACGGCGTCAGCAGGGCCCCCAGCGCCAGCAGGATGTACGGGAAGATGTGGCCCCCGGAGAGCAGGTCGCCCATCACGGCGTCCTTGCTCCAAAAGCCCCCAAAGGGCGGGACCCCCGCCAGGGCCAGGGCGCCGGCCAGAAAGGCCCAGCGCGCCACGGGCAGGCGCTTGGCCAGCCCGCCGTAGCGTCGCATGTCGCGCTCGTCGCCCACGGCGTGCATCACCAGGCCCACGCTCATGAAGAGGGCGGCCTTGAAGAAGGCGTGCGTCACGACGTGGCTCACGCCGGCGGCCAGAAAGCCGAAGGAGACGCCCGCGACCATATACCCCACCTGGCTCATCGTGGAGTAGGCCAGCACACGCTTGATGTCGTAGGCGAAGCAACCGGCGGTCGCCGCCCCGAGGGCGGTGATCGCCCCCAGGTCCCCGGCGACGGCCCCGGCCGCCGGCGCCACCGCATACACCACGTGCATGCGGGCGATCAGGTACACCCCGGCCGTCACCATGGTGGCCGCGTGGATCAGGGCGCTGACCGGGGTGGGGCCCTCCATGGCGTCCGACAGCCAGGACTGCAGCGGCAGCTGCGCCGACTTGGCGGCCGCGGCCACAAAGAGCAGCAACCCGATCCAGAAGGTCGCCCCGGCGTGCGCGGCCAGCGCGGACCGCCCCGCCGCGCCGAACAGCCCCGCGTAGCTCACCTGCCCGATGCGGGCGAACAGCAGGGCGATGGCCAGGATCAGGGCGGCGTCCCCCACGGCGTTGAGGACGAAGGCCTTGCGCGCGGCGAGCACCGCCTCCGGCCGCTGATACCAGAAGCCGATCAGCAGGTACGAGGCGAAGCCCACCCCCGCCCAACCGATCAGCAGCAGGGGGAGGCTGTCGGCCAGGACCAGCAGCAACATGGCCCCCACGAAGAGGTTCATCCCGCCGAAGTACCGGCGGAAGTCCGCCGGCTCCTCACCGCCCATGTAGCCGACGGAGTAGGCGTGGATCAGCAGGCCCACCCCGGTGATCACCAGCAGGAAGACCGTCGTCAGGCCGTCCAGCCAGAAGCCGAGGGGCACGTGCAGGGTCCCGGACGCGACCCAGGTGCCCAGGACCACGTCCTGCCCGCTACCAGCCCCCGGGGCGCCCCCGAAATGATGGACGGCCATGATCAGCGCCGCGGCAAACGCCACGGCCACGCTGCCGACCCCCACCGCGGCGGTGCCCCCCCGCCCCAGCCGGGACAGCGACAGCCACAGCGCCCCGACCAGGGGCGCCAGCAGACAGATGAGCGCGAGGCTCCCTTGCAGCGAAATCCCGTCCGACCCCCCAGCGCGAGCCGCTTCCGTCCGGGTCTAGCCGCGCAGCCAGCGCAGGCGGTCCGCGTCCAACGTTCCGCGCGTCCGGCCCAGGAGCACCGTCAACGCCAGTCCGATGGCCACGTCCGCCGCGGCCAGCGTGATCACCACAAAGGTGAAGACCTGCCCGCCCATGTCCCCAAAGTGCCGCGCGGTCGCCACCATGGCCAGGTTGGCGGCGTTCCAGAGCAACTCGACGCTCATGACCAGCACCAGCGGCTCGCGCCGCAGCAGCAACCCCATCGCGCCGATGGCGAAGAGGATGGCGGCCAGCCCCAGATACAGGGGCAGCCCGACAGTCATCGCTTCTGCCCCCCCACCGCGGCCGCCGCGGTCCCCGCGGCGTGGCTCACGTCGATCGCCGGCCCCTCGACCTCGGCCTCGGGGGCCGCGGGCGCCCCGCCAGCCGCGCTGTCGTGGCCGCTGGAGAGCGCCACCGTGCCGACGATGGCCGTCAGCAGGGCCAGGGCGGTGGCCTCAAACGGCAGCAGGTACTTGCTGAACAGGGCGGTGCCGAAGGCCGTCACCCCGCCGAAGCCGGCCGCCGGGCTGTGCGCGGCGGCCAGTGCCCCACCGGCGGCCCCGACCAGCAGCACCCCGGCCACGACGATCCCGCCGGCCAGCGCCACCCCGGACTGCCCGCCCAGATGGGCCGGCGGCAGGCCGGCGGGGTGGCTGCGGGCCCCCAGCAACCCCAGCACAAACATGAACAGCACCATCACGGCCCCGGCATACAGCAGGATCTGCACGAGCCCCAAAAAGGGCGCCTGCAGCGTCATATACAGCACGGCCAGCGCGCAGAGGTGCACGATCAGCCAGAGCACGCTGTGCACCGCCTGCCGCGCGGTGACCACCCCCACGGCCGCGGCCACGGCGGCCGCGCCGACGACGATGAAGGCGATCATCGCGCCACCTTCCCCTCTGCCACGTCCGGCTCGGGGGCCACGACGCGCGGGTCGGGCACGGTCAGCCAGCCCTTGTCCACCTGGAAGTCCCGGCGGTCGAAGCCGACCAGGTCGTGGCGCGGCGTCAACTGGATGGCGCCCGTCGGGCAGGCCTCCTCGCAGAACCCGCAGAAGATGCAGCGCAGCAGGTCGATCTCGTAGCGCCAGGCGTAGCGCTCCCCCGGAGACACCGGCGCCCCTTCGGGGTTCTCCGCCGCCTGCACCGTGATGCAGTGCGCGGGACACGCCGCCTGACAGAGTTCGCAGCCCACGCACTTCTCCAGGCCGTCGTCGTGCCGGTCCAGGATGTGCAGGCCCCGGAACCGCTCCGGCACCGGCCGCTCCTGCTCCGGGTAGTTGACGGTGGTGCGCGGCCGGAACAGGTAGCTCCAGGTGGTCCCCAGGCCCCGCCCCAGGGCCAGCGCCCGCTGCAACGCGCTCATCCGTGCCACCCCCCAAGCGCCACAAACACGGAGATCCACACCAGGTTCAGGAAGCCGATCGGTACGAGCACCTTCCAGCCGAAGCCCATCAGCCGATCGTAGCGGATGCGCGGGAACGTGGCCCGCAGCCAGATGAAGAAGAACAGATACACGCCCATCTTCAGCAGCAGCCACCAGAAGGACGAGGCCAGGCCGAACGGCCCCAGCCAGCCCCCCAGGAAGAGGATGGCGCCCAGGGCGCTGAGCGTGAACATGTTGATGTACTCGGCCATGGCGAAGTTGGCGAAGCGGAAGCCCGAATACTCGGTGTGGAAGCCGGCCACCAGTTCACCCTCGGCCTCGGCCAGGTCGAAGGGCGCCCGGTTGCACTCGGCCACCGAGCAGATCACGAAGATGCCAAAGCCCAGGATGTCCGGGACCACCGCCCACAGACCGTGCGCGGCCTGCACCCCCACCATGCCGGGCAGGCTGAGGGTGCCGGTCAGCACCACCGCCGAGATCACCGCCAGGCCGAGCGCCAGTTCATAGCTCACCATCTGCGCCGAGGCCCGCAGGCCGCCGATCAGGGAATACTTGCCCTGGCTGGCCCAGCCGCCCAGGCTCACCCCGTAGACGCCCAGGGAGAGGAGCGCCAGGACGAAGAGCAGGCCCGAGGAGGGGTTGCTCACGGACAGCGGCAGGGTGAACGATCCAAAGTGCAGCGTCGGGCCCAGGGGGATGACGGCGAACGCGCCCAGGGCCACGAACAGGGCCAGGGCGGGCGCGGCCAGGAACACCAGCCGGTCGGCCGCCGCTGGCTGCGTATCCTCTTTGGCCACCATCTTGAGGGCGTCGGCCAGCGGCTGGAGCAGCCCCCACGGTCCGACGCGCACGGGTCCCCAGCGCAACTGGAAGTACCCCAGCACCTTGCGCTCCATGACCATGAAGTAGGCAAAGGCCCCGAGCAGCAACAGGACCAGGATCACCGAGCGCACGAGCACATACCCCAGGCTCATCCGGCGCTCACCCCGGCCGGCGCCGGGCGGGGCGCGCGCGCCAGCCGCACGCGCGGGGCCAGGCGGTTCATGCCCACATCGCGGGTGGCCACCACGGCCACCCCGGGCAGCACGTCGGCGTCCAGGCGCACCGTGGCGGCCACCACGGCGTCCCCGCTGCGCACCTCCACGGCGGCACCATCCTCCAACTCGCCGGCGCTGTCCGGGTGCACCCGCACCACGGGATCGCCCCGCACCGGCGCGAAGTTCGGGTCAAAGGCGAACGTCCCGCCCCCGCTGAACAGGCGCGCGGCGCGCATCAGCAGCAGACCGTCGCCGGGCGGCGCCGCGGGGGGCTCGGCCAGCGTCAGCTGGCCGGGGCGGTCCGCCACCTCGACGGCGGCGGCGTGCAGCGGCCGGCCCAGGGCCTCGGCCAACAACGCGAAGATCGCGCCGTCCGCCCGCGCCCCCCCCGGCCCGGAGACCACCCGGCGGACGGCCTGCCGCGCCCCCGCGAGGCCCGTGACGTGGCCATCCTTCTCCAGGGCGCCCAAGGCCGGCAGCACGACGTCCGCGTGCGCGCAGGCCTCGGTGCGGAACAGGTCCTGCACCACCAGGAAGGGGACGCGCTCCAGCGCGGCCTGCGCCAGCCCCCCGTCGGGGAAGCTGCGCAGCGGGTCGGCCCCCACCAGATACAGGCCGCGCAGCGCGCCGTCGCGGCAGGCGGCCAGGATGCCCGCGGCGTCGCGGCCGGCCTGCGCCGGAGGCGTCCCGCCCCACGCCGCCGCCAGCGCCGCGCCGTCGGCGGCCGGCTGGTAGCCGGGGAGGAGATCGGGCACCAGTCCGGCGATCTCGGCCCCGCGGGCGTTGGGAAACTCGCCGGGCACCAGGACCTTCGCCCCGGTGGCCGCCACGGCCTGGACCAGCGCCGGGCCGCCACGGCCGTTCCACACGATCAGCGGCGCCTTGGCGGCCCGCAGCTCGTCGGTCAGGTCCGCCACCGCCTGGGCCAGCCCGTCAGGGGCGCAGGCCACCCGGGTCGCCCGCCCGTGCGGGAAGTTGCGCAGGGGGCCCACGTCCAGGATGCGGGCCCGGCGCGCCGCGCGGCGCAGGCGGATGTCCAGCACGGGGGCCTCGTCGACGACGGACGTGGCCAGAAGGACGATGACGTCCGCGTCGTCCACAGCGGTCACCTGCGCCCCCTGCAGCCCGACCGCCTCGGGGGCGGCGAAGCGCTGGTCGCCGACCCGCCAGTCCACGTCGTTGGTCCCCAGAGCCATGCGCGCCAGTTCAGAGAGCGCCAGGGCCTCCTCGTCGGTCAGGCGCCCGCCGCCCAGGACCGCGGCGCCATCGCGCAGGCCCGTCGCCACCGCGGAGATCGCCTCGTCCCAGGAGACCGGCCGCAGTTCCCCATCCCGGCGGACCAGGGGCTGGTCCAGCCGCTCGGGGCTGGCCGTGTGGCCAAAGCCGTACCGGCCGCGGTCGCACAGCCAGCCGCCGTCCAGGGCGGGGTTGTCCCGGGCCAGCAGGCGCACCAGGTTCTCGTTCCGCCGCTGGGCGGTCACGTTGCACCCCAGGCTGCAGCCCTGGCAGACCGTGGGCACCGGCTGCACGTCCCAGGGGCGCGCCTTGAAGCGGTACGTGCGGCTGGTCAGCGCCCCGACGGGGCAGAGCTCGGTGTTGTTGCCCGAGAAGTACCCGTCATAGGGCTCCCCCTGGCCGGTATGGATCACCGTGCGGTCGCCGCGCTCCCGCAGGACGAGGTTCCTCTCGCCCAGGATCTCGTTCTCGTAGCGCACACAGCGCTGGCAGAGGATGCAGCGTTCCTGGTCCAAGACCAGGAACGGCCCCAGGTCGTCAGCCTTCTTGCGGTGGATCTTGCGCTCGGCGAACCCGCTCACCGCTGGCCCGTAGGCCAGCGTGAAGTCCTGCAGGTCGCACTCGCCGCCCTTGTCGCAGATCGGGCAGTCCAGCGGGTGGTTGATCAGCAGGAACTCCAGCACCTGCTTGCGCGCCAGCTTGGCCCGGTCGGACATCGTCTCGATCTTCAGGCCCTCGGAGACCGGCGTGGTGCAGCCCGTGGTGACCATGATCCCGCGGGGGGTCTCCAACTGCACCATGCACACGCGGCAGGCGCCGACCGGTTCCAGCTTGGGGTGGTAGCAGTAGTAGGGGATGGGCGAACCCACCTGGCGCACGGCGTCGACGATCAGCGTACCCCGTGGGAAGGTGTATGGCTTGCCATTGATCGTGCAGTTGACCTCGGCGGCGGGCGGGTTGCTGCTCATCGGTGGACCACCTCCTGCACGGGCGCCAGCGGGCACGGCCCGTGCTCATGGGCCACGAACTCCTCGCGGAAGGCGGCCAGCGCCGACTGCAGGTAGGTCACCGAGAAGTCGCCCAGCAGGCACAGGCACTTGCGGCCGCCGATGGCGCCGCACAGCGTCTGCAACATGTCGGTGTCTCCGGCGCGCCCCTCCCCGTGCTCCATGCGGGACAGGACGCGCTCGGTCCAACCGGTGCCCTCCCGGCACGGGGTGCACTTGCCGCAGGACTCGTGGTGGTAGAAGCGCGCGCCCAGATACGCCACGTGCACCGGGCAGTCCCGGTCGTCGCAGATCAGCATCCCGGCCGAACCGAGCATCGAGCGGATGGCCGCCATCGAGTCGAAGTCCAGCGAGACGTCCAGGTCCTTGGGCAACACCAGGGCGGAACTCGCCCCGGCCGGCAGCACGAACTTCAGGCCGTGGCCCGGCTCCAGACCGCCCGCGTGCTCCTCGATCAACTCGCGCAGCGGCGTGCCCATCTCGATCTCGTAGTTGCCGGGCCGGCGCACCCGCCCCGACACCGAACAGATCTTGGTACCCGGCGACTTCTCCGGGCCGATGGCGGCGAACCAGGCGCCACCGTTGGCCACGATCGGAGTGACGTTGGCGATCGTCTCCACGTTGTTGATCACCGTGGGCATGCCATACAGACCGCTGGCCGTGGGGAAGGGCGGCCGGTTGCGCGGGTGGCCGCGCCTGCCCTCCAGCGACTCCATGATCGCGGTCTCCTCACCGCAGATGTAGGCACCGGCGCCACGGTGGACGACCACGTCCATGCTGAAGTCGCTGCCCAGGATGCGCTCGCCGATCAGGCCCGCCGCGCGCGCCTCGGCGATGGCCCGCTCCATGATCTGCGCGCCCTCGTAGAACTCGCCGCGCAGGTAGATGAACACGCGCGCCATCTTGCAGCCATAGGCGGCCAACAACGCCCCCTCCAGGACCAGGTGGGGGTTCTTCTGCACCAGCATCCGCCCCGAGAACGAGCCGGGCTCGCTCTCGTCCCCGTTCAGGATGAGGTAGCGCGGACGGCCGTCCTCGGGCAGCGTGCTCCACTTGAAGCTGGCGCCGGCCCCCGCCCCGCCCCGCCCGCGCAGGCCGCTGATCTTCACCTCGTTGAAGATGTCCTCGGGGGACATGGTCTCCAGGGCCTTGCGCAGGGCCTGATAGCCGCCACGCGCCCGGTAGACCTCCAGGCTGGTCAGGTCGAACTCGTCGATCCCGTCGGTGAGGATCTTGCGAATCACGGCCGGTCCTCCCCCTCGCCGCGCACCAGGCGCAGGGCGCCCTCGGCCGTCAGCGGGCCGCCCATGCGCTCGTTGAACAGGTAGGCGGGCGCGTGGTCGCAGGCCGCGATGCACTCCACGAACTCCACGCTGAAGCCGCCGTCGGGGCTCTGCTCGTCCGGGGCCACCCCGGTCTCCGCCTGGATGTGGGCGACGATGTCCTCGGCCCCCTTCATCGCGCACGCCAGGCTGCGGCAGACCTGCAGGCGGCAACGGGCCCGCGGATCCCGCCGGAACATGGAGTAGAAGGTGAGCACCGACTCGACCTCGGAGACCTCCAAGCCGAGGCGGGCAGCCACTGCGGCCACCGTCTCCCGGGTGATGTGGCCATCGGCGTTCTGGGCCAACCACAAGAGCGGCAGCAGCGCGGAGCGCTGGCCGGGGTAGCGGGCAATGATCGCGTCTGCCGCCTGGGCGTCCAGGGCCATCAGCGATCCACCTCCCCCATGATCATGTCGAGGCTGCCGACCACCGCGACGGCATCGGCCACCAACTGCCCCTCCAGCAGGCGCTTGAGGCCCTGCGTGTTATAGAAGGAAGGGGCGCGCACGCGCATGCGGTAGGGGTGCCGGCCACCAGCGCTCACCACCAGGAAGCCGATCTCGCCCCGCGGGCTTTCGATGGCCTGGTACACCGACCCGGCCGGGACGGCGAAGCCCTGGCTGGCCAGCTTGAAGTGGTGGATCAGCGACTCCATCGAGGTCTGGAGTTCCTCCCGGGGCGGGAGGGTGATCTTGCGGTCCTCGGTGCGCCAGGCGCCCTCGGGCATCCCGTCCATGGCCTGGCGCACGATGCGGGCGCTCTGCTCCATCTCTTCCATGCGCACCTCGAAGCGCGCGTAGCAGTCGCTGGCCGTCCGCGTCGGCACGTCGAACTCGAACCGCTCGTAGCCGCTGTACGGCGCCTGCTTGCGCAGGTCGAAGGGCACCCCCGCCGCGCGCAGCGGCGGGCCGCTCAACCCGAAGCCCCGGCACTGGTCGGCCGTGATGGTGCCGATACCCTGGGTGCGCCCCAGGAAGATCGGGTTGTCCACCAGGAGGGTGCGGAAGTCGTGCACCCAGCGCGGGAACTCGGCCAGGAAGCGCTCGACCATGGGTGGGAACTGCGGCGGCAGGTCGTACTGCAGCCCGCCCACCCGGATGTACGAGAGGTTCATACGCACCCCGGACACCGTCTCAAACATGTCCAGGATGGATTCGCGCGCCTGGAAGGCATAGAAGAACACGCTCTGGGCGCCCAGGTCCAGGGCGTAGGTGCCCAGCCAGACCAGATGCGAGGCGATGCGCGACAACTCGCTCATCAACACCCGGATGGACTGGCAGCGGGGCGGGACCTCGATGCCCAACAACCGTTCCACGGCCAGGCAGTATCCGAGGTTGTTCATCAGCGGCGAGAGGTAGTCCATGCGGTCGGTGTCGGTGACCGCCTGCTGCCAGGTGTGGTGCTCGGCGTTCTTCTCGATGCCCGTGTGCAGGTAACCGATCTCCGGGCGGCAGGCGACGACCGTCTCCCCGTCCAGTTCCAGCACCAGGCGCAGCACGCCGTGCGTAGCGGGATGCTGAGGACCCATGTTGAGCGTCATCGTCTCGGCCAACGAACGCCTCACCTCAAGTGCGCGCGCCGCTTCAGTGCGCGTACGGACTTTCCGGCTCCAGTTCCCGCGGCCCGATCAGCGGGTAGTCCCGCCGCAACGGATACCCGGTCCAATCCTCGGGCAGCAGCAGGCGCCGCAGGTCCGCGTTGCCGCGGAAGGGCGTGCCGAAGAGATCGAAGACCTCGCGCTCCGGCCAGCCCGCCCCGGCCAAGAGCGGCTCCAGCGACTCCAGCGACTCCCCGTCCCCCACCTGTGTGACGCACCGCACCAGTCGACCGCGCGCGATGTCGCGCAGGTGCAGCACGATCTCCAGGCGCTGCGCCCGCTCGGGATAGTCGACGGCCGCCAGGTCGGCGAAGTAGTCGAAGCCCTCGGCCTTGAGCGCCCCGGCCACGGCCACCCAACCCGCGGCGGCGACCCGCAGCGTGGGCGCGTCCGCCTCGCCGTCGCCCCCCGGCAGGCCTAGCACGGCGGTCACCGCGCCCGGCACCGCCGCGCGCACGTTCTCCACCCACTCGGGCAGCGGCGGGGGCGGCGCCTCCTCGACCGGCGCCTGGGGCGTCTCATCAGACACGACCGACCACCGCCCGCGCGGCGTCTCGGATCTCCGTCCGGGTCACGCCGCGGGCAATCCGCTCCTGGAGCATCACCAGGGCCTGCAGCACCGCTTCCGGCGTCGGCGGACAGCCCGGCACGTACACGTCGACAGGCAGGAGCTGGTCGACGCCCTGCACGACGGCGTAATTGTTGAACGTGCCGCCCGAGCAGGCGCAGGCGCCCATGGAGACGACCCACTTGGGCTCGGCCATCTGCTCATGCAACTGGCGGATCACCGGCACCATCTTGTGGCAGACCCGCCCGGACACGATCATCAGGTCGGCCTGGCGGGGTGACCCGCGGAAGACCTCCGCGCCGAAGCGGGCAGCGTCGAAGCGCGAAGTCACCAGCGTCATCATCTCGATCGCGCAGCAGGCCAGACCCATGGTCAGCGGCCAGACGGAGTTGCGCTGCGCCCAGCGGGTCATCTGGTCCATCGAGGTCAGCATGAAGGGCATGTTGCCGTCGTTCATCGCCAGTCCAGGCCCCCCTTCTTCCACACATAGGCGTAGCCGATGGCCAGCACGACGGCGAAGACGGCCATGTCCAAAAGCCCGCGGCTGCCCAGCGCCCGCAGGCGCAGGCCCCAGGGATAGAAGGCGATGGCCTCCACGTCCAGGATCACAAAGAGCATGGCCACCAGGTAGAAGCGCACCGGAAAGCGCGGGGCGACGCCGGGTTCGGACGCGACCCCGCATTCGTAGGGCGCCAGCTTGGCGCCGTCGCGCCGCAGCCGCCGCAGCCGCCCAATGCTGCCGGTGATCGCCAACACGACAAGCGCGCAGATCCCCAGGTACACCGCCGCCGCCTGATAGGGCGTCATCGGGGCCCCACCTCCGACCCGGGCCTGTGCCCGTCGACCGCTCTCTTCGACGCCTGTGGCGGGCACCCTTGTGCCTTCTATCACAAAGTGTCGCCCAGTGCTGTTCAGGGCTTTCCAACACTTCAGCCGTCACCACCGGGGCGATGGCTCGACCGTAGGCGCGGATCGGCAGGAATCCTCCAGCCCCACGGGTAGTACGGCACAGCGGGAGGTGCCACCCATGGAGCGGTTCTATCCGGACCATCACATCGCCCCGCCGCAGGTCCAGTTCCCCGAACTCCCGGCGCCGAGCGACCTCGAGGAGTACCTCTTCGACCTCCAGGGATTCATCCTGCTGCGCGGCGCGCTCAGCGCGCAGGAGGTGGCGGCCTGCAACGCCCGCGTCGACCAGATCCCGCGCTCGGTCCCCCGTGGTGGTTGGCACGGATACGTTCAGCGGGAGGACCACCCCGAACACCGGGGCGTCAGCTACCAGCAGATCTACGAGGCGGGCGCGCCCTTCGAACGCCTCATCGACCACCCCAGCTACATCAATTATCTGCTGCGCTTCGTCGGGGGCGGGTCCTTCGACTACAACCACGGCGCGCTGTTCATCGACGAGAACTTCTTCTCGATCCGGGGGCCGGGGCAGTCCATCCCCCTGCACGGCGGCGGGCACGATCACTGCAAGCGCACGCGCTACGACTACCACAACGGCCGCTTCATCTGCGGCCAGGTGAACGTGCTGATCGCCCACACGGACATCGGCCCCGGAGACGGCGCCACCATGGTGATCCCCGGCTCGCACAAGTCGAACATGATCCACCCGGCGTTCCTGCGCCGTCGGCCCGACGCCTGGGGCGAGGGTCAGGGCGACTCCGCCGAGAACACCGAGGGCGCCAGCGAGGTGCACATGCGGGCCGGGGATGCACTGCTGTTCGTGGACGGCTGCTGCCACGGCTCCGCGCGCCGCGCCAACCCCGGCGAACGCCGGATCAGCGTGTACCGCTACGGCTCGGCCTGGAACCGCACCCGCTTCGGCTACACCCCGTCCGAGGCCCTGCTGGCGCGCGTCAACCCGTTCGCCCGCGAGATCATCCAGACGGAGAAGGTCGCGCGTCGCCCGCCGGATGCGCCGGCGTGACCGGTGCGCGGCGCGCGCCTGGGATCGGGCCCCGGACACCGCGGCCCGGCGCCCCGCCCGGCGCGGGACCACCCCGCACCGGCCACCATCCCGCAAGTCATGTCCGCGTTCCTGGCTCCGGGCGGTCCTGGTGCATCCCCGCTGCCCTCCCCGGGGGACACGGCGAACCCGTGGCGTCGCAAGGAGGGCTGTGCGTCGTGCCAGAGGTGGGGAGATCGCATGTCTGTGTCGCGCGCCACCCGCCGGACGCGGCGGCGGACACCCCCTTCCCGGAAGCGTCCGCCCGTCCGCGACCGGGGGCGCCCGCCTCAACTCTCGCGCAGGAGCCGGTCCAACTGGCTACCCCGATCAATGCGGTTCAACACCAGACCCACCAGGATCAGGTAGAGCCAGGCGAAGAGCGAAAACCCGCGACCGAACGAGTACCGGGCGAACTGCACGTGGCCGATCAGCGCCCCGTGGGTGATCCCTGGCATCGGCACGTAGGCGGACAGGAAGAAGATCACCAGGTTCAGGACCGAGTAGGCGATGGCCGGCGTGTACCAACTGCGCAGACCGAGCAGGTAGATCACCGAGATCAGCACATAGACCGCCACCTCCGTCTCCAGCCAGAACGTGACCTCGGGGGTCTGGCCCGGACTGGCGAACAGGTGGGCGGCGGCGTCCAGCAGGGCGAGCACCACCATCGTGAACCGCAACCACTTGATGCCGGTAAACGCACCGCCGATCGAAGCTTGGGTCGCGGGAGCGCTCCGGTCGTCCCCCTGCGCGCGGGTCTCCGCAGCGTTCTCTTGCACGGTAGGTTGACCTCCTCCCCACGGCTCAAGCCGGGGGATTCCCGGTAATCGCTCACCGGGGCTTCGCCGGGGTCCGCCCACCCGTTT
>JAJZWQ010000234.1 GCA_021846605.1 Bacillota bacterium | reverse complement strand
GACATCGGCTACGGCCAGGTCAAATGGGTTGCGGGCTCCCGGCGTGGCCACTTTGAAGCGGTCTGGGCACCGCACACTCCGGGCGCTGAGTCCTGGGGTCTCGGCAGTCAACCTGAAGTCCTCCGCATCGGCGACCAGGGCGTGATCGCAGGCGACCGGGCGGCGTCACTCCCCGGCGCCCACCGTCCCTTCGGCCCGGGGCGCCTCGCGGACCCCGAGGCCCTGCCATTGCTGGCCCAGGCGCTGTGGGAGACCGGCGCCGAGGGCGAGGTGATGCTGGGCTCCGGCACCCCGCTGGGCGCCTTCGCGCAGGAGCGCGCGGCGGCTCGGGCGGCGCTGGAAGGTCGCACGTTGCGGCTGTCCGACGGCGGGAGGGAGCGCACCGTCCGCATCGCCCGGGTGGTCCTCCGGCCCCAGGGCGTGGGCGCGGCGCTGTTCCTCGCCGCCCAGGGCCGGATACCGCCAGGCCCCGGTTACGGTCTGGTGGTGGACGTCGGTAGCCGCACCACCGATGTCCTTTGCCTGGAACTGCGAGGCCTCACCCCGCGAGGCCTCACCCCGGTTGCCGCGATCAGCTTCTCGCTGGAATCCGGCGTCTCCACGGTCGCCGGGGCGCTCGCCGCGTCCATCCAACGGGCCACCGGCCACCATCCGCCGCCGGACCTCGCCCAGGCGGCGCTGATGGGTCCCGCCGCGTGGCACGGCCGGACCTTCGGCGGACCGGCGGAAGTCGCCCCACACCTGGACGCCCTGGCCGAGACCATCGCCGCCGAGTTGCGCCGGCGCCTGGGCGGGGACCTCGGGCGGGTCGCCGCGACCGCCCCGGTTGGGGGTGGGGCGCTCCTGCTCGGCGACCGCCTCGCTGAACTGGCGCCAGGCCGCCCGATCCCCGTCCGGCCGGAGGAAGCCGTCTTCGCCAACGCCCTCGGCTACATGTGGGCAGCCGAGCGCGCGCTGCGGGCGGTCGGTTAGCGTGGCGCGGAGTGCCCTGCAGTTCCGCGTCAGCATCGGTGTCCGTTCCCCCCTGCACTCGGCGCTTGCTCCCCTTCCGCCTCAGGCTCGCTCGCAGGCGCTGCTGCGCCTGGCGGAGGCCGGGCTCGCCGGCACAGGCCAAGACACTCTGCCCGTACTGGAGCGTATCGCCTCCGCCATTGAGCGCTTGGCGATGGCGGGAGGGCGGTGCCCGAGTCTGCCCCCGCACCACCTCCCACTTCCGATTCACGCCTATCCTGTAGCAGGTCACGATCGGTGTCGCAGAAGGGGCCTCTTTTGGTCAAGATCACAGTCATTTCTTCGGCCCCACCCTACGCCCCTTGCCTCGCTTGGGCCAGAGGGCGTCCAGGCCGCGAAGCGGGCGATAGCCCTTGGCCTGGACGCCCTCTGGCCCAAGCGGCACCCTTATGCCGGGTGGGGCCGGTGGTGACAGCCATTGTGACCAGAAGTGTGACAAACGTCGCGACCCGCTACATATCCGCCCTCGATCGCGCCTTCGGAGACGACCCGTAGGGGGTGTCCGCTTGCCCTTCCTTCTGGTCCTGTCCGCCGTCCTCGCGCCGTACTGGCTCTGCTACCTGCTCCTGCGCCGGCTCTTCCGGTCCCGGGTCCTCACCACGGCACGCCTTCTGGCGCTGGTCCCCCTGGGACTGCTCGCCTTTACCGACTTCCTCCTCACCCCGGTCCTATGGCTCGTCCCCCAGACCCTCTGGCCGCCCCTGCGCCCCGCGCTCACCTGGGGGGAGTTGTTCGCACGCCTGAGCCACCCCGCCGGCCGCACCGCCTATGGCAGCCCGGCTAACCTCTGGTGGCGGATGGCCGTGGAACTCCTGCACACGCGGCCCTGGCCGGGCTGGGCCCTGACCCAGATCCCCTTCGCCCTCGCGGCGACCGCCGTCCTCCGCTGGGCATGGCGCAGCGGCTGGCCCGCCCGCCGGGGGCAGCCCCTGCCGGCGGCAACGGCCACCCATGGCTCCACCCGCTGGCGCAAGGCCAACGAGATAGCCGGCACCCTCGCCCGCGTGAACTGCGACCGGCCCGCCGCCCCGGGCGTCGTGATCGGCGCAGACGGCCGCACCGCATGGGTCACCCGGCGGGGGGCGGGCAACGAGCACGTGCTGCTGGTCGGGCCCTCCCGCCGCGGCAAGACCCGGCGGACCGTGCTCCCCACCATCTGGACCCTGGGCCACCACGCCGAGTCCCTGATCGTCGGTGATCCCAAGGGGGAGCTGCACGCCATGACGGCGGGCTGGCTCCGCGCGCGCGGGTACCAGGTCACCCAGTTTGACCTGCTGCGTCCCGGCCGCGGCGGCGGGCGCTGGAACCCGTTGGCCGCCGTCACGGAGGCGCACGCCCGAGGCGACGACGAGGAGGCCTCGCGGCTGGCCTGGGGCATCGGCAACGTCCTGGCCTGGTCCGCCGGCTCCGCCGGCGACCCGATCTGGCCCCAGGCCGAGGAGAGCCTGATCTGCGCTCTCTGCCTGGCCGTGGCGCTGGAGGCCCCCGAGGACTGCCGCCACATGGCCACCGCCTACCGCCTGCTCACCGACCTGGGCCCGCAGGTGCAGGGGGCCTCCCCCCTGGACGCCTACTTCCGCTCCCTGCCCCCGGGGCACCCGGCCCGCCTCGCTTATGGCACGGCGAGCCTGTCCGAGGACCGGACCCGAGCATCCATCTTCACGGGCACCGCCGCACACCTGCGCCTCTGGGGCGACCCTGGGGTGGCCTGGCTGTGCGGGGCCTCCTCCCACGACCCGGCCGACGCCGGCCGTGCGGACCGGCACCCCCAGGCCATCTTCCTGCTGCTGCCCGACGAGGCCAGGGAACGCTGGCCGATCGCGGCCCTCTACGTGCACCTGGCCTACGCCGCCCTGGCCGCCGTCGCCCGGGGCAACGGCGGGCGGCTCGGCCGCCGTTGCTGGTTCCTGCTGGATGAGTTCGGCAATCTCCCCAAGGTCCCCGACATGGGCGAAAAGCTGACGGTCAGCGCGGGCCGCGGGGTGCACTTCCTGCTGGCCGTGCAGTCCCTGGCCCAGCTCGGCAAGTACGGGCAGGACGTGCGGGCGGTGATCGAGGGCAACTGCGACACCAAGCTCGTGCTGGGGACCAGCGACGAGGCCACCGCCCGCTCCGTCTCCGCCCTCTGTGGCACATACACCGTGCGCACCCAGAGCCTGCAACGGCGGGTCGGCGCGACGGTCGGGGGTACCGAGGCGGCGACGGGGCGGCCGCTGCTCACGGTGGATGAGGCCCTGCGCTGGCCCGTCGGCGCCGCCCTGGTGCTGCAGTCCGGCCAGTATCCCGCCCGCCTGCCGCTGGCCGACCTCTCCGCCTGGACGGCCGCGCACCGCGCCCTCGCTCCGGAACCCCCTGACGCAGCGGTCTCGGTCGCGCCGCCACCCACCTGGTGCCCCGAGGTCGCGGCGCCAGAATCCTTGCCCGCGGCCACATCGCCGTCTCCCGTTCCACCCGAACCCGCTCCCCGTTCCCGCCCGGCCTTCGACCGCGGCCGGTGACACCCGGGGCCAGCACAGACCTCCCGCATCCCAGCAAAGGAGCGATCCGCATGCCCTCGTTCGTCACGCAGATCACGGGGTTCTTCTCGACCGCACTCGGCTGGGTCACCGCGCTCGCCGTGCCCGGGGTGGGGCTCACCGCCGGCTGGCACGCCCTGATGCGCGCCACCGCCCAGGACGAGATGACGATGCTCCACCACTCCCGGGGGCTGCGCAACACCGTCATCTACGGCGGCATCAGCCT
>JAJZWQ010000233.1 GCA_021846605.1 Bacillota bacterium | reverse complement strand
CCGGCACGGCTTTGACTTGACGGTGGTACCCGTGGACCGGACCGGCCTCGTGGACCCCGACGATGTGCGGCGAGCCATCCGAAGGGACACGATCCTCGTCAGCGTTATGCACGCCCAGAACGAGGTGGGCACGGTCCAGCCGGTGGAAGAGATCGCGGCCGTGGTGCGCGAGCACGGGGTCGCCTTTCATACCGACGCGGCGCAGTCCGTCGGCAAGGTGCCCGTGCGGGTAAACGATCTCGCTGTGGATCTGCTGGCGGTGGCGGGGCATAAGCTCTATGCACCCAAAGGGGTTGGCGCACTGTTCGTGCGCGCTGGACTCACGCTGGAGCCGTTGGTCCACGGCGCCGGCCACGAGGGCGGTCGCCGGGCAGGAACCGAGAACGTCGCCGGTATCGTTGGGCTCGGCAAGGCGTGTGCGTTGGCACGCGAGCACCTGGACGAGGAGATGGGCCGGCTCCGGGGGCTTCGCGACGAACTGTGGGGCCATCTGGCGGCGGCCCTTCCGGGGCTGCGGCTGCACGGCCACCCGGAACGGCGTTTGCCCAACACCCTGAACATCGGTGTGCCGGGGCTAACCGGCGAGGACCTGCTGGCCGCCGCCCCGGGCATCGCCGCCTCGACGGGCTCGGCGTGCCACGCGGGCCGGACCGAGCCATCCGGGGTCCTGCTGGCCATGGGATTGGCCGCCGAAGAGGCGCTCACGGCGGTACGGATCTCGCTGGGACGGTTCACCACCGAGGAGGACGTGCTGCGGGCCAGCCACATGTTGGCCGCAGCGGTCTCCACGCTCAATCAGGCCCCTCAGGGCTGATACCCCGTCGGCCGGATGCCATGGGTGCGGGTGCCTTGTGGCGATGCCGGTCAGAGCGCCCTGGCCACCACGCGAGCAGTTGGAGCACGCTCGGCCTCGCGGTCGCCAGTGCGGGGACGGGCGCGGCGGCGGTGGGCGAACCCCAGAGCATCCTGGAGGCGCGGAACATGTGCTTTAGGTTTAGGCGATTGCTACTCCTCGCGGCCTTTCCCGCCTGCGTCTTCTCGCTTGCGGCATGCGGGGTTCGCACGCCGCCGCCAGTCCAAGTAAGGCTCGTGCGGCCGACCGCCGGGGCTTCGGTTCCCGCAGGTGGTCCCCTCACGCTCTTGGTGTCCACGACCGGAACGGGCGGATCGCCTGCGGCTGGCACCCTCGCCGCTTACATGATCAGCGTCCCCGGCTCCAATCCGGCTTGGGCGAAACTTGCGGCAACGAGTGCGGGGACGAACGCCTTGCGCAGTATCACGATCCCCGCAGCCAGTCTGTTTTCTGCGGGATGTTATTACAGTTCAGCCACCTCCACGTGCTACAACGTGCTCTTGATGTTTGTGCCTCACGGGAAGACTGTGCCGTCTGGCGGCTACCAGCATAATCCTGGGACCCAATACGGGATTCAGCCTCTTGCGCCAAACCCCGCCGCCCCGCCGTACCCCTTCGTCCGGGTGAGTTTGGTGATTGCCGGCAAAGCCGGTACCGCCACGGGTGCCTGACGGGTTGATAGCGGTGGTCTTTACGCCCCCCCGCCCCGCCGCCAGGCATCCCGCGCCAGATCCGGCCACGCCGCCCGGCCCCCCGGCCGCCCGACCTCCACCGCGAGCAGGTCCCCCCACGTTCTCACTCCCTGGCCTGCCAGGCGCCCGACCAGCGCCGTCCAGACCCGCCCAGGCGTGGTCGCGTCCGCGCCGCCTGTGGCAGGCCCCCGGTCGGCCAAGGGCACGTGTAGGGCGTAGGCGAGTTGGTCCAGGCGCTGCGGCAGGCCAAGGAAGGCGGCCGTCCTCATCGTGTCGATGGTCGGCGGCGGCGGCACGTGACGGGCGGACAGCACCCCGAGGTGGTAAGCCGCCTGGTGTGTCACCACGGCACCTACGTGCAACTGCAGGTACTCCGCCAGCCGGGGCCGGATCGGCTCCCAGCGGCGGCCGCCGGCCAGGTCTTCGGGCCGGAGATGGCTCAGGGAGAGGGAGCGCCGGGCTTGCGGGTCGTCGGGCAGGGGCTGATCGGGGAGGAACAGGGACGCCCGCACGTCGCTGCCGAAGGCGGTCTGGAGGCCGATGAGGGGGGCGAGGGGGTCCAGGCCGGCCGTGGCCACGGCGAGGCCGAGCACGGCGAGAGTGGACAAGGGAGCATCGGTGGGGATGCGGTTGTGCGGGTCCCAGGCCACCGGCTCGGTCGTCGCCGCGCTGGTCGGCATGGTGGCGCCTCCTTTGGGGGTGGTCAAGGGCTGGGGCTGGGGTGGTCAGGCCCCCGCCCCGTGCGCCTCCGCATCGCGGCGGAGCGGGCCGCCGACGAGGAGGGCTCCGTCGGGGGACCGCAGGTTGGCCTGGGACGCCAGCAGGTCTGCCCATGTGCAGGTGACGCGATAGCCGGCCAGGGAGCGGATGCGGATGCCGCTGGTGGTGATGGCCTCCAGCGTGCCGGCCACCCGGCGAACTCGGGTCTTGCGGCCCAGGTCTGGGTCGGTCCACGCCAGCACCAGGGGCGTACCGACGGGGGGCACAGCGGCCCGCAGAGCCGCGATGCGAGACGGCGCCGTGGTTGTGGCCACCCGCGCGCGTTCCGCCTGGACCTCCTCGGCAGCCCGTTCATGCCACCGGATCGGAGCCGCCCCCAGATCCACGACCTCGCCGGGCTTCTCGTCCACGTCATGGACTTGGCCCCAGAGATCCATGATCCCGGCCACCTGCCCACCGTCACTTGCCATGTCGCCCGCCGCCCTTCCCCGTCGTCCACTGGGGTCATTATCTCAAGCAATAGATAGCGTGTCAAGCAAAAATCCCCATGGGATCACACAAAACTTGAAGCACTTCCGCCCACGGGACGCACTCGCGGTAGCCCGCCACTCGGCGCACCAACACCCCGGCCCGGCAGGTGTCCTCGATCCGCCCCCTCCTCCCGCCAACCATCACGACACGACCGATTGCCCTCCGCACACTCCGGCAGTCCGCCACCAGTTCGCGGTCCACGGCGGCATCCACGCGCTCGGCCTGCCGGCGGTCCAGCACCTCTTGCCAGCGGGGATGAACCCCAGGACTCGGCACCATGTCGGCCACCGGCTCCCAGTCGGCAAGTGCCCAGAACAGGTCCGCATCGGTCATGGAGTCCATCGCCCTTCCCTGTCGTCCCTTGGTGACATTATCGCGCATCATAGATAGCGCGTCAATGGAAAGGCCCTGCCTACTCCCCGGCTTTCGCCGGCCGTCGCCGCGGCTTCGGTTGCCTCCCCTGCCCCCGCTTCCCCCGCTGCGGCACTTCCTCCAATACCCCCCGCCACCACGACAGGGGCGCAGCCCAGCGGCCACCGATGCGCAGCAGGCGCGGGTCTTTGCCATACACCCGCGCCGCGACCACGTGCGCGGTTCCCGGGTGCCGTCCGAGAGTCCTCGCCGCCTCCGCCGCCGTGAGCATCGGGTCTTCCTCGTCCAACCCGCCCACCACCGATCTTCCGAAACGATCCCTGAGCATCATATCGTGGGCGGGAGATAACGTCACGTTACCTCCCCCCGGCCCGTCGGCCCAGATGATCGGCACACCGATCACCGCCTTCCGTGCCCCCTCGCTCAGCCCGCCACCACCGCCCGGATCCGCTCGCGCGCCGCCCAAGCGGCGGAGTCGGCCGCCAACGCCCGCAACCGCCGGCGGAACGCCCGCCGCGCGCGGACAGCCTGCGCCTCGCGCACTCCCAGCACCGCCAGCCCAATCCCCGTGGCCAGGACCGTCACCATCGCGCCCATCTCTGATCG
>JAJZWQ010000232.1 GCA_021846605.1 Bacillota bacterium | reverse complement strand
CGTCCATGCCGCGGGTCAGCCGGCGCACGTGGGCGGCGAGCAGGCCCAGGGCGGGATCGCACCCGGCCAGGAACAGCGCCGGACCGGCCCCCGGCAGACGCTGCACCCGGACGGTTCCGGGTTCGTCCGCCGGTCGTGCGATGCCATGCGCCGGAGCCGCGCCCCAGCACATCGCCCCCAGGCCGGTCAGCGGGCGCGCCAGCGTGCGGCCGGCCACCGATCCCAGGGCGACGCGCAGCGGTGGCTGCGCCTCCGGGACGCGCCCGACCATCGCCGCGTCGACGGGTTGGTCCGCCAGCGCAAAGAGGTCCTCGATGCGGCAATCGAGTGCCTGGGCCAGGCGCAGTCCGACCTCCACGCCGGGACCGTAAAGGCCGGCTTCAATCCCGCTGATTGTTTGGCGGCTGACGCCGGCGCGGGCGGCAAGGGCCTGTTGGGTCAACCCCCGTCGTAGGCGCCATTCCCGCAGGTGCGAGTACAGGCCGACCACGCGACCACCTCCAGGACGCCAGTAGGCAAGCATCTTTGCCAGCGGTGACTGAAATCCTTGCCGCGGGGGAGGCCGGTTCGGGCGAGCCCGGTTGGGAGCCGCAAAAGGCCCGTGGCGGGAGGTCGCGATTCGGGGTCGCCCGCCAGTTCCGGTCGAAGCGGGAAGCGCCAGGGCAGCGGGGGATCGCGGGCGCCGTGAACATGCCATCTCCCGATGTCGACCGCAGGGAGGCGCGCCGCGAATCTGGGTCACCGCCCTTGTGGTTTCGGGAGGGCGGTGGAGCCCTGGGTGCGGGCTGATGGTTGGTCGAGGAGCGGGACCGCCGGCGCCACCGTGGGTAGGGGCGTCACTCCCACCAGGTGTTCAGCAGGTCGGGTAGGGCGCGCAGGTCTTCCAGTCGGGGCACAGCGGTCGGGCGCGGCGGTGGTGTCTGCGGGTGCCGTTGGATCCACACGGCGCGCAGTCCGACGCTTTGAGCCCCGGCGATGTCGCGCTCCGGGTGGTCGCCGACCATCACGGCGTCGCCGGGATGCGGCGCACCCAGGTCGGCCAGTGCCTGGTGAAAGATGCGCGGGTCGGGTTTGCCGACGCCCAGCGCTCCGGCGATCACGATCGTGTCGGCCAGGCGACCGATGCCCGTGGCGGCCAGCTTCTCACCCTGCAGGCAGGCGGCGCCGTTGGTGACGATGCCGATGCGGTAGCGGGTCCGCAACTCCGTCAGGACGGCGACCGATTCCGGATACACCGCGTGGCGGCTCCGACGCTCCCGCGGGAACGCGGCGGCGAGCCTCCGGGCCAATGCGCCATCGGGACAGCCGCTGCGGGCCAGGGTGTCGGACCATGTCTGAAGGCGATACGTCGGCGCCCACGACCGCAGGTGCCGCAGTTCCGGTCGGCTGCCTTCGAAACGGCACCACAGGCCTTCCCAGGAGCTGATGCCCACGGCGACGCAGAAGGCGCGCTCGGGTCCGTTCCGCCAGTGTTCTCGGGCCGTGGCGCGGACGGTCTCCACCAACGGCTCCGCCGGTATGCCGTAGCGGTCGGCGGCGGCTCCAGCGGTCGCCAGGAGGGCGGCGCGTGCCTGTGCCCACTCCGGGATGAGGGTGTCGTCGAGATCGAACAAGATGGCGCGCTCGCGACCGGCACCCATGCGCGGACACCCCCCCCCGGCGCGGTGTTTCACCCCCCAGCCGCGTTCCCCTGTGGCCGTCGCGCATCGCGGGGCGCGGCGAACGTCGGGTGGGGCGGGTGCCGCCGTCGGCCGCGAGGGTGGGGAGCGTCGGTGGCGAAGGCATGCCTGGCAAAGGGGACCGGCCTGCCGGACTCCGGTGGGCGCCGTCGCCGATCCAGGCGGTGACGCCGCATCCGCTGGCGAGGGCCCGTGCGCCAAGTGAAGGGAATGGTCGCGGCGATGCGGCGACGGAGTGGCGGGGCGTCAGGCCCCAGCGCGGTGGATCCGCAGGGCTTGCCCGATGCGGCGGCGGACAAGGCGACGGCCGCAACGGCCGACGGATCGGCAGGGGGCATGGTGTGCCGCGTCTTTCACGGCGGCCACCACGCGGCAACCGTCGTGCCGTGGACGGGCCTGCGCGAAGCCCTGGCGGAACCGCAGACCTTTGTCTGGGTGGACGGGATCGACCCCAGTCCCGCCGAACTCTCCCGATTGCAGCAGGCGTTTCACCTGCACCCACTCGCCGTGGAAGACATCGTGCATGCGCACCAGCGGCCCAAGATCGAACCATATGGCGATGGGGACGAGGGCTATTGGTTTCTGGTGGTCCACCCGGCAACCTTGGAGCGGGACGACCTTCGGCTCCACGAGATGGCCGTTGTCACGGGCAAGCGGTTTCTGATCACCATTCGGCAGCCGCCGGCCTATCCATTGGAAGACGTCGAGCGGCGTTGGCGCTCCCTGCCCGAGCGGCTGCACGGGGAGAGCGGCCTGCTGCTCTACACGGTGTTGGATGCGGTCGTGGACAGCTACTTCCCCGTGGCCGACCATTTCGAAGAGCGGGTGGATGCCGTCGAGGCCCTGCTGTTTGCGCCGCGGCCGAGGCAGGAAGAGGTCCTGCGCGCCATCTTTTCGATGAAGAAGGACGGCCAGCGGTTCCGGCGCGCCGCGCTGCCGATGCGCGAAATCCTGGCGCCGATCATGCGCGGGGATCTGCCGCTGTTCTCTGAAAGCCAGGCCGCCTACTTCCGGGACGTCTATGACCATGCCGTGCGGGTGATCGATCAGGTGGACACCACGCGCGACCTGACCAACAGCGCCCTGGACGTGCAGCTGTCCGCCACGGCCAACCGGCAAAGCGAGATCTCCAAGCAACTCACGCTGATCGCCACGGTTTTTCTGCCCCTGAGTTTCATCACCGGGTTTTTTGGCCAGAACTTTGCGCTGCTCACCTCGCACATTACGAGCCCCACGGCCTTTTGGGTATTTGGGGTCGCGAGCCAGCTCGGGGTGGTGGCGCTGCTCGTGGTCTTTTTCAAGCGGCGTGGCTGGCTTTAGGCTCCGTTCGCGCCTGCGGATACAGGGTGATGCGCGGGTGTGCGGTCCCATCCCAGTGGGGGCCCTTGGCGGTCGCGGCGCATGGGCGGGGTGGTCGGCCGACCCTCCGGGATCCAGGGGGAATGGGCGAGGCGTTCGCCGTGCTCCCCCGGGGTTCCCGCGTCGTTCCCCCGCGGACCGGGTGGTGGGTGCGCGCCATCGGCCGGTACCCTCACCGGCCCGTCCCCCCCGGGACGGCAAACGTCCAGGTGGCGCCGTTGTGGGCCCGGCGAGGGGTCACACGGACCAGCGGGCATGCCCTCCAGTTCGGGGACCTCGGCCATCCGGGCATAGCCTTCTTAATACGGTGCGGCTTGCAAGGCGCGGCCGGGTGGGTCCGTTGACCCGCTTTTGGGTCGCCACCGCCTTGCGGACCTGGTTGGAGGAAACGCGGCCCGGCGCACGCCTCGCGGCGCCCGAAACCGGGCGGGTGGCGGTCAGCCATAGGCGGAGCGGATCACGTGGCGCAGGGCCGCCGTGATCGCCTGTCGCAACCCCGCGTGGGCGGCCGGGTCGTAGGCATGGGCGGGGTCGCGCCACATCTCCGGTGCACACTGCCAGACCGGGCGCGCGGCGCGCGGCGCGGGTTCCCACGCGTAGCGGGGAAAGACGTGGGCGTGCAGGTAGTGGTCGGCATTGCCATAGATGGAGTAGTTGATGCGCAGCGGCTGGCAGGCCAGACGCAGGGCGTCGCCGATCAGGCCCATGTCCAGGAGGAAATCCTGGCGGCGCCACGGGGGCAGGGATTCCAGGT
>JAJZWQ010000037.1 GCA_021846605.1 Bacillota bacterium | reverse complement strand
GCCGGTCTCCAGGCAGCCCAGGAGGTCTGCGGTCGCCGCCCCGACCGAACCGGCCGGTCCGGGATGGTCCGAGGGGAACACCTCCGGGATGCGCCAGTCGGCGTCGCCTGTCGCGCGCACCCGCACGGCCACCTGCTGGCCGTTCCCCACCGGCATCTGGACCTCGATCACCCCGTCGGTGCCCACCAGGCGGTTGGCCTCCGGCCAAGGCCGGTCGGGACCGGTGTACAGCACCCCCTGCACGCCGTTGGCAAATCCCATCCAGGACAGCCCCCGCTCCTCGATCGGCACGCCGAACGCCTTGGCGGCCGCACCGGCGTCGATCTGGCCGAGAACCCAGCGTGCAGGGCTCTCGTCGTTGTAGAAGTGGAACATGTCAAACCAGTGCGTGCCCCAGTCGAAGAGGTTGGGACACGCGCCCTCCAGGCGTTCCAGCCGGCCGATGGCGCCTTCCCTGAGCAGACGGCGGGCGACGCGGAACTGGGTGTCGAACCGACGCTGATGCGTGAAAATCAACTCGGTGCCCGCCTCCGCCACGGCCTCCGCCATGGCCTTGGCCTCGGCCCAGGTGGGCGCCATAGGCTTTTCGCAGTGCACGGCCCGCACACCGGCCTGGGCGGCCGCGATGACCATCGGCGCGTGCAGCGCCGGCCAGGTGCAGATCGAGACGATGTCCGGGCGCTCCTGCACCAGCATCGCGCGGTAGTCCGTATAGCACGCCGGCGGGGCGGCCGGATCCCCGTACTCTTCGGCGAACGCCGTCATGTTGTCCGGTACGATGTCGGCCAGGGCCACCAACCGGCAGCGCCCGGTGGCCGCATAGGCGCGCCAGTGGTCGTGGGCACGGGCCGCGCCGGTCCGGCCCGCGCCGCGCGCCCCACAGCCGATGATTGCCACCCGATACTCGTCCGCCACGTCACCGATCCCCTTTCGCCATCCCGACGGATCCCGCGCCAACCGCTCTTCGGCGTGGCGCAGGCCGGCCCTCCGGGGCCCGGTCGGACGTTCCTCAGATGTAATTGAGACCATCGCTCCGGGGCAGTTCCATACCCCCGGGTCCAAGCAGGCGCTCGGTCAGGGACGCCGCCGCCTCCGCCTCGACCGGATCGCCATACGGCAAGGCCGGCAGCGTTGGGGCGGGCTCCCAGGGGTTGAGCGGCGGGAAAGCGGCCGGGTTCAGGATGCGCGCGGTCCCCTGCTGCTGCGCCGGAGTCGCCGCCAGGTCCGCCGCCTCAAGCAGGCGGCGCAGGTCGACGTCCGCCGGTTGCACCTGCATCTCCGCGAGGGTGGCCCCGGCCGCCGCCAGCGCCGCTCCAACGGCAACCAGGACGGCCTCGCGGTCGCCGGCGTATTCGTGCACGGGCAGGACCACCGTGCCATCGTCCTGTGTGCGCGGAGCTGCCAGCAGGAGATAGGCCACCGGCTCGCCCCGGTCCGTGGCGACCATGGCCCCGTGCCCGCGCGCCGGGGGTAGGTAGCCTTTGCCGGGCAGCAAGAGCCGCCAATCCGCGGGCGTGCGCTCGTAGCGGTGGCGCTCGGCCGCATGGAGTGGCATCAGCTGGTCAACTGCCGCCGCCTGCCCCACCGCAACCGCCGGCAGGGGTAGGCGGTCTAAAGCC
Organism: Bacillota bacterium; assembly: GCA_021846605.1. The sequence continues at coordinate 20,235 of JAJZWQ010000037.1, read as the reverse complement.
GCCGCGTCCACGCGGTACCGCAGGAGCACCCCGAACGGCCGCGCTCCGACGCGCTGGTACAGCGGCCGCTTGCCGGAGATCAGCACCAGGGCCGTCCCAGCGGCGCGCAGCCGCACGAGCGCGTCCAGCAGCAGGGACGTTGCCAGCCCGCGCCCGCGATATTCCGGCAGTGTGCAGACCGCGCCAATGTGCGCCACCTCTAGCACGTGGGGGCCGGCGTGCACCCGCCCACGCCAAATCCCCAGGTGGGCGACGGCCTTGCCGCCATCCCAGAAAGCGCGAAGCCACTCCCGATTGTCCTCATTGAAGAGCGTAGGATACTCCGCTTGCATGCGCCGGTCGGAGTGAAAGAAGACCGCATCGGCCAGGTCCACCACGCCCGCCAGTTCCCCCGGACGGCACCCCCGCGGGCCATCCAACCCCGTCACCGCATCCGCCACGTCCATCCCCCGTTTCACCTGGGAGATTGGCCGGCCGAATCACCGTTCCTGGCCAGGGGCACCCCAGATTGCCCCGAATTGCTCGGCCCGGAGGGATGCCGCGTGCGCGTCCTGCTGGTGCAGTCAGGCGGTCCGACCACGGTGCTCAACGCCTCATTGGCGGGCGCCCTGGGGATCCTGCGCGCGGCCGGCTGTGAAACCATGGGCGCCCGGGACGGCGCCCGCGGGCTCGCCAGCGGACCATACCTGCCCCTGGCCGGACCGGTGCCCGCCTGGCTTCCCTTTGCGCCTGGGGCGGCCCTGGGAGCCGGCAGAGGCGGCCTGGACGCCGACCAGCTTGCCCCGGTGGTCCGGCGCTTGGACGCGGAAGGCTTCGGGGGCTGCCTGCTGTTTGGCGGCAACGGCACCATGGCCCTGGGGGCGGCGCTTTTGGCCACGTCCAGGGCCCTGGGGACGCACCTGTCCGTCGTGGGCGTCCCCAAGACCATCGACAACGACCTGGAGGGCACCGACCACACCCCGGGATATCCCAGCGCCGCCTCGTTCGTCGCGGCCGCGGTGCGCGACATGGCCGACGACCTGGATGCGATGGCCGGCTTCGAGGATGTGCGCCTGATCGAGGTGATGGGCAGGCGCGCCGGCTGGCTGGCCGGCGCGGCCGTGCTGGCGCGCCGCCATCCCGAGGACGCCCCGCACTTCGTGCTCATCCCGGAGGTTCCCGTCGACATCGCCGCCTTCGTGCATGCGGTCGGCCTCCGCCGTACCCGGGGGCCGGTCCTCGTGGTCGTGGCCGAAGGAGTTGTCAACGCCCAGGGGCGCGCCCTCGGGCAGCACGTCCTGGATCCGTCCGGACGGACCGTCGTCTTCAGCGGTGCCGCCCAGCAGTTGTCCGCGGTGTTGCGCGCCCGCCTGGGGCTGCGCTCGCGCGCGGAGAGCCTGGGGTTCCTGCCGCGCTGCCTGCGCCTGGCCCAGACGGCGCGCGACCGGCAGGAGGCCCAACTCCTGGGCGCGCGGGCCGCCCAGGCGCTTGTGGGGGGCGAGGGCGGATGCATGGTCGGGCTTGCCCCCGCTGGACGGGGCGTGGCGCGCGTCCCTCTGGAAGCCGTCGCGGGCAGGGAGCGCCGCCTGCCCGCGGAAATGCGCGACCTGGGGCAGGGGTTCATCCGGTGGCTGGCGCCGCTGGTGGAGGCGCCCTCCGCTTGGCCGCCGGCCCGCCTGATCTGACAACGGCCCGCAGGGGAGTTGCGGCCGATGCCACTGGTCTTTGGCCTGGATGTCCTGGAACCCGCACGACGCGGCAAGTACGGGGTCCCGGCGTTCAGCGTCCACACCCCGGAAATGGTCGACGCGGTCTTTGCTGCGGCCGAGCGCCTGCGCTCCCCCCTCCTGCTCCAGGTGGGCCGGCGCACGGTGCGCCAGAGCGGCGTGGAGGCGGCCTGCGCCTGGGTACGGCAGCGGGCGGCCCGCAGCCCCGTGCCCGCCGCCCTCCACCTGGACCACGCCCAGGACCTGACGGCCGTGCTGCAGGGCCTGCGCGCCGGCTGCACCTCGGTCATGTATGACGGGTCGGACCTCCCCTTCAGCGAGAACGTGCGCCGCACCCAGGAGGTTGTCCGGACGTGCCACGCGGTCGAGGTGCCGGTGGAGGCGGAGGTCGGGCAGGTCGGCGGGGTCGAGGACGACCTCAGCGTCGACGAGGCCGAAGCGCGCCTGGCGACGCCGGAGGGCTGCCAGCGGTTCGTGGCTGAGACCGCCTGTGACACACTGGCGCCCGCCGTCGGCTCGGTCCATGGCCTGGGCGCGGCCGATCCGCCGCGGCTGCGCATCGACCTGATCGCTGCCATCGCCCGCGCGGTGCAACGCCCGCTGGTGCTGCACGGCGGCTCCGGCTTGGATGCCGCGCAGATGCAGGCGGCGATCACCGCCGGCATCTGCAAGATCAACCTGGACACCGAGTTGCGCCGGCTGTTCGCCGGCGTCCTGCGGGCCGCGCTGGAGGAGTTCGCGCCGCAGGACGACCCCCAGGCGGCGCTCCTGCGGGCGGAGGCGGCGCTTTCCGCCGCCTCCGCAGAGCGGATCCGCCAGTTCGGCAGCGCCGGCCGGGCCTAGCCCGGCGGTGCATGCTATCCTGAGCCTTGGGGGGCAACGTCGTCCACGCGCCATAACCTGAGGGCGCCGGCGCCCTTGCCGACGGGGGGGATCTTGTGGCGGCGGCTTCACATCGGCACGACCACGAACACGCGCACGCGGCCAGCGGGCACGCGGGCGTCTGGGGTAGCGCCCTGTGGACGGCGGGCGGGATCCTTGCGGTGGAGATCGCCGGTGGCTTCCTCTCCCACAGCCTTGCCCTGTTCAGCGACGCTGGGCACATGTTGACCGATGTCCTGTCCCTGGCGCTTGCCGCCTGGGCGGCCCGCCTCGCCCAGCGCGGCCCCACGCCACGAAACTCCTATGGTTTCCACCGGGCCGGCATCCTCGCGGCCCTCGCCAATGCGGCACTTCTGCTGGTCGTCGCCGCGGCCGTCCTGGTGGACGCGGTCGGCCGGCTGCGACAGCCGGGTCCGGTCACGCCCTGGATCATGGCGGTCGTGGCGGCGGCTGCGCTGGCGGGAAACCTGTATATCGGCCTGCGGCTTGGAGCGCACACAGGCCACGGCCATGACGACCTCAACGTGCGGGGTGCCTGGCTGCACGTGATGGGCGACGCCGCGGCATCGGCCGGCGTCGTGGTCGCCAGCCTGCTGATCGCTATCACCCATCGCCTGTTTTGGGATCCGGTCACCAGCATTGGGATCGCCCTCCTGATCGCCTGGGGCGCCGTGGGGCTGGTGCGTCGGACGACCAACGTCCTGATGGAGGGGACCCCGCCCGGGATCGAACCGGCCGCCGTCGCCGCGGCCATCGCCGAGGATCCGGCGGTACGCTCGGTGCACCACCTGCATGTTTGGAGCCTGGACGGGCGGCGGCTGGCGCTCAGTGGCCACCTCGTGGTCGGCGACGTCCGGCTGTCTGAGACGGAGGGCCTTTTGCGCCGGGTGGGCGTCGAGTTGCAACGCCGGTTCGGCATTGCCCATAGCACGCTCCAGCTGGAGAGCGGCGCGGAGGGCGGAGACTGTCCCCAGGGGGACTGCCCGGACTGCAATGATGGCCGCTAATCGCGGGGGCTACGCGCCGCGACTGGGCGAGCGGCGGCTGGCCTTGGACCGGCGCTTTCGCGGGCACTGGACGTTCACCGTCGGGGTGTCTCTGGAAACTACACTGATATTGCCGTTGGCCTCCAGCACCGCCAGTCGCACCTTATCCACGTCGAGGACGCCGTTGGAGCGCATCGCCGCCTCGACCTCGCCGTGGTCCAAGCCCTCGCGGCGTAAGATGTCATTGTGCCAGCGCCCGTCGGAGATGAGCACGTCCGGCTTGCCCTCGACCAGCTTGCGGAAGATCCGGTCGTCGATGCGCAGGCGGGCGACGGTAAAGTTCATCAGGAGGAGCGCGCCGGCGACGATCAGGCCACCGGTCAGCGAGGTATCCGGACCGACCATCGCGTTCTGCACCCCGTTGGCGATGAGCAGGATCACCGCGACGTCGAAGACGGTGACCTGGCCGAGTTCCCGCTTGCCAAAGATGCGGAAGCCGAAGAGCATGGCCGCATAGGCCCCGGCGGTCCGGGCGACCAGGGCAAACGGCGAGACCCCCAGGTGTAGCATCGCATCCAGTCCCTGCATGGCTGGGCTCAGTGTGCCGCAGGGCGCCCGCGCCATGCACCGGCTGCGGGCGTACGGTCCCGAGGCGGAGCGGACGGAGGAGATGCCGTGTGCGCCTGGCGATGACCACCTTGGGATGTCCGGCATGGGACGCGTCGCGCGCGTTCGCCGCTGCCGCCGAAATGGGGTATGACGGCATTGAGTTGCGTTGCCTGGACGGCGCGCTGCTTTCGCCCATGCTGGATCAGGGCAACCGCCAGGAACTCCGCCGCCTGTCTGTGACCCACAACCTGCCCATCGTCGCCCTGGGCGCCAGTTCGCAGTTCTCCTCCCCGGACCCGGAGGTGCGCGCCGCGCAGGAGGCGGACCTGCGGGGCATGCTGCAGCTGGCGGCTGAGATCGGTGCCCCGCTGGTGCGCGCGTACGGCGGGGGCAACGCCGCGCCGCGGGGCCTGGTCCAGGACTCCGGGCGCAGTTACGGTGGCGGGTTCCCCCAGGAATGGGGGGAGGACACGGTGGTGGGGTGGATCGTCGCCGCGCTGGAGCGGGTTCTGCCCCACGCCCAGGCCCTTGGCGTCGACATCGTGCTGGAGACGCACGACGGGCTCTCCTCGGCGCACCGGATGGCGGCCGTCCTCGACCGGCTGCCCGACCCGCACCTGGGCGCCCTGTGGGACGTGCTCCACCCCACACGCATGGGCGAGGCGCCCCAGGAGGTCTGGGACCTGATCGGCGCCCGCGTCCGGCATGTGCATTTCAAGGACGCCCGGCGCGGGCCGGACGGGCGCTGGCGGGCCGCCATCGACGGCGAAGGTGAGGTGCCGCTGCGGCAATGCCTGCTCCTCCTGCAGGCGGCCGGGTATGGGGGCTGGATCACCCTGGAGTGGGAGAAGTACTGGGAGCCGGAGATCGCCGAGCCCGAAGAAGCACTACCGCGCAAACTGGAGATCGTGCGCGGATGGGTGTCTGAGCTCGAGCGTTGAGCACTATGGTAGGGTTGCCCGTCGGGAGGGGAACGCGATGGATGGGGTGCCGCAGGACCCGGGACCGGAAGAACCCGGCGGGGGGGCGCCCGCGCGCTGGGAGTCCGTCCCGACGATCGAGGCCGCCTGGCGCGTGCCCGAGGCGCCCCCGGTCGCACCGCGGCGAGGTTGGCGGCGCTACTGGGCCCCGATCGTGGCCGCCCTGGCCAAAATCAAGATCCTGATCCTCTTCGGCAGCGTGCTGCTGTCACTGCTCGCCTACGGCCTTGCCTTCGGCTGGCGCTTCGGCGCCCTCTTCCTCCTGATCTTGGCCGTCCACGAGACCGGTCACACCGTGGCGATCCGGCGCCGCGGCCTGCCCGCCTCGCTGCCGGTCTTCATCCCGTTCCTGGGGGCGTTGATCAACCTACGCCGGCAGCCGCGCGACGCGGGTGAGGAGGCGTACATCGCTGCGGCCGGTCCCCTCTTCGGCCTGGGCGCGTCGTATGCGCTCCTGCTGGCGGGCATGTTCTTCCACGTTCCGGTCCTGATGGTGGCAGCCGGCTTCGGCATGCTCCTGCACATCTTCAATCTCTTGCCGGTCACGCCGCTGGACGGGGGGCGCATGGTGGCGTTCCTGCGCTGGAGGGCCTGGATCCCCGGGTTCGCCCTGCTCCTGGTGCTCCTGTTCTACAACCCGGCCACCCACACCATCTCCCTGGGCGACCCGCTGGCCCTGGTCATCCTGGCCTTCATCGTCTTCAACGCCGCCGGCGAGGCCCGCCGCCGGCCGCAGGCGGGCTACGACGCGATCCCGGCCGTGGCCAAGTGGACGTACAGCGCGGTATGGCTGATCCTGCTCCTGCTGGCGGGCGGGGGCTACGTCCTGGCGCCGCGTCCTGGATTGATCTGAGGGCTCGCGCCCGTCCCCACGCCGGCCCCGGGGCGGTCGGGGGAGGTCCCCCGCGCACCCAGGCCGGTCGGCCACGGCAAGAGCCCCGGTCCGGTGGGGACCGGGGCTCTGCCGTTGGCCAAGATCCCTTCTACGCCGCCACGCGGCCGCCGCGGCGGGCGAACACGGTTCCGGGCGACCAGGGCGTCCCCAACCCGGTGAGGATCCAGCGATCGGCTCCGTACCAGCCGGCGATGCGCCACGCCAGGATCAGCAAGAGTCCGAGGACGAACCAGACCGGGTTGACGCTGATCGAGCCCGCCAAAAGGTAGTTCATGTTCATGAAGCACCCGAAGAAGGCGGCGATGCCGGTCACCACGCCGAGGATCAGGGCCACGCCGACCAGGATCTCACCGAAGGTGACCACGTACGAGAAGACGACGGCGTGCGGTAGGGCGAAGCCCTTGAGAAACGCTGCGTACCAGCCGCTCACCTGCGGGTGGGCGCCGCCGGCCTTGCCAATCGCGCCCTGCAGGAAGCCGCCAAGCGAGGTGCCCGCCTTGGCGCCAACCCAACCGCCGCCCGTCAGCTTCTCCCAGCCCGCGCTCAGCCAGCCCCATCCCACGTATACCCGCACCAACAGCCACAGCCACCCCAGCCGCGTGTCCCCGAACAGCAGGCGGGACAGTCGGTTCTCCGGGATCTCGGTGGGCAGATGCCGCGTCGTCCGAACGACGTCCATGGGGACCACCTCCGCGCCTTCGGATCACGGCCCCAGAATGGCACGCCGCCACCAGCAGCGCCTGGGTTGATGGAGCCGGATCATCCGGGCCGAAGGGGCATCCCTGCCGGTGCCCGATGGCGCACGGCACACGGGGCGATCGCCCTAGCGCCGGCCCGGAACGCCCGGGGAGGTCATGGCCTCGGGGTCCAACAGGGCCTCAAGCTCGGCCGGTTGGACCAGCCCGTGCTCCACCGCCAGTTCGCCGATTCCGCGGCCCGTGGCCAGCATGTCCTGCGTCAGCTTGGCCGCCGCCTCATAGCCGATCTTTGGCGCCAGTGCCGTGGACAGGGCCGCGCTGCGCTCCAGCCAGTAGCGGCAGCGGTCGGGGTCGGCCTGGATGCCGCGCAGGCAGCGCTCGGTGAAGGCCGCGACGCCACCCTCCAGGATCGTGAGCTCCCAGGCCAGGTTGTGGGCAATCACCGGCATCATCACGTTGAGCTCAAGCTGGCCCGCCTCGCTCGCCATCGCGATGGTGGCGTCGTGGCCGATCACCTGGTAACAGACCATGTTCAGCATCTCGCAGAGGACCGGGTTCACCTTGCCGGGCATGATGGAACTCCCGGGCTGTACCGCCGGCAGGATGATCTCCCCAAGGCCGGTACGGGGACCCGATGCCAGAAGCCGCAAGTCGTTGGCGATCTTGTTCAGGTCCAGGGCCAGCGTGCGGCAGGCCGCCGAGAGCGCGGCGATGTCGCCCAGGGACTGCATGGACTGGCACCGATCTGGGGCCTGACGCAACGGCTGGCCGGTGCCGGCGGAAAGGTGCCGCACGACGGCGGTGAGGTATTCCGGCTCGGCGTTCAGGCCCGTGCCGACGGCCGTCCCCCCCAGGCCGACCTCGCGCAACATCTCCAGGGCCTGGGCGATCCGGCGGGCGCCGCGCTCGACCGACCGCCCGTAGGCCGAAAACTCCTGCCCCAGGCGGATGGGGACTGCGTCCTGGAGGTGCGTCCGGCCGGCCTTGAGGACGTCGTCGAACTCGTCCCCCTTATCGGCAAAGGCTTGGGCGCAACGACCCAACACCCGCAGCAGGCGCGTCCCCAACTCCAGGCCGATCAGCCGCAACGCCGTCGGGACGGTGTCGTTGGTGGACTGGGCCATGTTCACGTGATCGTTGGGATGCACCAGGGTGTGGGTGCCGCGCGCGGCACCCAGGATTTCCTGGGCGCGGTTGGCCAGAACCTCGTTGGTGTTCATGTTGTGCGAGGTGCCGGCGCCAGCCTGGTAGGGGTCCACCACCCACTGCCCGGCCAGATCGGGGGCGCCCGCCGCGGCCCCGGTCGGCTGGGCCAGGGGCACCGCCGGCACCTGCCCCAGGGCCTCGATCGCCGCCTGCACGATGGCATCGCCGATGCGTGCCGGCAGCCGCCCCGTCTCCATGTTCGCCATGGCCGCCGCCCGCTTGATCTGCAGCATCGCCCGGACGAAGGCGGGATGCGGCGGCTGCCCGCTCACCGGAAAGTTCTCCCGCGCGCGCGCCGTCTGTGCGCCCCAATACACGTCGGCCGGTACGGCCACCTCCCCCAGCGAATCGTGCTCATACCGGACATCTGCCGCCACGCCGTCTTCCCCCTCCCAACACTGCTCCTCCATCATAGGGCAGGGGACCGGTCCCCCGCCGCCCCTGGCTGCGGCGGCCCGCCCGGCCGGCTGTCCCCTCTGGCCGGCGCCAGTCGCCAAAGTCCTCCCTTGGACACTGCGGATCCGCCGCGCGCCCCCCTCCGGCGCGCGCGCGCCCGGGCCACGGGGGGTCCGGCAGGCGCGCTATGCGCTCGGTGGGTCGCATCGGGGGGATGAGGGCGCAAACCGACTGTGGGGGGAGCCTGCGGCACCGCGGGCCGCCCCGGTGGGCGGGGGCCGCTGGGGTCAGTCCATCGCCAGGGGACCGGGGCCGGCATCCGTCGCGCGCCCGGAGCTCCATATAAAGGACGGCGAGGAGGCAGGGGACCCAGGGCGTGGCGACCGCGGCCACGCCCACCGCCACAGCCAGGCAAGCGGCGGATGGCCCAGCAGAAGCACGGTCAGCAGGCCGAAGGCAGCCGCAAACACCACGAATCCGGCAACGAGGGACCCAGCACGTGCCAGAAGTGGCCGCGCACCAAGGCCCGGCTCCTGCCCAAAGCGGCGACGGCCCGGGAGCGCTCGCTCACCACCACGACCGGCGCCTCGGTGCGCAGTGCAAGCGCCCAGTTGTACACGTACCGCACACAGCCGAAGGTCCGCGCGAGCTTCCCGCCGGCGGAGCGCCCGGAAGTGCCCCGCTACAGCCGCAGGGCCGCGCCCAATAGGGAACCGATGGAGCGCAACCGCACCTGTCCTTCCACGCCCGCGCCCCTCCCCCGCGGCCCGGCGCTCCGGTGCACTACTGATAGAGGATGAAGAGCGGCGAGGGCTGGAGGGCCAGCACCTGCTGCGGGGTCATGAGGGGGTGGTCCAGGGTGTAGAAGAGCTTGAAGCCGCCCCACCGCGCGGGCTGGATCGGCTGATCGGCGATGAAGGCCTGGTAGTTCCCGATCTTGCGACTCTGGTAGCCGTAGCCATCGGTGTCCATGACGAATTGGATGCCGGGCACCGGGTGGATCGCCTGCCAGTCCGTGACCATGCCGGGCAGCCACTCGTGCACGACGAAGATCTTGGGGGGCAGGTGGAACTCCCGGACGAGCCCGGCCACATAGTTGATCGCCCAATTGATCTGGGTCGCCGACAGCGACCCGACCTCTTGATCGGGGATCTGGGTCGAGTTCATCGCAAACTCCGGGTCGAGCGCGATCTGCACATCCGGCTGCTCCAGGAACGGGGCAAAGTAGGGCAACTCGCGCTGCACGGTGCTGCGCCCGATCTGCAGGTCCAACATCAGGAGCATCCCGTGGTCGCGGGCCAGGGCGAGCTCCTGGTCAATCACACTGTACGGCATGCGGGCGCGCCACAGGTTCTGGGGACCGGGGGACCCCTGCGCGACGTCTGCCACCATATCCAGGGCGGGTTGTACCGGCTCCTGCGGGTCCAGCGCCTGATAGGCGGCGGCCTGCGCACGCAGGCGGCCGATCATCTCCGGAGCCGGCAACGCGCCCAGGATCCCCATCTGGGTGCTGAGGGGATTGCCATAATAGGCGACGATCCGGTGGCCGGGCAGCCAGCCCCCGGCCGGCGTTGCCACCGGCGGGGCGGTTCCGGCCGGCAGCACCACCGCGGAGGGGTTACCGGGGGCGGGGTATTCCGCCTCCAGCTGGGCCAGGACCTGCGGACTAGGGGTCGGGGGGGCGGGCGGCTCGACCCAGGCCCACCAGGGCGTACCCGGCGGCGGCGCCTGGATGGTGCTGATGCCCGTCCCCTGGCCGCTTGAGCGCGCGGCGGTCCCGCTTGCTGGGACACCCGAGCCGGCCAAGGACGGCGCCGGCACCGCTGCCTGAGGCGCGGGCGTTCGGGCACAGGCGGCCAGCGTCACGGCGCATACAACCAGAGCCATCCCCCGCCGTGACGTCAGAGGTCCCCCCCATGGTGCGCATCAGCGAACTTGCGCTTGGTCATTCCACAAACAGACCGTCTGTGCCTGCCGGCTTCACACCCCGCGACGCTCTTTCCAGGGCTGCGGTGCCCACCAGCGCACCAGCCCCGGCAGGGACGGGCCACTGCGAGACGAACGCCGCCGTCACACAGGGAGGGATTGCTCTTGCCCGACTCCGAGGTTCGGATTGGCATCATAGGCTCCGGGGGCATCGCCGGCGCCCACCTCGCACAGTACAAGCTGATTCCTGGCGTCCGCGTTGTCGCTGTGGCCGATGTCTTGCCCGGCCGGGCACAGGCGTTCATCGACCGCAACGGCTTGCAGGGCGCCGAGGCGTTCACGGATCACCGCGAGATGCTCAAGCGGGACTTCGACGGCGTCAGCATCTGCACGTTCAACGCCGCCCACTACCAGCCCACGATGGACGCCCTGGCCGCCGGTAAGCACGTTCTGCTGGAAAAGCCGATGGCCACCACAGTGTCGGACGCCCTGGACATGGTCCGCCAGTCGCGCAGGACCCACCGCCTGCTCTCGGTCGGCTTCCAGACCCGGTTCGAGGCATATCCCATGCGCGCCCGCGAACTCGCGGCCTCCGGCCAACTGGGCCACATCTACTACGCCGAGACCGGTGGCGGCAGGCGGCGCGGGATCCCGGGCGGCACATTCGTGCGGCAGGAGACGGCCGTCGGCGGTGCAGTCCTGGACATCGGCTGCTACTCCCTGGATACCGCCCTGTGGGTCATGGGCAATCCCAAGCCCCTGACCGTCTCCGCCTACACATCCAACCACTTCGGCACCTCGCCGGAGAGGGCACGCCTAGCCTGTTGGGACCGCTCCATGGATCCCACGAAGTTCGACGTCGAGGACTTCGGCATGGCCATGGTGCGTCTGGACGGGGACGCGGTCCTGGTCTTCAAGATCTCCTGGGCCATGCACGCCGAGACGCTGGGCCAGACCTTCTTCCTCGGCACCAAGGGCGGCCTGAACCTTGACGAAATGAAACTCTACCACGACATGGACGACCTTGCAGTCGCTACGTCCTTTACGGGCGGCCGTGGCCGCGACGGGTGGTACCGCAAGGTCGAGTCGTTCGTGGAGGCGATCCGCACGGGCGGCCCCGCCCCGGTCCCCGCCGAAGACATGTTGAACGCCACCGCGATCATCGAGGGCATCTACCGTTCGGCAAAGGAACATGAGGAGATCCGGATCAGCATCCCGGAGATCTAACCCTTCAGGCCGGATAGAGGTCGACCGGAGGGTCGGCCGCCCAGTCCGCGGCCTGGGACCTCCAGCACTCGGCCAGAGCCTGGAGGTCCCCGTCCGCGTCCAGGGTCCGCCGCAACTCCCCGCTCCCGATCAGACGGTCCAGCCAGTGGACCCCGCCATGACGCACCCAGTCGAACTGTGGGTAGGCCCGCACCGCGGCCAGCACGGCCAGGCCGGCCCGCAGACCTGCGTCGGGCGGCCGCGGCACCCCGGGAACCAGGTCCAGGAACACGCCCTGGCATGGGGTGCGGGCGTGCTTGGAGGTCGTGGGCCGAAAGAACACGGGCCTTGCCCGCACGCCCCTGGGCAGGACGGGCGCAAGCACCGCCGCCAACCGCGGGCCGTCCAGCCAGGGCGCGCCCAACTGGCGGAAAGGATAGGGCGTCCCGCGCCCCTCGGAGAGGTTGGTCCCCTCAATCAGGCAGGTGCCCGGATAGAGTTCGGCCATCTCCGGGCCGGTGCTGTTGGGCGATGGCGGCACCCAGGGGCGGCGCCAGCGAGCAAACGGGGTGCGGCGCCAGCTGCGCATCGGCAGGACCCGCAGGGCGGCGCCCGGCAGCCCGTCCTCCTCCGCGGCGATCCGCGCCAGTTCGCCCAGGGTGCGGCCATGGCGCACCGGCACGGGGAAGTCCCCCACCGGGGAGCGCAGCTCCCGGGCCACCCCGACCGGACCGGCCACCGCCCTGCCGAGCGGGTTCGGCCGGTCCAGCACCCAGAGCACCACGCCCGCGGCGGCGGCCCGCGCCAGCAACCGCCGCAGGGTGGACGGGAAGGTGTAGTAGCGGCAGCCGATATCCTGGAGGTCGGCCAGGACCGCATCCAGCCCCGCCAGCATCTCCCCGTCGCGCTCGGGCCCATAGAGACTGATCACCGGCAGGCCGGTTGGGCCGTCCCGTCCGTGCGCCACCGCCTCCCCTGCCGGGTGCTCGCCCCGGAGCCCGTGTTCGGCCCCGAACAGGCGCACCAGGCGCACGTGGGGGTGGGCCGCCAACCGATCGATCGCGCAACGCCCCTGCCGGTCGACGGCGGCAGCGTGCGTCAGCATGCCCACGCGGGCTCCCCTGAGCTCAGCAGGGACTTCGCGCATCAGCCGCTCCAGGCCGATCTCCACGCACCGTCGCCTCCCCGGAATCGTCCGGCCCGCATTCGGCCCGGAGACGGGTGGCCGCCTCCGGCGCCAGCGCCAGGCACGCGGCCCCCACGACCGGAGGGACCGCAAGCGGCCCCAGACCCTGGGCCAGGGCCGTCGGCAGTGCCGTCGCCAGTGCTTGCCGCAGCAGCGCAGCCGGATCGCGCCACAGCCCCCCGACCAGCGCCGTGGGCACGGAATCATCCACGCCCGCCTTGCGGCGGGCGGCTAGAAGGACCGCCGCCAGGGCCGCCCCGCCATCGGCGACCAGGGCCTTGGCGGCGCCGGAGCCCGCACGCGCCTGGGCGAACACCAACGGGGCCAGCAACGCCAAATCCGCCGCACTGCGGGTCAGCTCCGCTGCGCGGAGCACTAGACCGTCCACGTCCGCCAGCCCTAGGCGCGCTAAGATCGCGGCGGCCAGCCCCGTGGCCCCGGGGACGCGGCCGTCCTCGGCCTGCACGACCAACTGCAGGGCCCGGCGGCCGAACCAGGCCCCCCCGCCCTCGTCGCCCAGGTCCGGCCCCCAGCCACCTGCGCGCGCCTGGCGCCCATCGGCTCCCTGGGCCAGGGCCATGCTGCCGGTCCCGGCCAGGAGCACCGCGGCCGGCGCCCCAGGTTGCGGGGCCGCGGCCGCCAGGGCGATATCGGCATCGCTCCACACCTGGATACGGTCCACCCGGCAACCAGATGCCTCCAGCGCCGAGCGCAACGCCGCTTCCAGGCGGCGCCGCCCCTGCTCCCGGCCGGCGCCGGCAGCGCCAGCGACCAGCGACAGGGCGGCGGGCGGGCTGCCGACCGGAGCCAGCAGCTCACCCAGGAGGGCCTGGAGATTGGCTTGCAACGCGTGCGCCGACAGGCGGGCGGTGGCCGGGCCGCCCAGGGCCCGCGCCAGGATCCGGCCGTCCGGCCCCACGAGCAACGCGCGGGTATGACTGGCGCCCGCATCGATCGCCGCCACCGGCGCCGTCACGCCGGCGGCAGCTCCGCCAGGGCCAGCCGCAGCCGCCCGCCGGCCGCCTCCAGACGCGCGCGCGCGACATCGGCGCCGCAACCGGCGGCCGCCATGACGATGGCCACCTTGACGCGCCAGTTGCAGGCGACCAGCGTCGCCTCCGCGCGCGCCGGCTCCGCGCCGGCCAGGTCGCAGACGGTCGTGACGGCTCGGCGCCGCAGCTTGTGGTTTGTCGGTTGGAAGTCCACCATGCGGTTGCCGTGCACATGCCCCACCTGCACCATCAGGGCGGTCGTGAGGAGGTCCAGGGCCATCTTCTGTGCGCTGCCGGCGAGCATGCGGGTCGAGCCGGCCACCGGCTCCGGTCCGGTGCGCAGAACCAGGGCGATATCGGCTTCGGCCGCCAGGGCGCTATCGGCGTTCTGGGTGATCGCCACCCCAAGGGCGGAGGCGGCCCGGGCGGCGGCCAGCGCCCCCCGCACGAACGGCGCCCCGCCGCTGGCCGAAATGGCGATCAGGGTGTCCTGCGGGCCGAGCACGGCAGCGTCGGCCGCGGCGCGGCCGGCGGCTGCGTGGTCCTCGGCGCCCTCGACGGACATGGCCAGGGCCGCCGGGCCGCCGGCGACCAGCGCCAGGACGCGGTCGGAGGGCAGGCCGAACGTCGGCGGGCATTCGGCCGCCTGCAGCGCGGCGACGCGGCCACTGGTGCCCGCGCCGGCCAGGAGTAGCCGGCCGCCGGCAAGCCACCGGGGCACGATGGCCTCCAGCGCGTGTTCCAAATCCGGTAACGCCCCCCGCACGGCCGGACCGACGGCGTCGTAGGCCGCACACAGCCGGTCGAGCAATGCGGACGGCGGAAGCAGGTCTAGGTCAACCGTGGCGTCGGCGGGGCGCTCGGTGTCGGGGAGGCCTGGCGGGTCTGCGGGCGCGGCCACAGGCCGGCCCCCTTCCTCATGCGTCGGCGACCGGGACACCTGTCCCCCGACGGCGCAGGCGGGCGAGCGTGCTCCGGGCCACCGGCAGGACGCGCTCGACGGCCCAATACGCGGCGGGGCGATAGGGCCGGTCCCATTCCCCGGTTAGTTCGACCAACTCGGCCCCGAACCCGCTCTTGAAACGGAACAGCCCGTAGAGCGGGTTGTCCGGATCGAGATCCCCGGAAACGCCACGGAAGTCGTAGATGCGGCACCCGTCCCGGAGCGTCCGCTGGATGCCGTCCCACTGCACGGCGTACGCCGGCATCAGGTCACGGTGCCGCGAACTGCTCGCCCCGTACAGGTACCAGGCCATGGCCCCCACCCGGAAGACGATGGCCCCGGCCAGGCACTCCCCATCCGCCTCCGCCAGGAGGAGCCATCCGAGACCCGGCTCCAGGCAGTGGCGCCACATGGCGCGGAAGTATTCGGGACCGCGGACCAGAAAGCGATCGCGGCAGGCCGTCTCCAGGAGCAGCGCGTAGAAGGTGTCGAGGTCGCCCGCCCCCCCCGCCCGCACGCGCACCCCCCGACGCTCGGCCAGGCGAATGTTGTAGCGGGTCTTGGGGTGCATCCCGGCCAAGAGCGCCTCCGCCTGCCGCCCGGCAAGCGACAGTTGCATGTGGAAGCGCGGCTGCACGCCCTCAAAATTGGGCCCGGCGGAACGCGCAATGAAGCCGTGGCCGGCAAGGTGCTGGGCGCAGGCCGGATCGTCCTTCGGGATGCCCGGGTCGAGCTTGCAGACGACGGCGCGGCGGGCACGGCCGAGATCGGCGATGGCCTTCAGGGTGGCCTTGACCGCCGACGGGTCGTGCCAATCCACGATGGGTCCGCGCGGCACGTAGTGCAGCGGGCCCAGCCCGGGCACCCGCCGTTCCAGTACGGACGCCGCCCCCACCGGGGCGCCGTCGGCACCGGGCACAAGCAGGCGGTGCGGGATCCAGCCCGTCTCCCGCTTGAGCTCCCCCCACTCCCACGTCTGCAGGAATTCAGGCGTGCGGGCAGCGGCGACAAAGGCGGAGAAAGATTCGCGGTCGCAATCCAGCTTCACACGCCTCCAACCGCGTCGACGACGCCTCGGACGCGCCGCCCGCTCCCGGGGCCGGCCAGACCGACCGGCGGTCCGTACTCACGATCGTGCCCAATCCCCGCGCGCGCTTGCGACGGCCAATGCGCCGGGGCGGGCGGAGTCGCCTCCGCCCGCCCGCACTCGCCTAGCGCTTGAAGGCGTCTTCGAAACTGCCGCCAGCCGGCGGGCTGAAGTCGATGCCCTTGACGAAGGCGGCGGCCTCGGGCCCGCCCTGCTCGCGGTCCATGGTGTTGTCCTCCCACTCGATCGAGAGCGGGCCGGCGTACCCGGCGGTGTTGAGCGCGCGGATGATCGGCGTGAACTTCACGTCCCCACGCCCCGGGGACCGGAAGTCCCAGGACCGCCGCGGGTCGCCAAACTGAAGGTGCGAGGACAGCACGCTGCTGCGCCCGTTGAAGTGCACCGAGACATCCTTCATGTGCACGTGGAAGATGCGGTCGGGGAAGGCGTGGATCAGTTCGACCGGATCCATGCCCTGCCAAAGCAGGTGGCTGGGGTCGAAGTTGATCCCGAAGGCCGGGTGGTTGCCGACCGCCTCCAGCGCCATGCCGAAGGTGTAGAGGTCAAAGGCGATCTCGGTGGGGTGGACCTCCAGCGCAAAGCGCACACCGTTGCGCTGGTACTCGTCCAGGATCGGCACCCAGATCTCGGCGAAGCGCTTGTAGCCATCGCGGATCAGCTGCTCGCTGGCCGGCGGCCAGGGATAGATCATGTGCCAGATGGGCGAACCGGTAAAGCCGTTGACCACCTGCACGCCCAGGTTCTTGGCCGCCCGCGCCGCGCGCTTCATATCCCCGATCGCGAACGCCCGTTTCTTTTCAGTATCGCCGCGGTATTCGGCCGGCACCCAGTCGTCGCTGCGGGCGTCGCTGGTGGGATCGCAGGTCAACTGCCCGACCAGGTGGTTGCTGATCGCCCAGAGCCCGAGCCCGTGCTTGGCCAGGAGGCCCCTCTGCTGCGCGCAGTAGGCCGGATCCTCCGCCGCCCGCTCGGTGCTCATGTGGTCGCCCCAACAGGCCAACTCGAGGCCGTCGTAGCCGAACTTCTTCGCCTTCGGAGCCAGTTCGGCCAAAGGCAGGTCGGCCCACTGGCCGGTGAACAGGGTCACAGGACGCGCCATCGATCCCATCCCCCCAAGGCAGCGAAATCTGCGCCTGACGCTTTCCACGGAGGCGGGCCTGTCCCTGCCCCGGCTCGGTGGCGGACGCGGGGCCGTGCGGAGCGGATCGGCCTCTGGTGCCAGGCCGGTGATGCGGCACAGGCAACACCGTGGCCACCACAAGGGTCACAGGAAGCCGCACCGCGGCATGCCCTTCCCGGGACCTGGGCCCCCTTTGTTTGCGTGGGGTTGCCGTCAGCCCACCGAACAGGTCGGCGAATCGGCGCATCCCGGCGCGGACAGACTGAGAGCCGCCCCAGACGGGGCGAAGGGCTAGGAGGAGGACGGGCGGGTGCCACGACTCCGCAAGGCGGCGGCGGCGCTGGCGGGCAGTCTCCTGCTATCCGGGTGCGGCCGCCACTACCTCCTCCTGCGACCGTCCGGCCCAGTCGCCAAACACGAACTCGGTGTCATGATCATCGCCGCGACGGCCATGGGCATCGTCATCCTTGGGGCCCTGGGACTGTTCGCCTACGCGCTGATCCGCTTCCGCGACCGTCCAGGCAACCCCGCGCCCTACTGGCCGGAATGGGAAGGGGGCACCCGCCTGGAGGTCGTGCTCTTCGCCATCCCGCTGATCATCGTGGGCATCATCTCGGTGCCGGTGTTCCGCCAGACGTTCTCGCTGCAACGCCTGCCGCAGGTGGGCACCCCGCTGATGATCGATGTGACCTCCCTGGACTGGAAGTGGCTCTTTGAATACCCCAAGGCGGGCATCGCCACGACCAATACGCTGGAGGTCCCGACGGGTGTGCCCCTGCTCTTTGAACTCACGGCGGACAGCCCCATGAACAGCTTTTGGGTACCGCAGTTGGGGGGCATGGAGTACGCGATGCCGGGTAGGGTCCTGCCGCTTTGGCTGGAGGCCAGTCGCCCCGGGCTCTACTCCGGGCGCAGCGCCAACTTCTCCGGACCGGGCTTCGTCTACATGACCTTCTCTCTCCGGGCAGTGCCACCCACCGCCTACGAATCCTGGATCCGCCAGGTGCGGCATTCCAGCCCCCCCCTGACGATGGCTGGCTACCGGACGCTGCTGCGCTTTTCGACCGTACGGCCGCACAGCTATTCCAGCTTCCCCGCGGCCACGTTCCCGGCCCAGACGCATGGCTTCACCCTGCAGGGCGGGCTGTATCGGGTGGCCACGCTCCCGGGTTAGCCAGAGGACACGGGGAGGGGGCTTCCGGGGGTGCCGCTGCTGCAGGAACTCTTCCCGCCGTCCGTCCGCCTGCCCCTGGAGCTCGGCTCGGACGTGGCCATCGTCCTCACTTCGGCGGCGGTCATCTTCATCCTCACCCGCTACCGCAAGTGGGGCTGGTTGTGGCGGCAGTGGCTCACGACCAGCGACCATAAGCGCATCGGCATCATGTACATCATCGCCGCGCTCATCATGCTCTTCCGCGGGGGGGTGGATGCCCTCCTGATCCGAGGCCAGTTGGCCCTGCCGGACAACCGGTTTCTGAGCGCGGCCCACTACGACGCCATCTTCACCACGCATGGCACGATCATGATCTTCTTCATGGCCATGCCCCTTATGTTCGGCCTTTTCAACATCGCCGTGCCGCTGATGATCGGCGCGCGTGACGTCGCCTTCCCGCGCCTGAACGCCATCAGCCTTTGGCTGTTCGTGTTCGGGGCGCTGCTCTTCAACATCTCCTTCGTGATCGGCGGGTCGCCCAACGCCGGCTGGTCTGGCCCTTCTCCCCTGGCCGAGCGCATGTTCGATCCCGGCGTGGGCGAGAACTACTACCTCCTGAGCCTGCAGATCAGCGGGCTAGGCACCATTGCCAGCGGCATCAATTTCCTGGTCACCATCCTGCGCCTGCGCGCGCCGGGGATGCACCTCATGCGCATGCCACTGTTCGTCTGGAGCGCGCTGGTGAGCTCCATCCTCATCGTCTTTGCCTTCCCCGCCCTGACGGCGGTGCTGGGGCTCCTGATGCTCGACCGCCTCCTGGGTACGGCCTTTTTCACCCTGGGGCGCGGCGGCATCGCGATGATGTATGTCAACTTCTTCTGGCTCTGGGGCCATCCCGAGGTCTATATCCTGGTCCTGCCCGCCTTCGGCATCTTCTCCGAGGTGGTCGCCACCTTCTCGGGCAAGCGCCTCTTCGGGTACGGGGCCATGGTCGGCTCGCTGATGGCGATCACGCTGCTCAGCTTCGGCGTGTGGGTGCACCACTTCTTCACCATGGGCGCGGGACCATCGGTCAACACCTTCTTCGGGATCTCGACGATGCTGATCGCCGTGCCCACGGGGGTCAAGGTGTTCAACTGGATCTTCACCATGTGGGGCGGCCGCGTGCGGCTGTCGGTCCCGATGCTCTGGCAGCTGGCCTTCATCCCCACCTTCGTGATCGGCGGCGCCAGCGGCGTCCTGTTGGGCGCGGTACCGGCCGACTACCAGCTCCACAACAGCTATTTCCTGGTGGCGCACTTCCACAACGTGTTGATCGGCGGCGTTGTCTTCGGCTTTCTCTCCGGCCTCTACTACTGGTGGCCGAAGATGTTCGGCTTCAAGCTGAACGAGCGCCAGGGTCGCTGGGCCTTCTGGCTGTTCTTCATCGGCTTCTGGGTCTGTTTTTCGCCGCAGTACCTGCTGGGTCTGGAGGGCATGACCCGCCGGATGTACACCTACCCGGCCGGTCTGGGATGGACCCCGCTCAATCAGATCTCCACCATCGGGGCATTTGTGATGGGCGCCGGATTTATCGCCCTCGTCTACAACATCCTACAGAGCATGCGCTACCCCGACCTGGACACCACCGGCGACCCCTGGAACGGCCGCACGCTGGAGTGGTCCCTGCCCTCCCCGGCCCCCGAATACAACTTTGCCCGCATCCCCCAGGTTTCCGAGCGAGACGCCTGGTGGGCAGCCAAGCGCGACGGCCACGCCGAGGAACTGACGCGGGTGCGCCCGGGCGAAGTGGAAACCATCGCTGTACCGCGGCACTCTGCCATCCCGTTCCTCCTGGGCTTCAGCTTCTTCGTGCTGGGCGCCGGGTTGGTGTACGGGTGGGTGGGGGTCACGCTCGTCGGCCTGGCGGGCGTGCTGGTCTGCATCTTCGCCGGATGGTGGGAGACCCACCCGCACCGTGATCTGTCGCCGGAAGAGATCCTGCACATCGAGGGTCAGGCCGGGAGGGTCCAAGGGTGAGCCAGCTGCCGGCAGCGCCCACTCCGGCCGAGACCGCTCCCCCGCTGCCCCCCGAGTTCGCCGACACGGGCGGTAGCCTGGCGATCTTCGGCTTCTGGATCTTCCTCGGCTCGGACATCGTGCTGTTCTCCTGCCTGTTCACCGCGTATGCCGTCTACCGCGCGCATGTGGCCGGGGGACCGGCCCCCCGCACCCTCTTCCACTATGGCCCGGCGTTGCTGGAA
>JAJZWQ010000036.1 GCA_021846605.1 Bacillota bacterium | reverse complement strand
GGAAAGGGCAGCCCTAGCTAGGACACGACGTGGGGCGGGCCCTCGGGGTCCTGGCGGCGGGGAAGGCGGACGTCTGGTTGTTCACCGACGCAGACATGCCGATCGAGGCCGAGGACTTCGTCCCGTTCCTGCGCGCCGCCGCGGATGGGGTCGATCTGGCCCTCAACGACATCACCGACTTCGTGCCTACCGGAGGCCCTCGGCACGTCGTGAGCGTGGCCAAGGACTTCCTGAACCGTGTGTTGGGCCGACCGGACCTGGCGCTCAACTCCCTGACGGCGGTTCCCCATGCCCTCAGCCACCGGGCCGTGATCACCATCGGGCCCGCGCGGCTGGCCGTACCGCCGCTGGCGCACGCGGTGGCGGTCCTCGAAGGGCTCAACGTCCGGGCCGTGCACGGCGTGGACGTCGTCGGACCCAATCGCGTGCACAGCCCCCAATCGGCCGATCGTTCCCCCACCGCGCTTGAGCGCCTGATCCTTGGCGACCACATCGAGGCCCTGACGGAAGTATCGCACCGGCTGGGTGTGCGGGGGGGCATACCCGACCGCATCCGGCACCGGGAGGTCCTGCCGCGTCAGTAAAGCGCGGAGCCGAAGGAGGGTACCCGATGAGCATCTCCCCTGACGATCTGATCTTCGACCTGCTGGGCGAGCGCCGGGCCTTGGCAGGCACCACCGCCCGGCAAATCGTCCAGGAGGGCATCCGCTCGCTGACCCAGGAACTATTCCCCATCTTGGACGAGCGGGATGTCGCCTTTCGGATCGGACGCGCGATCGCAGACCACCGTCCCCTCTCCCTCATCCGCATGGGCGACGGGGAGGCCCTCAGCATCGCCCAGGGCCTCGTGCTCTCGCCTGAGGAGGTGCTGGCCCGCGGGCCCTTCCTCCCCCACCACGGGGTTCCGATCCCGGACTTCGCCGTCCGCGACCAACTGCTGGCCGCGGTGCGGGAAGCCGATCTCGTGGGGATCCCCCTGTCGCGCACCGCGAACTACCAACCGCTGCTCGCCAGCGCCCTCGCCGCCGCCAACGTCCAGCTGGACCCCCGGAAACTGACGCACTCACTTGTGAACTACACGTTGTGGAAGACCGGTCTACTGGAGCAGCTCCTCCTGGGTCCACGCGTCCTCGTCGTGGGTGGCCCTGGGCAGGCGTTCGCCGACGTCCTGGCCAGCCACGGCGTCACGATCGCGGGCGTGGTCGCTCCGGTGCGGGGCACCCCGGACATCCCCTCGGCCCTGGACCGGTGCGCCGAGTTTCGCTTCGACCTCGCCGTCGTGTCGACGGGCGTTGCCGCGTGCATCCTCTGCCCGCGCCTCAGCGCACGGTTCGGGGCCGTGGCGTTGGATTTCGGGGGTTGCGCGGACGAGATCGTGCGCGGGGAGCCGTGGCGCGATCCGCCGGCCGAACCCGAGGTCGTGCCGCAGGACGTCCTGCGCCAGGCATTCCTCGCCCACCGGAGCCCCTACCCCCGCCACGTTCAGTGACAGCACGAGCACCTGCATGGCGGCGTGGAGCGGGGTGTGTCGCTCCACACGGCACGATGGCAACACGACGGGACGTGCGAGCGCTGGTCCTTCGTGCTCAAACGGGCGTCGGACACGGGTGCGGCAGAGCACGAGGCGCGGGTACTGCAATGGGTGCGACCCCTTGGTCTTCTCACCACGCCCACCGTACTCGGTGCGAACGAACACCGGTTGCTCCTGACGCGGGTCGTCGGCACCCCGCTGTCCGGTGAAAGCCATCTCTGGTGGCGCCAGACCGTACGATCCCTGGCCCAGTTCCACACGCGCGCCCGCCCCCTGGTACAGAGGCTGCCCCAGGACCGGCGGCTGCGCTGGCCCGTCGTGGTCGCACGCGTTCAGCGACTTGTCGAGACCGTCGCCAAAGAAGGCCCGCGCCTGTCGCCCGGCCATCAGGCCGTACAGGCCGGGCTGGCAGTGGCCTGGGACCGAAAGCGGCCCCGCTTGCAGCAGCGCCGGCACACCACCCTGGTGCATGGAGACCTGCGACCGGACCGGGTCCTCGTTCCGCAGCAGCGGGGCGAGGGCATCGGGCTCGTGGGCTGGGAGCACGCCGGTGAACACGTGCCCACTCGCGATCTGGTCACGCTGCTTACCGACCTCCCCGCCGCCATCGCCTCTCGCTTGCTCGACGACTACGCGCAGGCCCGTACCGCTGCCGGGTGGGCGTGCCCGCGTGGGCTGCTGTCCGACGAGTACAGCGCCCTCGCCTGCCTGCGCCGGATGGAGCAGTTGGCCGGCGCCCTGCTCCAGCCGATACCGCCCCCGGTGGCCGACTTGGAAGCCGTCCTCGGCGCACTGGAGCGTACCGACGAGATCTGACGGGGCTCCGGTCGCTGAGGCCACCGCAGTTCGGCCGCCCCGGCGACCGGTGGTCGGCCCCCGGTTCCTGCGGGCGGCTGCGGACGAGTTCGAGGAGGACGACCCACATGCAGAAACCGATCTGGACCGCACTACAGACCGAAGACACCCGCGTGGGGGTGGTGGGCGTCGGGTACGTCGGGCTACCGCTGGCGTGCGCGCTGGCGGACGCCCGTTACCGCGTCATCGCCTACGACACGCCTGAGCGCACCGCAGCCCTCCAGTCCGGGGAACCGCGGGTAATCACCACAGCGGCGGAGACCCTCAAGCGCGCCCTCGCCCAGGGGCGCCTGCACCCGACCGCCGACCCCCAACTCCTGGGCGACTGCCGCGCCATCACCATCTGCGTCCCGACACCCCTGGGATCCGGCGGCCAGCCCGACTTGCGGGCGCTCCGCGCCGCCACCGAAGTCGTGGCCCAGCACGCCCGGCAGGCGACGCTGATCATCCTCGAAAGCACGAGCTACCCGGGCACGACCCGTGAAATCCTGCTACCGGCGCTGTCCCGGCGGCTTGGGGAGGTTGGCCGCGACTTCTTCTGCGCGTTCGCCCCGGAGCGCATCGACCCGGGGAATCCCCGTTTCGGCCTGCGCCAGACGCCGCACCTGATCGGTGGCGTCACCCAGGCGTGCACCGACCTGGCCTGCATGTACTACCGCCGAGGCGTGTCCCCGTGCCATCCGGTGGCCAGTCCGGAGATCGCGGAAATGGCCAAATTGCTGGAGAACGCGTACCGCAACGTCAACATCGCGCTGATCAACGAACTGATGCAACTGTGCGACCACCTGCAACTGAACGTGGACGCCGTCATCTCGGCGGCGGCGACCAAGCCGTTCGGCTTCGCCGCCTTCCACCCCGGTCCCGGCGTGGGAGGCGAATGCCTCCCGATCGATCCTCGCTACCTGACCTGGGCGGCGCGACGCGCCCAGCGCCCCCTGCGCATGTTGGAACAGGCGATGGACGTGAATGAGGCCATGCCGCTCTACGCCGCCGGCAAGGTCGTGGGCGCGCTCAACGCCGTGGGACTGCCGGTGCGCCGTTCGCGCGTCCTGTTGCTCGGCGTGACGTACAAGCCCAACGTTCCCGATACCCGCCAGAGCCCGGCCGAAGGGATCGGCGCAAACCTCGTAGAGCAGGGGGCCGAACTCCTGTATCACGACCCCCTCGTCCCCCAGTGGCGCCTGGGCGAACGCACCCTGCAGTCCCAGCCCCTCACCGACGCTCTACTCCTTCAGGCCGACCTCACCGTCCTGGTCGTCGCCCACCAGGGCTTCGACGCACAGAACCTCCCCGCGCGCGCCCGGCGGTTCCTCGACCTGACCCACCCGGGCATTGTCGCCGCGCCGGCGCACGAGACCGGAAGCACCCCAGAGGGGGGATTGGCATGCGCGTCCTCGTAACGGGGGGCACCGGCTTCATCGGGTCTCACCTGGTCGCCCGGCTGCTTTCCGAAGGCCATGCCGTGACCGTGCTGGATGAGCGGGGCCCGGGCACCCGTCCGCCGCAGGCACCGGCGACCTACGTACAGGGGGATGTGCGGGACCGGTCCCTGGTCTGGAAGATCCTCGGCGACCAGGACGCCGTCTTCCACCTGGCCGCGGTCGTCGGGGTACCGCACGCCATCAGCCACCAGTGGGACAGCCTCACCACGGCGGCGCTGGGCACCGTCCACATCCTGGAGGCGGTCCGCGAGCGGGACGTGCCGGTATTCCTCGCCTCGTCGTCGGCGATCTATGGGAAGTCATGGGGCGGTCGGCTGGGCGAGGAACGGGAGGTGCGCCTGGGCAACACGCACCGCCCGGCCTGGACCTATTCCTACGCCAAGCTGACCGAGGAACTCCTCGGTCGGGCGGCGGCGACGGAGTGGGGGTGCCGGGTGGTTGTCGGCCGTCTCTTCAACGTCATCGGACCCTACCAGAGCGCCGCGTACGGGGCGGTGGTCCCGCGCTTTGTGGAACGGGCGTTGGCCGGTCTCCCGCTGGATGTGTATGGCGATGGGTCTCAGACGAGAACCTTCGCGGACGTACGCGACGCCGTCGAAGGGATCCTCACGGTGTGGACGCGGGGCACCTCCGGCCAAGTATATAACATCGGCGGGACCGACGAGACGCGCATCGTGGACCTCGCCCGCATGGTGGTGTCCCTGAGCGGTTCGCGCTCACCGATCCGCACGGTACCGTTCGACCAGGTCTTTGACGCCATGTTCGAGGAGCCTTTCCGGCGGGCGCCGTCCCTCAAGCGGCTCAGCGCCCTCGGCTACTGGCCGCGCTACACCCTTGCGGACAGCCTGCGGGAGATCATCGCGCACTACCGCGCCGCCCGGGGCCAGGCGTGAGGCCGCCGCGGCGCGGGGGCAGACGGTCCGCCCCCGCGTCGCGGCATCCGCCTGTCCCCGCCTGGGGCACGGGCTGCGGCAACGGCCGACGGGAGGGCCAAGGCCGCCCCTGGGTCCCCCCCGGGCAAGTCACGGGCGCGTGGTGACCTGGTTGCCGCCGCAATACAGCCCCGACGCGCCGGGCAGTCCCTGTCCGTTCCAGAGGGTGATGTGGCAACCGTTCACGCCGCCGACCGGCCCAACCGTTCCCACCAAGTCGTGTGGCCGGCTGCCGGGCATGGGGAAGAGGTCGATGTCACAGCCGGTCAACTCCGGTCGATCTCCCGGCCCCGTACCCTCCAGCGTGACCGCGGGACCGGGTCCGAGCATCTGCGTGGCCCGAATGCGCCACATGCGTTCCGCCCCGTGGGTCACCAGGAACTGCGGGTATCCCTCGATATGCCCGACGAAGTCGATGCAGTGCGCGCCGTATGAACAGATGGCGCGGTCCCCGGCGCCCTCGCCGCGGCGACTGAGGTACACGTTGTCGAAGCGCAGGTTGAACGGGTGCTCGAGCAGTAGCGCCGGCCCCCGCCTGCCGATCAGGGTCGTCGGGCCGCTCAGCGTGCACATGGACATCGAGGTGATCGCCGGGTCCCAGGTCGTGTGGGTTGAACGGATGCCGCAGAGGTTCTGGGCCGTGAACACCATCGCCACGTCCGCCAGACAGAAGCTGTCTTCGGTGCGGAACAGTTCGGCCGCGTTGTTGTAGACAGCGATCGTGCCATGGCCGGCGTTGGCCGCGGGGTCGGATCCCACGTCGATGTGGACACGGTGCAAGACATTGAACTGGCAATACGCGCTACGGTCGGACCGGGCGAACAGCACACCGCAGGTCGAGGGCCTTGCGCCCTGCGCAAGGATCGAAAGGTCGGACAGCGTGATGTACTGGCTTCCGGTGCAGTCCAGGACGACGCCGCCGGTTTCGCCCAGTAGGGCGCACCCACGGGCGTCTTCGCGCATGCCCGTTCCCAGGACCCGCAACCCGCCGAAGGCGCGGTCGGTCAGGTTCAAAGGCTCCGTGACGCGGTAGCGCCCGCTCAGGCAGACCTCCCAGATGGCCTCCGAGAGCGCGCGCTGGACTGCCGCCGTGTCGTCGGCCACACCGTCGCCCACCGCGCCGAATTGCTCGGGTCGCACGCAGGTCTCCCCAGTAGCTGACGCCATGGCCCAGCCCCCCTAGAGCCGCGATCCAGGAAATCGGCCAAGTGTATGCGCCCACGCCGCGTTGGGGTCCCGCGCCCCTGGCC
Organism: Bacillota bacterium; assembly: GCA_021846605.1. The sequence goes on along the minus strand of JAJZWQ010000036.1, from coordinate 15,901 downwards.
GCTCGGCATCCGCCTGTGCCATGACCGCCGACCAACAAATCGCGCACAGCGGCGCGTAACGGTTCGGTGCGGTGCGTGGGATGGGCCCTGGGGACAGGATGGGACGACAAGCCGCCGATACGGTGGGGACGTGCCGGATGGGACCCTGGTGGGAGTCTGCGAGGCCATCCACGAGCGGGCCCTGCCGCAGCCCGAGACACAGCCCCTCTGTTACCAGGAGGTGCCCCGGGCTGGTGTCGGGGACGGTCGATCCCGACAGGCTGCCCGCACGGCGACCAGAGCAGGGAGGCGCCCTGCGGGTCAGGACAGCGACATCTGGCATTGGCGCATGGGGCTGCTAGACTAGAACCGTCTCACGCTAATGTCGCGCCGTCTCAACCCAGTGTCGTCCCACATCCTACTCAAGGTAGTCCTTGAGCTTTTTGCTGCGGCTGGGATGCCGCAGCTTGCGCAGCGCCTTGGCCTCGATCTGGCGGATCCGCTCCCGGGTGACGCCGAAGACCCGCCCGACCTCCTCCAGGGTCCGTTGCTTGCCGTCGTCCAGTCCGAAGCGGAGCCGCAGCACGTCCTGCTCGCGGTCCGTCAGGCTACCGAGGACTTCCTCCAACTGCTCCTTGAGAAGCAGGGACGACGCCGCGTCGGCGGGGGCCAGGGCCTCCTCGTCCGGGATGAAGTCCCCGAGGTGGCTGTCTTCCTCCTCGCCGATGGGGGTCTCCAGGCTCACCGGCTCCTGCGCGATCTTCTGGATCTCCCGGACCTTCTCTTCGTCGATGCCCATCTCGGCCGCGATCTCAGCGGACTCCGGCTGCCGGCCCAGATCCTGCAGCAGTTGCCGCTCGACCCGCATCAGCTTGTTGATGGTCTCGACCATGTGCACCGGGATGCGGATGGTGCGCGCCTGGTCGGCGATGGCCCGCGTGATCGCCTGGCGGATCCACCATGTCGCGTAGGTGCTGAACTTATAGCCCTTGCGGTAGTCGAACTTCTCGACGGCCTTGAGCAGCCCGAGGTTGCCCTCCTGGATCAGGTCCAGCAGATGCATGCCCCGCCCGACGTACCGCTTGGCGATACTGACCACCAGGCGGAGGTTCGCCTCGGTGAGTCCCTTCTTGGCGAGTTCGTCCCCGGCCTCGATGCGCTGGGCCAGAGACACCTCCTCCGGCCAGGAGAGCAGCGGCACCCGGCCGATCTCCTTGAGATACATCCGGACGGGGTCGTCGATCGCCACATCGTTCATGGAGATCTCGCTATCCTCGAGCTGTACGGGCTCCCGCAACGCCTGGCGCACCGGATCGCTGCGTTCGGCCGCGGCTTCGTCGGGCGATTCGCCGCCGTCTTCGACCTCGGGCTCCTCGTCGTCGTCCGCCTCGATCACGCCGTCCTCCTGGCCGTTCACCTCGATCCCCATGTCGGCGAACTGCTTGTAAACCGCGTCGATCTGCTCGGGCGTCAGGGCCACGGATTCCAGCGCGTCCATAATCTCCGCGTAGCTGATGCGACCACGCTTTTTGGCGTGCTCCACCAGGTCGCGCACCTCACGCTGCAGCTTGCTCTGATCCCCTTCGTTAGCCATTAGCGTCACCCCGCGCGGAGCGCGCCAACTCCGCCGTCAATTCCGTCAGGCGCCGCATCAACTCCAGAAGGGCGGGAGACCCGAGCCCCTCGCCCTCCGCAGTCAGACGTCGCTGTTCGGCCCGAAGTTCCTCAACCTCACGCCGCAGGCGCGCGCGGCGCAGGGTGCTCAGATAGCTCGCCAGCACCGTGGCCGGCTCCCGAACCGGTAACGCCAGGAGCCTTGCGGCCACGGGTCTCTCCTCCTCGTCGAGATCGTCCAGCAACCCATCCCCGGGGACCGGTGCCGCCGAACCGGTTCGCTCTGCCGACTGGAGCAATTTCGCCGCCAGGGCCTTGCGCCTTGGATCCCCGAAATCGTGTATACTGAGGGCAGGCGCTAACCGGGCCAAGTCTTCAGCGGACTGCAAGCACGCCGCAAGCACCGCCTCCTCAGCGGCCTCGGCGCCGGAGCGCATCGGGCGGCGTGACATTCCGGTAGCGTTCCAACTCTTGCTATTCCTATGCTCCGCATCCCGATTGACCAGCCTGTCAACCGCACGGACAACTTCCGTGGTCCCCACCATCAGCTCCCGTGCCACCCATTCGCTATATTCACGCCTCGTCCCTGCGGACGCACGCGCCAAGAAAGGCACCACTCTCTGTGCCAGACTCCAGCGCTCCTCCGGGGAACGTCCGGCAAGTCCGGCGGGGCCCACGGCGCGGCGGACCAGGAAGCGGATGAGCGGGATGGCGTCATCAAGGGCAACGGTCAGCGCCCCCGGGCCGGCGGACCGCAGGAGCCCGTCCGGGTCCTGCCCTGCGGGCATCTCAGCGACCGCCACCTGTGCGCCGGCCTCTTGAAGCACCGCCAGCCCCCGCTCGGTGGCGGCGTCACCGGCGGGATCGGCATCGTAGGCCAGAATCACTGATTCCGCGGTCCTGGACAACATTCCTGCCTGCTCGTCGGACAGCGCCGTTCCCAACCCGGCCACCACGTCCTCGAACCCGAACTGGTGGCAACTCAGGGCGTCCATGTATCCCTCGACCACCACCACCCGCCGGCGTCGCGCGATGGCGGCGCGGGCCACATGCCACGCGTAGAGCACCCGCCGCTTGTGAAAGATCGGAGTCTCGGGCGAGTTCATGTATTTCGGCGCGTCCTGCGGGCGCAGGGCGCGCCCGCCAAAGGCGATTACACGGCCCCGCTCGTCCCAGATGGGGAACATCAGCCGGGCGCGGAAGCGATCAAAGGCCCCGGGTCGGCCCTGCCGGCGGATGCGCAGACCGGCGGCGATCAGTTGCTCGGGCGGAAAGCGTCCCTCCAGCGCCCGTCCGACGGCATCCCAGTCGTCCAGGGCCACGCCCAGCCCAAAGCGCTCGGCGGTCACGCCGTCGACCCCCCGCTGGCGCAGGTAGGCAATCGCCTCGGCGCCCGCAGGACGGAAGAGGTTCTCGCGGAAGTGAGACGACGCGGCGGCGCAGATGGCGGCCAACTCCTCCCCCTCCTGCCGCCGCCGCTGCTCGGCTGCGGACAGGGGCCGGTCGGCGGGCAGAGCCAGGCCGGCGCGCGCCGCGAGTTGCGCGACCGCCTCGCTGAAGCCGCAGCCCTGGATGCGTCGCACGAACTCGATGGTGTCGCCGCCGGCGTGGCAGCCGTGGCAGTGATAGAGACCACGCTCCGCCGAGACTGAGAACGAGGGGGTCCGCTCCTCGTGGAACGGGCAGAGCCCCGTAAACTCGCGCCCGGCGGGGCGCAGGGCCACGCGCTCGCCGATCACCGCCACGATGTCGGTGCGCTGGCGCAACTCGGCCAGGAACTCCGGCGGAAACCGCCGATATGGCGCCTGGGCGCTGTCCATCGCGATCGCCCCCCCCCGGCGCGCCGGCGCCGTTCCGGCGCCGCGCGGACCCCCGCACACGGCGTCCGGTGTCTGTTGGCTCGGGAGAAGGGACAGGAGCGGACGGTCAGAGCGGCCGCGGGCCTCACCCTCAGCGGTCGCCCCCCGCCAGACGCGCCAGGTCGGCGACGGGGTGTGGGATGGCAGCCACGCCGGCCAGCAGCGCCAGGCGGTTGCGCCGGATGGCGGGATCGGGGTCCATGGCCAGCACGCGGGTCAGCAGGGCGTCGACGGGCTGGCGCAGGCTGGCCGTGGCCGCCAGCACGCCGGCGTAGTCGCATCGCGCCGCCGCCTGGTCGGCCTGCGCCCTGGCCGCCCGCAGGGCTTCCCAGAGGGCGCCCTCCTCGGGCGTCTGGAAGAGCCCCGGGACGACAGATCCGCCCGCCTCGCCCTGGCGGGCCAGGTTCCCCGCCCGCCGGAAGGCCACCACGGTATCCTCCCACTCGGTGGCGGCGAGCGCCTCCCTCAGTGCCAAACACCGCGCCGCCGCGTCCGCGACGCGGTCGGCGCCCACGGCCAGCACCGCGTCGACGATGTCGTGGGCCAAGCCCCGCTCCTCCAGGCGGCCGGCCAGCCGACCCTCCAGGAAGGCGCCCAGCCCCGCCGGCTCCCCAGACAGCTCGGGGTACCCCGCCCGCGCGTACGCCGTGGCCTCTGCCAGTGAGAGGTCCCAGCCCGCCGCCTCCAGGATGCGGATGAGGGCGGCCGCGGCGCGGCGCAGCCCCAGGGGATCGGCGCTCCCCGTCGGGGCCCTGCCCAGGAGGAAGTGGCCCACCAGGGTGTCGATCCGATCGGCGGCCGCCAGCACGCGCCCAGCGGCGCCGCTCGGCAGCGCGTCCCCGGGGAAGCGGGGCAGCACATGCTCGGCGATCGCCTCCACGACGGCTGGGGGCTCGCCGTCGCACCCGGCGTAGTGGGCCCCCATGACGGCCTCCAACTCGGGCAGTTCGTAGACCAGGTGCGTGAGCCGATCCGCCTTGCAGAGCGTGGCCGCGCGCGCGACCGGGGCCACCGGCGCCCCCACCCGTTCCGCGATCCAGACCGCGAGGCGCCCCAGGCGGTCGGTCTTGTCCCGCAACGTGCCCAGGCCCTCGGCGAACGTCACGCTGGTGAGTTCGGGGACCCGGGACTCCAGGGAACGCTCGCGGTCCTCCCCGTAGAAGAAGCGGGCGTCGGCGAAGCGCGCCGCCAGCACCTTTTCGTTGCCGGCCACCACCCCCGCCAGGTTTTCCTCCCCACCGTTGCGCACCCCGGCGAAGTGCGGCCGCAGCCTGCCGTCGGCGTCCTCGACCGGGAAGTAGCGCTGGTGCACCCGCATGACCGTCACCAGCACCGCCTCGGGAACCGCCAGCGCGGCCGGGTCGAAGCCGCCCACGAACGGCGTCGGCCACTCGTTGATGTGCGTCACCTCGTCCAAGAGCTCGGGGTTCTCGCGGGGGGCGGCGCCCAGGGCCCGCACCGCGGCCGCGATGCCGTCCCGGATGCGCGTGCGCCGCTCGACGACGTCGACCAGCACGCTCGCGGCACGCAGGCGCTCCAGATACTCGTTCGGCGCGGCGATCTCCACCGGCCCGGGGTGCAGTGTGCGGTGCCCGTACGTGGTGCGCCCAGCCTCCAGGCCCTCGATCGCGAACGGGAGCACCTGGTCGCCCAGCAACGCCACCAGCCAGCGGATGGGACGCGGGAAGCGGAAGTCGCCGCTCCCCCAACGCATGGTCCGGGGGAACTCCAGGGAGGCGACCAAGCCCGCCAGACGCTCGGCCACCACCTCGCGTGCTGGACGGCCCGCCTGGCGCCGCCGGGCGAACACGTACTCCCGGCCGCCGGCGGACTCGGTCACCAGGTCCCCGACCCCCACCCCCTGGCTGCGCGCGAACCCCAGAGCCGCTGGCGTGGGCTGGCCCGCGCCGTCGAACGCTGCGGCCCGAGCCGGGCCGCGGGCCACGATGTCGCTATCGGGCTGGCGGTCCGCGACGGCGGCGACGCGCAGGGCGAGGCGGCGGGGCGTGCCGAAGACCTCGGCGCCGGCGTGCTCCAGGCGCAGTTCGGCCAGCAACCGCTCGCCACGGGCCAGCAGTTGCTCCATGGCCAGGGGGCAGAGGCGCGCGGGCAATTCCTCGACCCCGATCTCCAGCAAGAGCGGTTCAGGCACCGGCACCGCCCCCCAGCGGGAATCCCAGGGCCTGGCGCTGCTCGATGAACAGCCTGGCCGCCTGGCGGGTGAGCCGCTGCATGCGGCCCATGTAGCTGGCGCGCTGGGCGGGCGCGATCGCCCCGCGCGCATCCAGCAGGTTGAACGTGTGCGAGCACTTGAGCACGTCGTCGTAGGCGGGCAACACCAGGCCGGCGTCCAGCAGCCGGCGCGCCTCCGCCTCGTATTCGTCGAAGTGCCGCCGGAGCAGGTCGGGGTCGGAGAGCTCGAAGCTGAACCGGCTGTGCTCGAACTCGGCCTGCCGGAACAGGTCCCCGTACCGGAGGTCGCCGGCCCAGCGGATGCTGAAGACGTCGTCCGTCCCCTGGATGTAGCTGGCCAGCCGTTCCAGGCCATAGGTCATCTCGGCGGCGACCGGACGCACCTCCTCGCCCCCGACCTGCTGGAAGTACGTGAACTGGGTGATCTCCATCCCGTCACACCAGACCTCCCAGCCCAGGCCCCAGGCGCCACCAGCCGGCCATTCCCAGTTGTCCTCCACAAAGCGGATGTCGTGCTCGGCCTGGCGGATCCCGATCGCCGCCAGGGAGGCCAGGTAGACCTCGACGACGTCGGCCGGCGACGGCTTGAGGATCACCTGGTACTGCCAGTGCTGGTACAGGCGGTTGGGATTCTCCCCGTAACGGCCGTCGGCCGGGCGGCGCGACGGCTCGACGTAGGCGACACGCCACGGTTCGGGGCCCAGGCAGCGGAAGAAGGTGGCCGGGTTCATGGTGCCCGCGCCCTTCTCCACATCGTAGGGCTGGGCCAGGATGCAGCCCCGGTCCGCCCAGAAGTGATGCAGGCGTAGGATGATCTCCTGGAAGCTCAACGGTCCCTCGCCGGAACCGGAACGTGCGGGCAGCGGGTCCACCTCGTTCCTCGGCCGCTTGCGCGGGCAATCCATGCGCGACTACGGCAACCGGCGCCCAAACCCTGCAAGGCCCCGTGCCTACAGCCCCGACGTCGCGCGCTCCAAAGACAGCGACGCGCGGCTGGCCAGCGCGGCGCCCACGCCGACCACCGTCGCCAGCGGGAAGAGGACGGCGCCGGCAACCCCCACCACGGCGGGCACACACACCAGCGTGGTGCCACCGCGCCGCACGGCCAGGCGGGTGCGCATACCCTCCTGCAGGATGTTGCCCGCCGTACGCGCCACCCCGCCCAGCACCGTCCCGGCCTGCCCTGGCGCACACTCGATCTCGCCCAACGCCGCGCACACGTCGCCGCCGTGCGCGCGCAGCGCGTCCAGGCACGCCGCATAGCTCGCACCGGTCCGACGCCGCAGGGCGTCCAACTTCTCCAGCGTGATCCCGCTCTCCATGACCGATCCCTCCCCGTCCGTCCAGACTCCGCGGACTAGGCTGCGGCGCCGGCCCCCAGGCGATGCGCGGCCACGGTCAGGGAACGCCGCCCGAGGGCCGCGACTCCAGCAGGGCACGGCTCTTCAGCGGGCGCTGCAGGATGCCCTGGATCTGCAACCGCAACGCGCGGTCGATGTCGGCCATGGTGCGGGGGCCGATGCGCACGCGCTCCGCCCCCTCGGCGGGCACACCCGCCAGGTGGCGGATGGCCCGGAGCGCGGACGGCGCCAGCGGCGGCGCCCCCGGCTCCCCCCCGGCGCACTCCGGACAGAGCAGGCCGCCCCCTTCAGGCGAGAAGGCCACGGGGCCGGGCGGCTCCCCCAGGGGCCGCCCGCAGCCCGTGCAGACCTGCAACTCCGGGCTGAAGCCCGAGGCGGCCAGAATACGCAGGTCGAACCACCGGAGGAGTTCGCCCAAGCGGCCGGCCGGTCCTTGCCGCTCCAGAGCGTCCAGGACGGCGGCCAGGCCGGCGAAAAGTTCGGGGGCCTCCTGGCGTTCCGCCGCAAAGCCCTCGGCCAACTCGCAGCAGTATGCGGCCGCCGCCAGCGTCTCCAGGGCCGCGGCCAGCCCGCGGCGGGGGTGGCGCACCTCGGCCTGGCTGATCCCGTCCAACTGCCGCCCCTGCCAGAGTATCATCTCGGCCTGCACGAACGGCTGGACCGGCGCCGCCAGCCCCCGGCCGCGCCGGGCCCCCTTGGCCACCGCCCGGATCTTCCCGTGCGCGGCAGACAGCAGCGTGGCCAGCCGATCGGCCTCGCCAAACGGCTGCACCCGGAGCACGATGGCCTCCGCCTTATACAGCGCCACGCGCGTCCCCCTCCACCGCACTCAGAGAGCCAAGGGCACCCCGGGGGCCACATCCAGGTCCCAGTCCGCCCATTCGCCGCGCTCCGCCGCCGCCCATCCGGCGGCGGCGATCATGGCGCCGTTGTCCGTGCAGAAGACCGGCTCCGGCACCCGCAGCACCGTCCCGGCCGTCCCGGCAGCCCGGGCCAGGCGCTCGCGCAGCGGCCGGTTGGCGGCCACGCCGCCCGCCAGCAGGATGGTGCCGACCCCCAGGTCTCCGGCGGCGGCCAGCGTACGGCGGACCAGGGTATCCACCACGGCCTCCTGGAACGCGGCCGCCACGTCGGCGGCGGCCAGTTCCGGCCGCGCCGCCACCGCGGTCGCCACCGCCGTCTTGAGCCCGCTGAAACTGAAGGCGTAGCGGCCGCCGACCACGCCCTCCCGCCCGCGCCGGCCGGTACCGCCCAGCGACCCCAGCGGGCGCGGCAGCGGCAGGCGCCGCGGGTCCCCCTCCCGTGCCGCGCGCTCGATGGCCGGCCCCCCCGGATACCCCAGCCCCAGCAAGCGTGCCACCTTGTCCAGGGCCTCGCCGGCGGCGTCGTCCAGGGTGGTCCCCAGCAGGCGCAGGCCCCCGCCCGCGGGGAGATGGCACAGGTCCGTGTGGGAGCCCGAGACGACCAGGCCCACCGCAGGCCGCGGGAGTTCGACCGGTGCCGCGCCGCGCGCCACCAGGCGGTGGGCATACAGGTGCCCGGCCAGGTGGTTGACCCCCACCAGGGGCAGACCCCGGGCGAAGGCGACCGCCTTGCCCACCGCCAGGCCCACCAGCAACGCCGCGGGTAGCCCGGGGCCGCGGGTCACGGCGACCAGACCCAGGTCCCCCCAGGAGCAGCCCGCCTCCCGCAGCGCCGCGTCGATCACGGGGAGGGCGGCCTCCAGGTGGCGGCGCGCCGCCACCTCGGGCACCACCCCTCCGTAGCGGGCGTGCAGGGCGGCCTGGCTGGCGATCACGTTGCTGTACACCTCGCCGCCCCGGCTCACCACCGCGGCGGCGGTCTCGTCGCAACTCGTCTCCAGCCCCAGGCACAGCCCGGCCGGGGTGGCTAGCACGGCGCCTCCGGGCGGGTGAGCGGCCGCCGGGGCGGGCTGGCGGCCCCGCCCGCACTGGGTTGCGGATCGGGCACGAGTTGGTCCTTCCACATGATGATCGCGTCCTCGTGGGTGTCCACGTAATAGCCGAGCCGCAGGCCCCGCGGCTCGAAGCCGTGGCGGCGGTACAGCCGCTGGGCCACGGGGTTGCTGGGGCGCACCTCGAGCGTCATACTGCGGCAACCGTGGCCATACGCCCGGCGCTCCAGTTCCAGCAGGAGCCCGTTCCCCAAGCCCTGGCGGCGCACCAGCGGGTGCACGGCGATGTTGGTGATGTGCGCCTCGTCGAGGATCACCCACATGCCCGCATAGCCCACGACCTGGCGCGGCCCGCGGAGGGCCACGACATAGTGCGCGTACGCGTTCTGGGTGAGTTCGGACACGAAGGCCCGTTCCGACCAGGGCGTGGGGAAAGAGCGGCGCTCGATGGCCAGCACGCCCGGCACGTGGCGCAGCGTCATGTCCATATAGCGCACGGGCTCCGGCTTCCGCTCCACCGACACCGCGATCGCCCCTCCTCGGCGGTGAGCCGCCCGAGTGGTCCAGTCTACGTCCCCGCCGGGTTCCGCTCCACGGCGGTCCCCGGACGGCCCAACTGCGGTTCGCGCAGGTACCGCGGGACCAGGGTCAACGGATCCTGGGCGGCCCCGGCGGCCAAGGCGCGCGCCCCCAGGCGGGCGACGCCCGCGGCCATACCCCCCAGGGCCTGGGGCCGTGTGGGGACGCCCCCGGCCCAGGGGCCCGCGGCGCCCGCGACCAGGACGGCGTCCTCGGCCGCCGCCAGCCGCTGTCCCAGGAGCGGCGCGTCCAGGAACACCGCCGGGACCAGGGAAAGCAGATCCCCGGCCCCGGAGTCGCGGAAGCAGCCGGCGAACAGGTGGCCGTTGCGGGCGTCCAGCACCGCCCAGACCGGGCCGGGGAAGGGCCCCGCGGCCAGGGCCAGGGCGGCGAGCGAATCGACGCCGACCAGCGGACGGCCCCCCGCCCAGGCCCAGGCCTTGGCCGTCGCCACCGCCGTGCGCACCCCGGCGTACGAGCCGGGCCCCGTGCCGACCGCGATGCCGTCGATATCCGCCAGGCCCAGCCCGGCCTCGCCCAGGGCGCGGGCCGCCAGGGGCACCAGTTGGGCCGCCGGCCGCGCACCCTCTCCCGCGACACAGGCCGCCAGGAGCGTGTCGCCGTCGATGACCGCCGCCCCCGCCGTCCATGCGCAATCCAGCCCGAGCACCCTCACCGCCCGCCGTCCCCCCCACCCAGCGCCGCCGCCCACCGCGCCGCCCCTGGCCCGCCGGCCCGGACCTCCAGGAGGCGCCGGCGCGGGTCCGTGCCGGGCCGCAGCCGGATGTGCAGCGCGTCGGCCGGCGCGTCGGCCGCCAGGACCTCGGCCCATTCCACCACGGTGACGCCTCCGGCCGCCAGGAGTTCCGGCAGGTCGATCTCCCCCTCGGAGAAGCTCCCGCCCGCCAGGCGGTAGAGATCCACGTGCGCCGCCGGGAGGCGCCCCTGGTAGACGCGCACCAGCGTGAACGTGGGACTGGGGTGCGGCCCGGGGATACCCAGCCCGTCCAGTACGCCGTCCGCCAGCACGGTCTTGCCCGCCCCGACGGGGCCGTCCAGCAGGAGAAGGTCCCCCGGACGGGCCGCGGCCCCCAGACGCCTCCCCACGGCCCGCGTCCCCGCGGCCCCGGTGGTCTCGACCCTCCGCCCCTCCCCGGTCACCGCTCGCTCCCCCCTGCCCGCACATGATACCTGCAATTCCTGGCAATACTCGTCCCTGTATGGAAGGGGAGTGGCCCATTGGCAACGCGCTGGGAGGATGTCCTCACGGGTGCCCGTCTCGCCGACATCCGGGAGACCCAATACCGCAACACGCTCGCCCTGGCCAGCCTCCTGGAGTTCCTGGAGTCGCGGGGCTTGGTCGACCGCGCCGAACTGGCGCGCATCGCCCAGCGGTTAGACCAGGAGGCCGGCCACATCGCCGAGACGCCCCGCTGAGCGCGTCGGCGCGACCCGCGTGCACCCCCCTGCGTCACGGGCCGACCCCCTCGGACATACCCTGCGGGCGGAGGGATGTCCAGTGGCGATCGGCGACGCCGTCCGCGCCGCCCAGGCAACCTTTCCGTCCCTGCAGATCCAGACCCCCCACGGACCCTATACCCTGATCACGGTGATGGTCGCCATCGCCGGGGCGGAAACCGGCTGGGACCCGCTCCAGGCGGGCGACGCCGGGCTGCGGGGCCCCAGTTGCGACGGCGCGGCGCGCGGCCAGCCCGTCGTGGCGGCCACCAGTTGGGGGCTGTGGCAGATCCACAACGTCCACGCCGCTTTCCTGCGCGCCCAGACCGGGAGCGACGACCCCTGCCGCTGGGCGCAATGGCTGTACACGCCCGACAACAACGCCCTGGCGGCACTGCATGTCCTGGGACCAGACCCCCAGGCGGGCCTGGAAAACTGGTCGTCGTGGGGCGGATGCTGGACCTCGTGGCCGGCGGGGCAGGGCCCATACCTCAAGTACCTGACCGCGGCCGCGCAGGCGATCGGCGCCTGAGCGGCCGCCGTGCGCACCCGGGGGGCTCTTCCCCCCGGGTGCGCGCCACGGCCCCCTACCGCCAGTTGGACAGGCCCCAGGGGCCAGGGGCCAGGGGCGACCGCAGGGGGGTGCCCCGGCAGGGAGCGGGTGCCGTCGCCTGGGGGTCGGGGCGCCCACCACCCGGGACCGGCAGGGGTCCCGGCCGTCACGCCGGCGCATTGCCGGGAACCGGCGGATCCACCGCACCGCAGCAGAAGGGCACCCCGGCCTTGCGGCACTCCGGCACGTCCTCCACCACGGCGCACACGTTCTCCAAGGGGATGACGATGTCCAGCATCATGGGCGCGGCGTCGTCACAGCCGCCGCAGACCATCCGTTCGGAGAACGTGGGGATCAGGCCATGCACCTCCAGGAAGTCACAGCCCACCTCGACCAGCTTGCCCGTGGAGCACGCCAGCACGCCGTTGCAGTGCCAGATCACCGTCAGGCGATGGCCCCTGTGCTCCAGGAGTTCCCTGCGCAGATCCTCCCTCCGCCCCAGCCCCTGCGGCGTCGCAGTTTCCACCCCGGTCACCTCCGGCCCCACGGTATGTCCCCAGGGGTCGCGGGGTGCGTGGTGTCAGCAGTTGCCCGATCTGGCTCACACACCGCGACAGCTGCCATTCGTGCCGCCCTTGCCGCAGGACCGGCCGTGAGGCCGGCGCCCGCTGCAGACACACATCCGTCGTTGAGCTGACGTTGGACCCCGCACCGGCGTCCGCCTTCCGGCCGGCTTGTTGCGGCCGCCCGCTTCTCCTCCGCAGTGGAATACCGGAACCTCCGGTCCCACTTCCGCTTCAGGTTGAGGGCCGCCGCGCGCATCGCCCATCCAGCCACAGCGCCCGGACCGGAAGCGGCTCGGGTAGCCGCGTCCGTCCGGCGAGAACCTCCCACCGCGACTCCTGCAGTGCGGGCAGACTTGACTGGTCCAGGCCGGGTTCCGTTCGACAACCAGGATCCCCTGACACAGGGCGAGGTGCCGCCACGCTTCCAGTACGCGCGCATAAGGTAGCTCCAAGCCGGAGGGGCGCTTGCGGCGTCGGAACGGCCGCGGGGCCGGTGGCGCGCCGGGACTCACTCCCCGGCCGGCCGGGCGGCCTGCAGCCGTCGGTGGAGGTCGCGCACCATCTGGAAGTCTTCCCAGGCCTCGGCCTTGCGGCTGGGGTTGCGCAGCAGGTAGGCCGGGTGGTAGGTGGGCATGACCCACCGACCGTCCAGCCGTAGCCAGCGGCCGCGCTCCTGCGTGATGCGCGCCCGGGGCCCCAGCAGCGCGCGCAGGGGGGTCGCCCCCAGCAGCACCACGATGTCCGGGGCGATCAATTCCAGGCGGCGCTCAAGGTACGGGCGGCAGGTGGAGATCTCGTCGTCGGTGGGGATGCGATTGCCGGGAGGGCGGCAGAGCACCACGTTGCTGATATACACCTCTTCGCGATGGAAGCCGGCGGCGGCCAGGATGCGGTCCAAGAGTTCTCCGGCCCGCCCCACGAAGGGCCGGCCCAGTTCGTCCTCGGTGGCCCCCGGCCCCTCGCCGATCAGGCAGAGCCGGGCGTGGGCGTCCCCCTCGCCGAAGACCACGCCGCGGCAACCGGCGCGCAACCCGCAGCGCGCGCACCCCTGGGCGACCCCGCCCAGGGCCGACAGGGACTCCAGGCCGCGCAGGCGGTCCAGGAAGGCCTGGGCGTTGCCCGAATCCACATCGGCATCCCCAGAGAGCGGCATGCGGGCGATCCCCCCGGCGCGGGGACACGTTGTCCGCCACGGCGCCTCAAGTATCCGCCAGCCCGCACCGCAGCGTCAACGCGGGGGCGGCTCCTCCCCGTCCTGGGGGGCGTAGCCCAGAAGGCGTGTGGCCCGCTCCACGTCGCGCACGGCCGCCCCCCCGCGGGAGCACAGCGAGATGACGGCGTACCCCCCGTCCGGGGCGGGATCGGTGTCGATGGCACCGGCGATGAACCCGGCGCAGTCCCGCGGCGACAGGTAGAGCGGCCCCCCGAACCCCGGCCGGTCCCGGTCGGGGTGCGGGACCGATCCCAGCCGCACGCAGACGACCTCCATGCCGTACCGGTCGTGGTAGTAGCGGCCCAGAGCCTCGCCCAGGACCTTGCAGCACGCGTACCGGGTCACCGGGCGCACCGGGTCGGTGTCCTGTACGAAGGTCTCCAGGGGGTAGCCCATCAGCACCTGCACGGTGCTGGCGAAGACGAAACGGCGCACCCCCGCCTCGCGCGCGGCCTCGAAGGCGTTATACAGGCCGAGGACGTTGTTGGGGACCAGTTCGCGCGCGAAGTCGGCCTCGTCCGGGGTGGCGGCCAGGTGCACCAGGGCGTCGCACCCCCGGGCCGCCTCCCCCAGGGCGACGGCGTCCTGGATGTCGCCACGCACGCACTCCTCGTGGTCCCCGGCCGGCGTCAGCTCCCGCGCATCGAACAGCCGCAGGGTGTACCGGTCCCCCCAGTTGCGTCGCAGACCCGTCCCCACCCGCCCGCCGGGACCCGTGACCAGGACGCGCCCACCCACGCCCGATCCCTCCCAAGATGCGTCCCTGCGCACCCGGACCCCGATCAGCCCTCCAGGTACCGTCGCGGCACGCGGGGCTGGATGTTGCACAGCACCTCGTAGCTGATCGTCTCCAGCTCGGCCGCCAGGGCGTCCGCCCAGCGCCGCGCCCCGCCCTGCGCGCCCAGGAGCACCGCCACGTCCCCCTGCCGCACGTCACCGGACCCTTCGGCGGAGACCACGGTCTGATCCATGCACACGCGCCCGCGCACCGGGGCCGGCACCCCGCCCAGGAGCACGTGCCCGCAGTTGCTCAGGGCGCGCCGCCAGCCGTCGGCATACCCCACGGGGAGGGTGGCCACGCGCTCCCGCCGCTCGGCGGTGTATGTGGAACCGTAACTCACCGCGTCGCCGGGCGCCAGATCCTTCACCATGGCCACCCGGGCGTACCAGGACAGCACCGGCCGGAGTCCGGGGTCGGGCACGTCCGGACTCGGGAGGTACCCATACAGCCCGATCCCCGCCCGGCAGAGGTCCAGGTGGCTCTCGGGCAGGCGCAAGAGGGCCGCGGTGTTGGCCACATGCCGCACCGGTGGCCGCACGGCGCGTGCCTCCAACAGGGAGAGGACGGCGTCAAAGGCCGCCAACTGCGCCCGCGTGCCCGCCAGGTCCGGTTCGTCGGCGCCGGCGAAGTGCGTGAAGATCCCGGCGAGTTCCGCGCCCGGCAGGCCGGCCAGGGCGGCGATCGCCGTGGCGGCCGCCTCCTGCCCGGCCGGGCTACGCGCCGGCCAGCCCACCCGCCCCATCCCGGTATCCAGCTTGGCGTGCACCCGGACCCGCCGGCCCGCCGCCCGCCCTGCCGCGGCCAGGGCACGCCCGTCCTCCGGCGTGAACACGGCCTGGTCCAGATCAGCCGCCGCCACCTCTGCGGCCCGGTCGGGAGGCGTCCAGCCCATCACGAGCACCGGCGCGCGGATCCCCGCCGCCCGCAGGGCCAGCCCCTCCTCCAACAGCGCTACGCCGAGCACGGCGGCCCCCGCCTCCAAGGCGGCCCGCGCCACGGGCACCGCGCCGTGCCCGTACGCATCCGCCTTGACGACCGCCAGCAAGCGCGCGCCGGGCGCCAGCGCGGCGCGCAGCACCCCCACGTTGGCGCGCAGCGCCCCCAGGTCCACCTCCGCCCACGTCGCGCGCACGTCCACCCTCCCCCACTCCGTGCCCGTCACGCCGTGGGGCCCAGCAACCGCCGGAAGGCCGAGCCCAGGTACTCCAGCAGGTCTCCGGCCACCAGGCTCCGGCGCCCCTCGGCCTCCGCCGCCAGGTCCCCCGCCAGACCGTGCACATACACCCCGGCCGTGGCGGCCGCTGGTGGATCGGCCCCCTGCGCCGCCAGCCCGGCGACGATGCCGGCCAGGACGTCGCCCGTGCCCCCCGTGCCCATGCCGTCGTTGCCCGTGGGATTGCAGGCCACCGGCCCGTCGGGCACGGCGACCAGGGTCCCGGCGCCCTTGAGCACCGCCACGCAGCGGCCGTCGGCCGCCAGGCGGCGGACGGCCCCCAGGCGGTCCGCCTGGACCTCCTGGCTGGAGATGCCCAGCAGGCGGCCCGCCTCCCCGGGATGGGGCGTAATGATCACGCTACCGCTGGCCGCGCGCAAATCGGCCAGTTCGACGGCGTTCAGGCCGTCGGCATCGAGCACCAGCGGGCCGCCGTAGACCGCCAACAGGCCGAGCACCGCGCGGCGCACCCCGCGGCCCCGTCCCAGGCCGGGTCCGGCCACCACCGCCTCGACGCCCGCCAGCAGCGCCGGCAGGTGCTCGGCGGCGGCCTCCGCCAGGGTGCCGTCCGGGGCGGCGGGCAGCGGTCGCACCGTGGCCTCCACGCGCTGCAGATC
>JAJZWQ010000231.1 GCA_021846605.1 Bacillota bacterium | reverse complement strand
GTCGGCCAGGGCTGCGCGAGCCAGTCGTCGCCCCCCTTCGTGGTCGTGACGCCGGGCAATGCCGCCCGGCGAACCACGCCACGCATTCCCGTCTGCGACAGCCAACCGCGTCCCGTCGACATTGACAACTAGATTATGGCTGCAGCGAGTAGGGGATGTCGCATGGAATTCCCCGCCATGATCCGCTTCCTCTTGCGCCCCGTCCGCAACCCAACCGGCAACTGCGCGGGCCGAGCGGCGTGGGCCGGACCCACCGCGCCTTTGCCGCGTCAGTGCGTCTCCAACACGGCAGCAGCAGCAGCAGCAGCATCCTGGGCACGCACAACCGCTCGATGCCACTGGCTGAGCCGCTCCAGGTCGCTCGCCTGAGCCACCGCATCGCACACCGCCGTCGGCACGGCGTCAAACCGGGCAGCGAAGGCTTCCAGCACGGCCTTTTGCGCCTGGCGAAGCGCCCCGGCCAACTCGCCTTCGTGTCGGCCCTTCTCTTCCCCGTCACGGACAAGATCCTCGAAGAGTTCCTGCCCCACCACCGGCATGTTCAGCAACTCCCTTCGCGCCCACTCGCGATCCGCGGGCAAGTGCAACTCGCCGTACCCCAAGCATAGCATCGCCGCCCGCGTCGGCTCACGCAAGTCCGCATCCAATCGCTCGACGACCGGCAGGGCCTTCTCCAGCAAGGCCCGCATGCCCAAGGTATGCCGCATCAATGGCAGCATCGCCAGTTCCAACGCCGCCTCGCGCCCCAGCGGCCTTTCCTGGATGTTCTGGCATAAACGCTCCACCTCTTCCTCGGCAAACGTCGTTCGCAAGAACACCTGATGCGGTTGAAAGACCACCTGCTGCACTTGGAGACGCCGCCGTGAGGGCGCACGCCGGCCCCAAAAGACGACGGTATGCACCGCCTGTTTCGGGTACTGGCGGGCGAGGCTCAGGTGGTAGCCCGCCATGCGGGCAATATCGGCTTCGCCATCCCGAAACTGAAACTCGAAGGTCCAGATGCTGCCGTCCTCCGCGAGAAACGTGCGATCCGTCTCCTCCTGCGTGGGCGCCATTGCGAAAAGATGGCGGTCCACCACGCGCAGGAGCCGCGGGGAATCCGGCACCAGGGGCACGCGGCCACCGGCCAGCAGGCCGGAGATCCAAACCAGGGCGCGATCCTTGAAGTTCCGGGGCTGCGCCGCTTCGTCCTTCATGATCGACCCCCTTCCCGTTGCCCGCCTACGGGTCCTGCCCGCCCACCGACCCGCATCACGCCCCCCTCCCGGCTTCCTTCCGCCCCGCTCGCCGCCCGTAGGCCGCCATCAGCAGGTGCAGCACCCGCTGCGCCCCCGCCTTGCTCAATCCCTCGGCCGACCGACACCGGCTCCGCTGGATGCACCTCGGACACCCATCCTGGCACTCGCACCGCCCCACCGCCGCGCCCGCGCTCTTGAGCAGTTCCTCCAGGGACGCGAATGCCGCGCCGCTGTACCCACAGCCGCCCTGCACGTTGTCATACAAAAACACCACCGGCCGCTTTCCCACGTCCGCGTGCGCCGTGTACGACGCCCCCTCAATGTCCCGGCTGTCGGCCATCACCACCGCCGGCAGCATCTCCGCCAGCACGTGTTCCGCCGCATGCAACGCTGGCGCAAGACCACGCCGATCCGCCCACACCCCGTCCGGAAGCGGCAGCCACAGCCCGTCCGTCTCCATGACCTGGGGCGGCAGCTTCAGCGGCTTCGTCCGCAGGCTCGCCCGCGTCCGCGGATTGATCTCCCGAAAACCCGTCACCTCCGTTTCCACCCGCAGGCGCCCGCTGCCCGCCGTCCCCCGCGTCTCGCCCTCAACGTGGATGCTGACCCGCAGGATGGGCGTCGTATGGTACTTCACCCCGTGGGCCTCTCGCGTGTAGATCCGGTGCCCGGCCCAACCCTGGCACAAGAAGGTGCGCCGGCCGCTCAAGTACACCGCGCCCGGATAGCACTCCATCAGCGCATGACGCGCGTCCAGTTCCTCCAGCACTTGGCCGCCATTGGTCAACTCATACCGATCCCCCGACCCTCGGATGTTCACACCCATTGCGGGCGTGATTCCCTTGCCGTACGAGCGCCCCCCGCGCGGCTCCTCCTGTGGCTACGCTCCGCAAGGAAGCAGCCTGAAAATGGCATGCCTCTTTCTACCATTTCCGCCCCGCAAAAGTGCATTGCACCCGTGCCAACCTCCTCCTCCCACCCATCCGTGGGCTGACACTGCCCCTTGCCGCCGACCCGGGGACCTGGGTCGTTACGATCGCACTCGGAATCACCGGCCCACCCCTTCGGCGGCGCCATCCGGTTTCCACTTTGTATGCCATCGGTTACGCCAACCCCGGCCGGCGGTACCGCGCCCGCCTTGGTCCACGGGCGGGCGCTGGACGCGTGGGGCCACAACTTCTCCTGATTCCTGAGCACTCCTTTCAGGCCCCTGCCCCACCACGGCGCAGGCGGGCCCCGGCGGTGGATGCGGCTGCCGCGCGGGCGCATATCCGTGCGGCCCATACATAGACATGCCACTGGTCCAAGCCGCCCGGCAAAGAGGGGCTGGTCATGGTCGTGGCGCCGCGGACGGAGCCGGTGGACGTGGTCGATCCCGCAGACCCGGAGGCGGCCGTGACGGCCTTTGTCGCCCCGCGGTTGCGGCCGGCGCTGGCTGCGCTGCGGGTCGGGGGGGACGCGTCGTGGCGCGAGGTGCGGATGCGCGCCGGCCGGCCGCTGGGGGTGGTGACGGCCCAGGGGGATCGCTGGCTTGGCATGGGGGGGGCGGTGGCCGACCCGCGCCAGGCGGAGGTGGTGACCCCCGACGATATCGCGCGCACCGTGCAGTTGGTGACGCGGGCTTCGGTCTATGCCTGGGCGGACGAGCTGGCCCAGGGCTATTGCACCCTGCCTGGCGGCCACCGGGCCGGCCTCTGCGGCAGGGCCGTGTGCCGGGGTGGCCGGGTCGTGACCCTGCGGGACTTCGGGTCGGTCAACCTGCGGGTGGCGCGGCAGGTTCCGGGTGTCGCCGCCGGCCTGGCCCGCCATATGGGGGCGCTGGGCGGCATCCGGGGGCTGCTCCTGTATGGGCCGCCGGGCAGTGGCAAGACGACGGTGCTGCGCGACCTCTGCCGCCAGTTCAGCGAGGGTTGGGCGGGGGCGCCGCTGCGGCCGGCGCGCGTCGCCATCGTGGACGAGCGCTCCGAGATCGCCGCCTGCAGCGGTGGCGTGCCGCAGTTCGACCTCGGGCCGCGTACGGACGTCTTGGACGGGGTGCCCAAGGCGGTGGGTCTGCGCATGTGTGTGCGCGCCATGGGCCCGCAGGTCGTGGCCTGCGACGAGGTGGGCGGCCGGGGAGACGCCGCGGCCATCGCCGATGCCTCCCGCTGCGGCGTGGTGGTGTTGGCGACGGCGCACGCCGACAGCCTTGCGGCCTTGCGGGAGCGGCCGGCGCTGCGCTCCGTGCTTGCGGCCGGCGGTGTGTCTTTGGTCTGCGGTCCACTGCGACCGGGGGTGGCCCCGCCGGCACCCGTGGCGCTGGACCAGGAGCCGGCGCGGCTGTGGGGCGCACGGGGGGCGGTGCGGTGGGCGCGTGGCTGACGGCGGTGGGGGTCGGTTGCCTGGCGGCGGCACCCAGCGGCTGGGGATACATTGCCGCGCGGCAACTGCGGCGGCGGCCGACGGAGCTGGCCGGGGCGCGGGCGGTGCTGGAGGCCCTGCGCACGGAGATCGCGTACGCCGCCACGCCGCTGCCGCAGGCGCTGCGCTCGGCGGCCCGGGTGGGCGGCGGGCCGGCGGTCGAGTTGTGCCTGCGCGCCGCCGGCGGGTTGGACGGCGG
>JAJZWQ010000035.1 GCA_021846605.1 Bacillota bacterium | reverse complement strand
GATGGTCAAGGACCGCCGTCAGGGGTGGGCGATCTTCGCGGCGATGGCGCTGATGTTCGTTCCCCTGACGCTGATCATGTACCACGCCGAGGCGGTGGGGAACCCGCTGCTCTCCCAGTTCCACCTGGCGGGTACGGCCAACATGGAGGGCAAGGAAGCCCGCTTCGGTCCGGCGCTCTCCAGCCTCTTCAATTCGGCGACCACCGCGGTCTCCTGGGGTAGCGTCGCGGCCATGAACGACAGCATGACGCCGATCGGGGGCCTGGTTGCGCTCTTCAACATGATGACGGGCGAGGTGATCTTCGGGTCCTGGGGCGTGGGCATGGTCGGCATGCTGGCCTTCGCCGTGATGGCCGTGTTCCTGGCCGGCCTGATGGTGGGGCGCACCCCGGAGTACCTGGGGAAGAAGATCCAGGGGTTCGAGATCAAGATGGCCGTGCTGGCCATGGTGGTGCCCAGCTTCGTCATCCTGATCTTCTCGGCCGTTTCGGTGATCATCAAACCGGGGTTGGCCGGTATCGCCAACCCCGGACCGCACGGGCTCTCCGAGGTGCTCTACGCCTTCGCCTCCGGGGTGGGCAACAACGGCTCGGCCTTTGGCGGGCTGAATGCCGCGCTCCCCTGGTACGCGCTGACGGTGGGCCTGGCCATGCTCTTCGGGCGCTTCGCGATGTATCTGCCGGTGCTGGGCATGGCCGGGGCGTTGGTGAAAAAGCAGCGCGTCCCGGTGAGCGCCGGGACGTTCCCCACGCATGGCTGGCTCTTCGTCGTCCTGCTGGTGGGCACTGTGGTCATTGTCGGGGCGCTCACCTTCTTCCCGGCCCTGGCCCTGGGCCCGTTCGCGGAGCAGTTCTCGATGCAGGCCGGCAAGGTCTTCGGCTGACCGGTCGGGTGGAAGAGACGGTGCGGTTGGGGGGTTGACCCGTGCAGGCAGATGCAACTTCCGGTGGCCGGCCCCGGGGCGCCACCGGGTTCTGGAACCGCGAACTGGTGCGGCGGGGGCTGGGAGAGGCCTTCCGCAAGCTGCACCCGCGCTGGATGGTGCATAACCCGGTGATGTTCATGGTCGAGGTGGGGAGCGTCCTGACGACGTTGGACGCCTTCCGCTACCTGTTCGACGGGCGGCTGGCCACGGCCAGCTTCACGGGGCAGATCTCGATCTGGCTGTGGCTGACCGTGCTCTTTGCCAACTTCGCCGAGGCCATGGCCGAGGGACGGGGCCGCGCGCAGGCGGCGGCCCTGCGCCAGAGCCGGACCGAGGTTGTGGCCCACAAGGAGACGCCGTCGGGCCTCGTCGAGGTGCCAGGGACCACCCTGGTCAAGGGCGACGTGGTGCTGGTGGAAGCCGGCCAGACGATCCCCGGTGACGGCGATGTCATCGAGGGGATCGCCGCGGTCGACGAGTCGGCGATCACCGGGGAGTCGGCCCCGGTCATCCGGGAGTCCGGCGGCGACCGCAGCGCCGTCACCGGAGGCACGCTGGTCATCTCCGACCACATCCGCGTTCGGATCACCGCGGGCCAGGGGGAGTCGTTCCTGGACCGCATGATCTCCCTGATCGAGGGCGCCAGCCGCCAGAAGACGCCCAACGAGATCGCCCTGGCCATCCTCCTGGCGGGACTGTCGCTGATCTTCCTGGTGGTGGTCGTCACCCTGGAACCGTTCGCCACCTATTCGCATGCCTCCGTCTCCATCACGGTGCTGATCGCCCTCCTGGTGTGCCTGGTGCCGACGACGATCGGCGGCCTGCTCTCGGCGATCGGTATCTCCGGCATGAACCGCCTGCTGCAGTTGAACGTGGTGGCGCTCTCCGGGCGGGCCATCGAGGCGGCTGGCGACGTCAACGTGATCATGATGGACAAGACCGGCACCCTGACCTTGGGCAACCGCCAGGCCGTGGAGTTCCAAACCCTGCCCGGTGTGGACCCCGCCGCTTTGTCCAGCGCGGCGCTCCTGTCTTCGCTCAGCGACGAGACGCCCGAGGGGCGCTCGATCGTGACCCTGGCGCGGGACAAGTACCAGGCCGACGCTGAAGCCGACGGGGCGGAGTTCGTGCCCTTCACGGCCCAGACGCGCATGAGCGGCGTCAACCGCGGCGCCGAGGTGGTGCGCAAGGGCGCCGCCGACGCGGTGGCGAGCTTCGTCTCCGAGCGCGGCGGGCAGGTGCCGGCCGAACTGCAGCCCATGGTGGACACTATCGCGCGGGCGGGAGGCACGCCGCTGGTCGTGGCGGTCAACGAGCGCTGCCTGGGCGTCATCTACCTCAAGGACGTGGTCAAGACCGGGATCCGCGAGCGCCTGGCCTCCCTGCGGCGCGCCGGCATCAAGACCGTGATGATCACCGGCGACAACCCGCTGACCGCCGAGACCATCGCCAAGGAGGTGGGCGTGGACGAGTTCCTCGCCCAGGCCACACCCGAGCGCAAGATGGAATACATCCAGACGCAGAAGGGCGACGGCTACCTGGTGGCCATGGTGGGGGACGGCACGAACGACGCGCCGGCCCTGGCGCACGCAGACGTGGCGGTGGCCATGAATACCGGCACGATGGCCGCCCGCGAGGCGGGCAACATGATCGACCTGGACAGCAATCCGCAGAAGCTGATCGATATCGTGGAGACCGGCAAGCAGATCCTGATCACGCGGGGCGCGCTCACCACCTTCTCGGTGGCCAACGACGTCGCCAAGTACTTCGCCATCCTGCCCGCGATGTTCGTGGTCGCCTTCCCGGGCTTGGAGGCCCTGAACATCATGCGCCTCACCTCCCCGGAGAGCGCGATCCTGTCTGCGGTGATCTTCAACGCCCTGATCATCCCGGCCCTCATCCCCCTGGCGCTGCGCGGCGTCACCTACCGGCCGGTGGACGCGGCGACGCTGTTGCGCAACAACCTGTTGCTGTACGGGCTGGGGGGCCTGATCCTGCCATTTGTGGGGATCAAGCTGATCGACATGGCCGTGACCGCCTTGCATTTGGTGCAGACGGTCCGTTAGCGGTGGACCACGGTTCGGCCCGCGGCGAAAAGGGGGCAGCGCGGTGCGCACGTTTCTCCTCCCGTCCCTGCGCTTGGTGCTCTTCCTGGGGGTGCTCCTGGGACTGGTCTACCCGACGCTGATGACCGGGATCGGCCAGGTGTTCTTCCACAACAAGGCGAACGGTAGCCTGATCGTCCGGAACGGCCAGGTGGTGGGTTCTCGGCTGATCGGCCAGGAGTTCACCTCGGCGCGCTTCTTCCAGGGCCGGCCGAGCGCCACGACCCCCCCATACAACGCGGCGGCCTCCGGCGCGACGAACTACGGCCCCACGAACCCGGCGCTGATCAAGGAGGTGCGGACCAACCTGGCCAGCGTGCTGAAGGCCAACCCCGGGGTGACGGCGCAGCAGGTGCCGCCGCTCCTGGTGGAGAGTTCGGGCAGCGGGCTTGACCCGGACATCTCTCCCGCCGCCGCGCTGCTGCAGGTGGCCCGTGTGGCCAAGGCCAACGGTCTGTCCCAGGGGACGGTGCGGCAGTTGGTGGATGCCCACGTCCACGGTCGGTTCCTGGGGCTCTACGGCGATCCGTACGTGAACGTGCTGGAACTGAACCTGGCGGTGCAGCAGTTGGCCAAGGGCGCCAGCGCGTGACCCGCCGGGTCGAAAGGGGGAGGGGACGGTGCTCGGGGACGTCCTGGGGATCCTGGGTGTGGCGCTCTTCTTCTGGTTGTGCGGCCTGTATGTCGACGGTATGAGCCGGCTGTAGGGGCCGGCGGCCCAAGGGGGTGCGCCTGGTGTTGGTGGTCAGCCTGATCGTGAGCGCGGGGCTCCTGGTGTATCTGTTCTACGCGTTGCTGTATCCGGAGAAGCTCTGAGGCCGGCCGGAGCGAGTGATGAGAGAAACGCGCGGGCCCGCGGCGGACGGGTTGGACCTCGCTCCCGGAGACATCGTCCCTTTCGACGCCGAGGTGACGGCGGGCTCGGCGTCGGTGGATGAGTCCGCCCTGACGGGTGAGTCGGCGCCCGTGGTGCGGGAGGCCGCACCGGGGCGCCGTTCGGTGCTGGCCGGCAGCCGGATCGAGAGTGGCTGGCTGCGCATCCGCCCCCTGCCCACCCCGCTGCCGGCCAGCCGGGGCCCGGTCCGGGGGTTCGGTTGGTGGCCGGTCGCCGCCTTGGGGGCCGGTGCCGCCGCGACCGCCCTGGCATGGTTTCGCGGGGGCCCGGCCCTGCTGCTCGGCCTCTTGGCGTTGGTGCCCCCCTATCTGCTGTTCACCGCCGCGGGAGGCTTGGTCGAGGCCCGCGCCGCCTTCTGGCGGGCCTTCCGGGTCCTGCCCGCCACCGACGACGCCCTGTCCCGCGCCGCGCGCTGCGACACGCTGCTGTTGCCGAGCGCCGCCGTGGACGAGCAGGGCCGTCTGGCGGCGGTCGAGTTCCTCCCCCTGCCGGGCGTCACGGTGCGCGAGGTCGCGGCGGCGGCGCAGATGGCCACCGCGCTGGCCGAACACACGGCTGTCCATTCGGTCTATCTGCTGGCCCGACGGATTCCCAGCCGGGACGTGCGGGTGCGCGAGCCGCAGTGCGGCCCGGTACCCGGCGTGGCCCGGGCCGTGGCGCTGGCGGGCGGGGAGTGGCCGTCCGCCGCCGCCGTGCTGGAGCGGGCCGTGGTGGCGCGCGGGGGGCGCTGCCTGGCGGTGGCCGACGGCGGGCGCCCGCTGGGGTTGGTGGAACTGCGGACCGTGCGGGCGGGGGTCACCCTGGAGGACGCCCGGCGCGCGGGGATCGCGTTGCGGGTGCTGGAGGACCCGGCCGCGCTGGGGTCGGCGGTGTCCGAGTTGCGGGCCGGCGGCCGGCACCCCGCCGTGGCCTGGGGGAACGGCCTGGCGGAGATCCTGCCGCGCGACGCGACGTTTGTGCTGGCGGGCACGGCCTGGGCGGCCTCGTCTCCGACCGCCCTGGACCTCGACGGCAATCCGGGCAAGCTGCCGGGGCTGGTCCTGCAGGCCCGGCGCCTGTGGCGCTGGGCACGCTGGGGGCTGGGACTGGCGGCGCTGACCGACGCGATCCGCGCCGGGCTGGCCGTGGCCGTCCTCATCTGGCGCCTGGAGGGGTCGGCGCCGCCCGCCGGGTGGGGGCAGGCGCTGGCCGCCGCGGTCCTGGGCGCGATGCTGGCGGCGGCGGCGGCCGCCGCTCTCGGCGCCTGACCGGTGGCGCGGCAGGCACCAGGCGTACGCCTCCCCAACCGGGGCCACTGACCGGGTGCGCGGGGTGGCGCACGCCGGGCACCCGATGTCTCCCCAACCCAGAGCGGGCCCCTTCTGGCGTGCCCCGACGACCAGACTGCCGGCGCGTGCCAGCGTGCCCGGCCAGCACGCCAGGGCGAACCCGGGATACGGCATGCGCTCGGAGCGGCTGCCGCAGCAGTCCAAGGCCAGCCGGACTTCGGTGTGCTCCGCCGGCGTCCGAGTCGCCCGGCTATCGGCGTCGCCCGGGTGCGTCAACCGCCCAGGAGCGTGACTGGCAGGTGCTGGATGCCGAAGGCCGCGACCTGGGTCGGCGTGCCGTCGATGTAGATGTCGATGCGGTCGCCACGGATGGCGCCCCCGGTGTCCATGGCCCGCGCCAGGAATCCGCCCGCCGGCAGCGAGGGCGAGCTGTACCCGGCCACCCAGAGATAGCTCTTGAGCGGGATGACGCTGGGGTCGACGGCCACCATGCCGGGCTCCAAGGGCTGTCCGAAGAAGTCCACGGGACCATAGGGGAAGTTGTCCTGGAGGCTCGGTCCGTACGCGGTGGCCACAACGCGCAGGTGGCCGATGATGGGACGGCCGTCGATGGTCTGGGCCGCTGGCGCGGGGGACCGCGGGGTGGCCGTGGAGCCCGCCGGGACGTGCGTCCGGACGCCGGTCGTCGCGCTCGACGGTGCAGACGTCACCTGCCCTTTGGCGGGAAGCGCCGGGGGCCGCGCGGAGGCTGTCGTGCTCGCCCGGACGCCGGTGCCCGAAGCCCCCGCCGCGTCCGACGTGCCCCGCGCTGACGGACCGCGGCCGGTCTGGACGGGAGAGCTGCCCGTGGTGGTGTCCGTCCTGGCCCCGGGCACGACCCCGGACGTCTGGATGCCTGTCGGGGGCGTCCGCCCCGCTGCCGGTGCCCCGCTGCCCCCGGTCGGCCCCGCGCTCCCGACAGGTGGTGGGCCGAGGGCGGAGTGCAGTAGCTTCCAGGGGGCCAGCCCGCCGCCGGTGGCGGGGAGCCCCCAGCCACGCTGGAACTGCATCAGCGCCAGCCAGGCGCCCAGACCGAAGGTCCCGTCGTTGGACGCGAACGCCGTGTACCCCAGGGAACGCAGGTCCCGCTGCAGGACCGCCACCCGGGGCCCCCGACCGGCCACGGGGAGGAACACGGACGCGCCCGGCCGGGTCGGCCGCGCGGGGGGGAACGCCAAGCTCCCGGCCGTCAGCAGGGCGATGCCGGCACCCGCCGCGACCAGTCGCGCGAAAGGCGCGCGCCGTTGCATCTGGCTGCCCCCTCCCGTTCTCCATCGGACCCGCACGGCGGGCCGGCGCTGGCCATGCCAGGTGCCCCGCGCCAACCGTGGAAGGATCAGGCTACCGTGTGGGCGGCGGTCTGTCAGCCGGAGCCGAGGGTGTCCACGGGGCCGGGGCTGGGTCCCGCGATGCGTTGCGCCCCGCGTCGGCCCGCGGGCGCAGGGCGCGTGCGCCATGCTAGATTGCGGCACTGGCGGGGGACCCGCTGAGGGCCGCCCGTTTATACTGCGTGGGAGGTGGGCGGACCAGTGGCAGCCTCGACTCCGCAGCCGACCGTCCCCGGGCAGGGGCTGGCCTGGTGGACACTGGTGGCCAACCTGCTGCTCGCCGTGGTCAAGATCGGCGGCGGCGTCGTCTTTGCCAGCACCGCGGTCCTGGCGGACGGGCTGCATTCCGCCAGCGACGCCATCGGTTCGGGCGCGGTGCTCTACGGGCGCTGGCTGGCCGCGCGCCCCCCCGACGACGAACATCCCTACGGGCATGAGAAGGCGGAATCGATCGTCGCCTTCGGGGTCGGTGTGTTTCTGGTCGCCGCGGGCCTCAGCGTGGCGGCGGACGCCCTGATGCGGCTGATGTCCAGCGTGCCGTCGCACCCGCGGCTCGGCGCCGTCTGGGTGGCGGGCGCGGGTATCGTGGTGAAGGAGTTGCTCTATCGCTGGACCCGGCGCCAGAACCGCCTGTTGGAGTCGGCGGCCCTGGAGGCCAGCGCCGCCGACAACCGCGTGGACGTGTGGAGTTCGCTGGCGGCGCTCCTGGGCGTGGTGTCGGCGCGCGCGGGGTGGGCCTGGGCCGACCCGGTGATGGCGATGGTGGTGGCCTGCTTGCTGGTCGCGGCGGGGGGCGGCGTGTTGCGCGGGAACCTGGACGAACTGCTGGAGGGCCGGCAGGTGGGGATCTACGAGGCGGTGCGGCAGACGGTCCTCTCCGTCCCGGGCGTCCTGGAGCTCCACGACCTGCGGGCCCGGGGCATGGGGCGGTACGTGCTCATCGATGTCAAGATCGGTGTGGACGGGCGGTTGACGGTCGAGGCCGGCCATGCGGTGGCGCGGGCGGTGGCGGATGCCGTGCACGGGCGGCTGGCCGATGTCCGCGAGGTGCTGGTGCACGTCAATCCGGCCCGCGAGACCCGGGAGGGGGCGGGCGATGGCTGAGGACGACGGGCGGCAGGTTGCGCTGGGGGTGTGCCTGGATGCCGGCCGGGTGCTGCTGCTGCGCCGGGCGGGGCCGCCCTGGCCGGGGTGGTGGAGCCTGCCCGGAGGCAAGCGCGAAAAGGGGGAGGGACTGGCGACGACCTGCCGGCGGGAACTGCGGGAGGAGTTGGGACTGCCCGCGGAGGTGTTGGGGCTACGCCTGCTCGTGGCCCAGCGCGGGTTGCCGCCGGACTCCGCCGCCGGGGGGCAGTGGCTGTTTGCGCTCTTCGCCTGCAGGGTGCCCGACGGCGACCTCCCGGGGGACGCGGCGTGGTTCCCCGTGGAGCGCGCGCTGGCGGAACTGCGGCTTCTGCCCACCGACCGCGCCTTCCTCCGCGACGTTCTGGCCGACAGCGGCTGGGGATGCTTCCGCCGCAGTGTGGCCCGCTGGGACGGGCCGGCCCCGGAGGTGGTGGAGTACGCGTAGCGCGCGCCTGGCCGCGGTGCACGCCCTGCTCTTGGAGCGCCTGGGCCCCCAGGGCTGGTGGCCGGCCCGCACGGCCGAGGAGGTGGTCGTCGGCGCCGTGCTCACCCAGGCCGTGGCCTGGACCAACGCCAGCCGCGCCATCGCCGCGCTGGATGGTGCGGGACTGCTCTCCCTGGCGGCGCTGGCCGAGGCCCCGTCCTCAGCGGTCGCCCCCCTCATCCGGGCCGCCGGGTACTTCAACGTCAAGGCGCGCAAGCTGTCCGCGGTCTCCCGCTTCATCCTGGCGCAGGGCGGCCTGTCGGCGCTGTCCGCCCGCGACGGTGCCCAGGTGCGCCAGGCGCTCCTGGGGGTGTACGGCGTGGGCGAGGAGACCGCGGACGCGATCCTGTGTTACGCCCTGGGGCACCCGGCGATGGTGTGCGACGCCTACGCGCGGCGCGTCCTGGAACGGATGGGGTTCCTCCCGGCCGCCGTGGCCGCCTCCTACGGACAGGCCCGGGCCTACCTGGTTCCCCGCCTCCCCGCCGACGCCGCCTGGCTCGGGGAGTTTCACGCCCTCCTCGTCGCGGTCGGAAAGGACTGGTGCCGTCCGCGGGCGCCCCGCTGCGGCGGCTGCCCTGCCGCCGCGGGCTGCGCCTATGCCGCCGAGCATGAGGGACGCGCGCGCAGGGCAACCTAGGCATCCCTGGAAGGGGGATGCAGCAGTGGGCGAGGGCAAGCGTCGGCCGGGCCAGCCCGCACGCGCCCGGCGCGCGCGCGCCGGGTCCGCGCAGGCCGGGACAGAGTCCGCGCAGGACCGGACAGAGCCTGCGCAGGACGGCACGGGGGTGGCGCGGCGGGAGAGCGGCAGGGCGCGGCAGCGGCGGCAGCAGAAGGCAGCGAAGGAGGAGAGTCCGCTTTACCGGCTGAAGGTGGAGGGGGCGCAGGCGCTGGGCCTCTGGGAGAAGGTCCAGGCGGACGGATGGGGGGCGCTGAGCGCGGCGGAGTCCGGCCGCGTGGGGGGGTACGTGACGCGCTGTCTGCGGTTGGCGCGCCAGGAGCAGGCGCCGCCCGACCAGGCCCACGGGGGCTGAACGCAGGAGAGCGCCCTGGTGTCTGGAACCCTAGGCGGCAGGACGGGGGTGCCGACCTGCGCAGCATGACGGGGTTCGGCCGCGCATCGGCCAGGGACGGGGGTTGGCAGGCCGAGGTGCGAGCGGTCAATCACCGGTACCTGGATGTTGCGGTGCGGGTGCCGGACGGGTACCGCGTCCTCGAGCCGCCCATCCGCGCGGCGGTGGGGGCGGTGGTGCAGCGCGGGCGGGTCGAGGTGGCGGTGGTCGCCCCTGCGGCGCCGACCGCACGGCGCCTTGTCGTTGACACGGTCCTGGCCTCCTCGTACCATGAGGCTTTGAAGGAAATCGCGGATATGCTCGGTGTGACGGCGGACGCGCCCGCGGCGATGTTCCTCGGCCTCAGCGGGGTGTGCACGGTGCGCGAGGCAGCGCCCTCCGCGGAGACGGTCTGGGTCGAGGTCGCGCCCGTGTTGGCGTCCGCGCTGGACGAGATGACCGCGATGCGGGCCCGGGAGGGGTCGTCGCTCCAGGGGGTCCTCCTGGCCCAGGTCGATGCGCTGTCCGAACTCTGCGCCAGGGTTGCGGTGCACCTCCCGGACGCGCAACGCCAGCAGCGCGATCGCTGGCGGGAACGCTGGGCGGCCTGGACCTCGGGGGCCGACTTCCCCGAGGGACTGCTGCCGGCGATGGAGCGTGGCGACGTGGCCGAGGAGGTCGCGCGCGCCCGCAGCCACCTGGACCAGGCACGGGCGGCGCTGGTCCGGGACGGGCCCGCCGGTCGGCGTCTGGACTTCTTGGCGCAGGAGTTGCAGCGCGAGTGGACGACGGTCGCCGCCAAGGCGCTCGACGCCGAGATCGCCCAACTGGCCCTGGAGGCCCGCGTGACAGCGGATCAGCTGCGCGAGCAGGCGCAGAACGTGGAGTAGCCGGAGACGGAGAGCTAGTACCCCGGGGGTGGATGCGGTGGACATTCGACTCATCAACATCGGCTTTGGCAACATCGTCTCAGCCAACCGCATCGTCGCGATCGTGAGCCCGGAATCGGCGCCGATCAAACGCATGATCGGGGAGGCCAGGGACCGCGGCGTGCTGGTGGACGCGACGTACGGACGGCGCACGCGTGCGGTGATCTTCACCGACTCCGACCATGTCATCCTGTCCGCCGTCCAACCGGAGACGGTTGCCCATCGCCTGGGGGGGCGCGACAGCCTGCACGACCCGGCGCATGACATGCCCGATGAGGAAGAGACGCCCGCGGAGTAGAGTGCCGGAAGGGCACCGGGCGGGAGGAGGCCGATATGGCAGAGCAGGACGGGGAACGGGCGGCGACCCGCCGCAAGGTGCGGGTGCGCAGCGAGGCGGCGGAGGCACAGGTCGAGGCGCCCCAGGTGGTGGCGCCGCCCGCGGAGGTGTCCGACGAGGTGGTCGCGCTCGCCGAGGATCCTGCGGCCGACTTGCCCGAGGGGGAATGGGTCCAGGATGTCGAAGCCTCCTACTTGCAGAGCAAGTACACCTGGGTGAGCGTCACCGCCAAGCGGGCACGCGAACTGCTCGACGGCAGCAAACCCCGGGTGGAGTCCCTCTCTGACAAGCCGGTGACGGTGGCCCTGGAGGAACTGGCGCAGGGCAAGCTCTACTTCGAACGCGTGCAGGAAGGCCGCCGGTAGTCCGCTCCGGCCGCCGCCCTCCTGCGGGGAGGAGGCGGCGGGGTGCTGGCTGATCGGCGCGTGGTGCTGGGGGTTGGCGGGAGCGTCGCGGCCTACAAGGCCGCCGAATTGGTGCGCGAACTGCGCCGGGGCGGGGCGGAGGTGCGCGTCATCCTGACCGCCGCCGCCCGGCGCTTTGTGGGCGACGCGCTCTTTGCGGGGCTCACGGGCATGCCGGTGGCCCGCGACCTCTTCGCGCCCCAATCCGTCGACCACATCGCGCTGGCGCGCTGGGGGCAGGTCGGGGTCGTGGCCCCGGCGACGGCAGATATCCTCGCCCGTGCGGCCGCGGGGGTCGCCGACGACTACCTCACCACCTGGCTGCTCGCCTTTCCCGGGCCGGTGTTCTTCGCGCCGGCCATGAACCGCCACATGTGGTCCCACCCCGCCGTGCAGCGCAACGTGGCCCGCCTCCGCGCAGACGGCGCCAGCGTGGTGGACCCCGGCTGGGGCCCGCTGGGGGCGGTCGGGGAGGGGGAGGGGTGGGGGCGCCTGGCCGACCCCTCGATGATCGCGGCCGCCGTGGTCGGAGCGGTGGGGCGACCCCCGCGGGCCGAGTTGCCGCCGCCCGGGACGGACCTGTTACGGGGACGGCATGTCCTGGTGACCGCGGGGCCGACCCGCGAGCCGCTCGACCCCGTCCGCTTTTTGAGCAACCATTCCAGCGGTAAGATGGGCTACGCCCTAGCCGCGTCGGCCCGCGAGATGGGCGCCCGCGTGACGCTGGTGACCGGTCCGGTGGCCCTGGAGGCCCCATCCAGTGTCACCTGCCTGCGGGTGGGCACCGCCCTGGAGATGCGGGACGCGGTGCAACGCGCGGGTGCCGACGCCGACGTGGTGGTGGCAGCGGCCGCGGTGGCGGATTGGCGGCCCGCCGAGGTGTCCGAGACCAAGATCAAGAAGCAGGAGGCGGGGGCTGTCCTGCGGTTGGTGCGCAACCCCGACATCCTGGCCGAACTGGGGCTGGACAAGCGCGGCCGCGTCCTGGTGGGCTTTGCCGCGGAGGCTGGCGCGGGACCGGAGGAGGCCCTGCGCAAGCTGCGCGCCAAGCATCTGGACCTCTGCGTCTTTAACGCCGTGGGGGCGGGCGGCGCCTTCGGGGCCGAGACCAACACCGTGGTGATCTGGGACGCGCTGGGCCACTCCGAGGCGGTGGGTCCGCTGCCCAAGCGTGCGGTCGCCGACCGCATCCTGCAGCGGGCGGCCGACTGCCTGGCCCGCGATTGATCTTCGGCGGGGGAGGGGTGGGAGCGATCGGCAAGGACAGGGGTGCGCACCTCCCGGCCGGGGACGGGAGGGTGCGGCCGTGCCGCGCGTGAAGGCTGCCCCGCAGGCACTGCCGCTGCTGCCGCCGGTCGAGACCCCGGGGGACCAGATCTACGCCGAGGTGGCGGTCGACGTCGGAGGCCGCGGCCCCGATCAACTCTTCACCTACGCCGTTCCCGAGGCGCTGCGGGAGCGCGTCCGTCCGGGACAGCGCGTGCGGGTGCCCTTCGGCCGCCGCGAGGCCCAGGGGGTGCTCTTCCGGCTCGGCGCGGTTCCACCCCCGGCGGGCGGCGTCCGGCCGCTGGGCGACCTCCTGGACGACGAGCCCCCCCTGGATGCCCACGCCCTGGCGCTGGCGGGCTGGCTGGCCGAGCGCACGGTGTGCTCCCGGGCGCAGGCGGTCCGCGTGCTGCTCCCGCCGCCGGGGGCCGGGCCCAAGCAACGGCTGGCCTACCACCCGCTGCCCGGGATCGACCCCGGCCGGGCGCTGGCGCGGGCCCCGGCCCAGGCTGCGGCCTGGCAGGCCCTGCTGGCCGAGCCCGGCCTGGGACGGGAGGAACTGGCCCGGCGCGGCATCGGCGCCGCCGCGGTGGGCGGCTTGGTGCGTCGGGGTTGGGTGGAGGCCCGGGCCGAAGGGGTGCGCCGTGACCCCCTCGGGGCGGGGTGGGACGAAGCCGTCGCCGGCCGGGAGGCACCCGCCGCGACCCCTGACCAGGAGCGGGCGCTGGTGGCCCTGGCGCCGGCCATCGACGGTCCGGAACCGACCGCCTTCCTGTTGTGGGGGGTGACGGGCAGCGGCAAGACGGAGGTCTATCTCCAGGCGATCGAACGGGTCCTGGCGCGAGGGCGCCAGGCGATCGTGCTCGTGCCGGAGATCGCGCTGACGCCGCAGACCGTCCGCACGTTCCGGGAGCGCTTCGGTGCGCGCGTGGCGCTGCTGCACAGCGCTCTGGGGGCCGGCGAGCGGCACGACGAGTGGTGGCGGGTGCGCCGCGGGGAGGTGGGCGTCGTGGTGGGGGCGCGCTCGGCCGTCTTCGCCCCCCTGCCGCGCCTGGGACTGATCGTGATCGACGAGGAGCACGAGCCCTCGTACAAACAGGAGGAGTCCCCCCGCTACCACGCGCGCGACGTGGCGCGCTGGCGCGCCGAGCGGTTGGGCATCCCGGTGCTGCTGGGCAGCGCGACGCCGGCGGTCGAGACGTTCGAGGCCGCGGCGCGCGGCGACCTGGTCCGCCTGGACATGCCCCGCCGCGTGGGCGGGCGGCCCCTGCCGGGCGTCCGCACGCTGGATCTGCGTGCGGCGCCCGGGGAGGACCTGTTCGCCCCGGAACTGCGGGAGGCGCTGGCCCGCCATCTGGGTGCAGGGCATCAGGCCCTGCTCTTCTTGAACCGGCGGGGATTCGCGCCGGCCCTGGTCTGCCGGGCCTGCGGGCACTGCGCCCGTTGCCAGGCGTGTAGCGTGGCCCTGTGCTACCACGACAGCGACCGGCTGCTGCACTGCCACTACTGCGGCCAGCACTCCCCGGTGCCCCGTCTCTGCCCCCGCTGCGGGGGGCACCTCCTGCGCCTGCGCGGGGTGGGCACCGAGCGCGTGGCCCAGGAGGTGGTGCGGTTGTTTCCTGCGGCCCGCGTGCTGCGCATGGACCTGGACACCACGGGGACCAAGGGCGCGCACCGGCGGATCTACGAGGCGTTCCGGGCGGGCCGGGCCGACGTCCTGGTGGGCACGCAGATGGTGGCCAAGGGGTGGGATGTGGCGGGGGTCACGCTGGTGGGCGTGGTCGACGCCGACACCGCCCTGCACCATCCGGACTACCGGGGGGCGGAGCGCACCTTCCAACTGCTCTGCCAGGTGGCCGGTCGCGCCGGTCGCGGGGACGAGCCGGGCGAGGTGCTGGTGCAGACCCACACCCCCGACCACCCCGCGATCATGGCGGCCACCGCCCATGATTACGGGCGCTTTGTCCGTGAAGAACTGGCGGTGCGTAGGGCGGCGCGCTTCCCGCCGTTTGCTTCCCTCCTGCGCATCCTGGCGTGGTCGCCGGAGGCGCGCGCCGCCGAGGTGGCGGCGCGCGCCGTGGGGGAGGCGCTGGCGAACATCCTGCCGCCCGGCGTCGACCTGTGGGGGCCCAGCCAGGCGCCCCTGGCGCGCCTGCGCGGCCAGCATCGGTGGCATCTGGCCCTGCGCGGGCCGGATGACGCCGTGTTGCGGGCCCTGGCCCGCTCCGCGCTGGACGCCGTCGCCGGGCGGGTGCCGGGGGCGCGGTTGGCGGCCGATCCCGACCCGCAGTCCATGGTCTGAGCGGTGCGCGCATGTACTGCGCGGAAGGGGGAGACACGGCGTGGCCGTCGACGTGCGCCTACGGGTCCTGCTGGTGGACGCCGACGGGGCGCTGGGTTCCGCGCTGACGCAGGCGTTGCGGCGCGTCGGGGCGGACGTGACCTGTTTCGGCGTCCTGCCGGCCGACGCCGCGGGCATCATCCCCGTCCCGGGCAGCCGCGCCCGACCCGATGACTGGCGGGCGCTGAGCGGCGCCGAGTTCGACGCCGTGGTGGATTTTGGCGCGCGTGGCCTGGACGGGCCCCAGCTGCCGGCGGCGGCGCTCCGCCACCGCGTCGGCCTGGTCGTCCAGGTTGGCACCTGGCGGGTCTACGCCGGCGCGCGGGACGCCCCGGGCGGGCGAGATGCCCCTGACGCCGGCGGCGGGCCCATGCCGGTGCCATGTCCGGAGGACGCGCCGTTACGGGACGGGACGGCCCTGGGCGCCGAGGACGGGGTGTGGAACGCCCGCGCTGGCGGCGGCTACCCGGCGACGGTGCTCCGCCTGGCTCCGCTCTATGGACCGGGGGTGCGGTTGGCCCGGGAGTGGCACGTCGTCGGGCGGCTCCGTGCCGGGCGGACCCGTTTGGCGCTGCCGGACGGGGGCGGCCAGTTGCTGCATCGCCTATATGTGGACAATGCCGTGCACGCCATCCTCCTGGCGCTGGACCACCCGCGCGAGGCGGACGGCCATGCCTTCAACGTGGGCGACAGCCGGGTCCCCGCCCTGGCCGAACTGACGGCGGCGTGCGCCCGCGCGGCGGGGTGCCCCCTGGAGGGGGTCCCGGTTCCCTCGCCGCTGTTGCCGGCCGTCCCGCCCTGGGCCGTCCCCGCCCCGGTGGTCCTGGACCTCCACCGGTTGCGCGCCCGGCTGGGCTATGGGGAGCCTGTGGCCCCGGACAGCGGCCTGGAGCGGACGGTGCGCTGGTTGTGGGACCTGCCGCAGGACGAGGTCCTGCCTCTGTTGGAGCCGTATTGGTTGCGCTTCGCCCGCGGACATGACTACGCGGCCGAGGATGCGGCGATGGCGCGCTGGCAGGGATACCGGGCGGGGAGGGGCTGACCGTGGCCGCCCCGGGCGAAATGCGGGGCGCGCCGATCCGGCGCGCCCCGCATTCCGCAGGTCGCATCGCGGCGCGGCGCAAAGCGCCGCCTAGCCAGAGGCGCCGGCCTGGAAGACCACGGCTTCCGACGTCTCGCGGCTGAGCGTTGCGGCTTCGGTGGAGGGAACCCCGGGCAGCATCGGGCCGACGTCGAACTCTGGACCGTCCAGGAAGAAGGCGGCCTGGGGACCGGTCACCTGGAGCTTGAACGGATCGCGGCGCCCCGGCATGGCGCGCACGCGGATCTCGCGGATGGACTCCACGCCCACGGCGGACGGCACCTTGACGGCGGTCGCGAAGGGCCCCGTCGGGGTGATTCCCCAGCGGGGGTCGCCGAAGGCCGAAGAGAAGGGCTCGTCCTTGCCGTGCAGGAACACCAGGACCTCCAGGGTCGGCACGTGGCGCTGGCCCTCGGCGATC
Source organism: Bacillota bacterium (assembly GCA_021846605.1). The sequence goes on along the minus strand of JAJZWQ010000035.1, from coordinate 6,062 downwards.
TCCAGCCCGAACTGCAGGAACAGGTAGTTGTGCGGGTCGGTGAGGGCCTTGGTCTTGGGGTTTCCCGGCTTCTCCAGCCTCGCCGCGTCGCGGACCAGTTCCTTGGCCGCGACGCGGTAGGAGACCGGATAGACGTTCTGCATCCAGGCCAGGGGGCGGTCCGGTGGCAGCATGGTCAGCGGGGGCAGCGCAAAGCGGTACGGGGTGGTCTGGCGGTCGTGGAACATCCCCTCATAGCCCGCGCTCTGCAGCACGGGGTGGGTGCCCATGTCATAGGTGCCGGCAAAGCCGTGGGGACGGTGGTTGCGGCCCTGCAACGCTCCGTTCTTGGTGGCCCTTCCCGCGCTGTCCAGGGCGCCATGGAAGGACCACTCGATCGCCGCCAGGCAGCCGGTTTGCGCCAGGCGCAGGGCGGGGTCGGTGCCCTTGTCCGTGTGGCTGAACATCACGAAGTACTCCACCTCGCGGCCGGTGGGTCCACCCTGCGGAAAGCGGTAGAAGGTGTACATCGGGGTGTCGGACTTGCGCATCTCGTAGGAGTCGCTCTCCGCGCGTCCGTACAGCAGCGGCGCGTTCGTGACGGCCGGGTAGGCGGGGTCCTTGTACTGGATCACGTCGATGGTCATGCTGTTGACCCGGATCCACTGGGCCCGAGGGGCGGAGCCCTCCGGCGAGAAGGTGAACATGATCTCGTGGGCCCCGACGCCGATGTCTCCCAGCATGCGCTGGTAGAGCACCTCCTCGGCCCCGCCGAACACCACCAAGTGCTGGCTGTAGCTGCCCTCGAACTCCACGCGCAGCGTGCCGGCCTCCTGATCCGGCTTCGCCCAGTCGGTCCCCGCCGCGGCGATGCGCAGGTTCAAGATGCCTTCGCCCGCGTCCGGCACGGCGAACCGTTGCCGGTGAATGCCGCCGCCACGCCCCACCACTGCGGGACGTTCCAGTAACTCTTTTGCCACGCGATCCCCCCCCAGCGTGCGCCATTTCGACGACGCCTGCCCTGGGCCTGCCGCCCACGCGGGCCGCGAGACCAAGAGGGAGCGGCGGCGCCGGACTCCACCGTCCACGCGCCAGCCGGGGGAGGTCGCACGGGCGGAGGCGGGGGTCAGCGACCCCCGCTGTCCGCGACTTGGTGGATGGCCACGCGCACCTCGTACCGTCCCTCGGACGACGAGAGGAGACCCCCGAGGGCGGTGAGGCGACCGCCGGCTTCCTCAGCGGAGAACAGCCCCGCCATACGCACCCCCATCCGCTCGACAGCCGCCGCCAGCCGCGGAAGCCGCATGGTCCCCGCCGTGGCCGCCGAATGGGCCTGGGTTCGGCCGGCCGCGGTCCGCCGTACCCGCCCCCCTCGGTCCTTCTTGACGCCCAAGCGGTAGCGCAGGTTGCGTACCTGCCAGGGACTCAGCTCGAACCGGGCGCCGATCTGGGTGTCGGATTGCCCCGCTCGCACCATCTCCAGGATCACCCGCCGCTGCTGGTTGGGCGCCATCGCCCGCAGGTCCGCGGCCGTCTCGCCTTCCGTCCGCTCCTGTGCCCCACCAGCGGCCTCCGCCAGGACATCCATGCGCGTGCACCTCCACGGGCCCCTTCCAGGACGTGCCGGAGGCGCCCATGCCTGCCAGCATTCCCGCCGCGGTCCGGGGGCATGCGGCCGGATGGCGGACGACGGGCGGAGCCGCCCCTCCGTGCGAGGATTGTCGCCAGCAGAGGGTCGAGTGGCGGCGCGTGGAGGTTGGTTCTGGCAGGAACCTTTACCCGGCCCAGCGAATGCGACCGCCCACAGGTGGGCGAATCCGATCGTGGCTTCGTCTGCAGGGACGGTGCCGCAGCAGGCGCGGCCAGCCGCAGGGGCGGCCCGCGACACTGGCTGCGGAACGCCGCAGGCGCAGGGAGGGCATAAGCATGCTGGTGCTGACGCGGCGGGTGAATGAGACGATCATGATCGGTGAGGATGTGGCCATCACCGTGGTCTCAGTGCAGGGGCACGGCCCGCACGCGCAGGTGCGCTTGGGGATCACGGCGCCGCGTTCCACAACCGTGCTGCGCCGCGAGGTGTTCGATGCGAGCCGGGACGGGGGCCCCTCCCGCTCCTCCGGTGTCCTTCCCGGACAGAGCCCGGGACCGGCCCCCAGCGCCACGCCCTGACCCCCGGGGGTGCCCCACAGGGGCCGCCCCTACGCCGTGCCGCCGGAGCACAGGGCGGCGGGCGCCGGTGGCGGGGAGGTCCCCAGACGGTAGACACGCAGGCCGTCCACGTTTTGGACCGGGAACGTTTTGTTCAGGTACGCCGCCAGGCAAGTGCTGATGCCCCCAACATCCAGGAGGTAGCTCGCCCCGCCCAGGATGTCCGCGTCCAGCACGGACAGCGAGAGGGGATTCACGCGGTATCCGTGCCGCCGGGCGTAGTACAGCAACGTCGGGTTGAAGGTGCCGGAGAGGATCACCGTCACACCGGGGGGCAGCGTCCGGTCCAGGGCCGTGCCCTGCTGATACCAGGTCATGTAGGGCGGCCAGTAGCCCTGGATCTGGAAGAGCCCCCCCGCCAGCAGGGAACCCACCAGGCAGACCGCGGCGATCTGCGGATACAGGCGCAGGGCGCGGGGCAGCAACTCGGGCACCCGCCGCGCGAGGTGATCCAGGCCGATCCCGGCCATCAGGGCCACCCAGGGCAGGATCGGCATGAGGTAGTACTGGAAGCGGATGGCGCGGAGCACCACCACCGCGTAGATCGCGATGCCCACACCCCACGCCCAGACCCACGTCACGCGGGGGCGCCGGGCCAGCACCCACGCGCCGACCACGCCGGCGGCCAGACCCCCCGGGGTGATGGCCATCCCCAGGACGTTGTGCCAGGCGAAGTGCGCCAGGCTGCTGGAGCCGGCGATGTAGGCGTTGCCCAGCGATGTCACGATGAAGTTGACGTAGTGACTGCCGCTCCCGGCCACGGCCCCCTGGATCAGGGTGTAGGCGGCGCCGGCGCCGGCGGGAACCAGGGTGAGTCCGGCCACCTCGAGCAGCCGCCGCAGGCGCAGCATCTCGCGCCAGCGCCACAGGACGTCCTCCAGGGTGAACGCGGCCAGGGCCGGGAGGATCATCCCGTTGGGCAGTTTGGCTAGCACCGCCAACGAGGCGATCACCATGGACAGGACGTACCAGCGGGCCGTGCGGCGCGTGGCCCAGCGCTCCACCGCCCAGAAGCTCAGGATGCCGAAGAACACCTGGGCCGGCTCGGGCTGGAAGACCCGGCCGAAAAAGATGCCCAGGGGGAGCAGGGTGTAGACCAGAACGACCCATGCCGCGGCGCCGCGCCCGAAGCGCCGCTGCGTCAGGTCCCACAGCGGCAGCACCGCCAGGCTGAAGAAGCCGTCGGCGACCAGGTGCAGCAGGACGCGCCCGTACCCGAAGACGTGGGCCAGAAGCGCGACGATCGCCGGGGTGATCTGGAACTCCAGTTGGGTGTAGTCGGGGCCGGGACCGTCGTGCCACAGCTGCGGGTGCAACAGCGCGATGCCGTCATGATAGAAGAAATAGGCGATCGTCGCGGTATCGGTCTGCCGCCAGTCGGAGGTGTCCACCAGGGGCACGTCGGCGTGGTGGGTGCGCAGCACGAAGCCGAAAATCATGACGGCCAGGGGCCAGATCCACACGGGGAACCGTGGGGCCCTCGGCTGGTCGGTTGGCGGCGCGTTGTCCTGCAGGCGCCTTCTCCCCCTCCGCTGTCGGGATCCCTTCCCAAACAGCCCCAGTGTACCACCGCGCGGTGGGCGGTCACTCGTCGGACGGCGGCTCCAGGGACAGGGCGTCGACGAACTGGCGGGCCGTGCGCCCCGAACGCCCGTTGTGCCAGAGCGCCCAGCGGAGGGCCGCGGCGTGGAGTTCCGCTGGACCCAGGGCCAGCGCGCGCGTGGTGGCCAGGTGGTCCACGATGCGCAGGTACAGGTCCTGATCGGGGGCGCCGAACACCACCGTCAGCCCGAAGCGGTCGGCCAACGACAGCTTCTCCTGGACGGCGTCCCCGCCGCGCGGATCATCGGGGTCCCGCTCGGACAGCCGCTCCTGGACCAGGTGCCGGCGATTGCTCGTCGCGTACACACAGACGTTGCGCGGACGCGCCTGGATCCCGCCCTGCAGGGCCGACTTGGCGTCCCGGTAGGCGCTGTCGTCCTCCTCGAACGAGAGGTCGTCCACGAACACGATGAAGCGTTGTGGGGCGCCCGCCAACCGTTCGCCCAGTTGGGGCAGGTCCCCGAGAGCCCGCCGCCCCAACTCCACCAGCCGCAACCCCCGCCCGGCGAACCGCGGAAGGAGGGACTTCACCGTGGACGACTTCCCGGTGCCCCGGTCGCCATAGAGGAGCACGTCGTTCGCCGGCAGACCGCACACCAGGCGTTCGGTGTTCTCCAACACCTGCCGGCGCTCTGCCTCGTAACCGCACAGCGCGTCCGCCCCAGGGAGGTCGGGACGTTCCACGGCGCGGACCCGGGCATCCCGCGCGTCCCACCGGAAGGCCAGCGGCTGGGCGAAGGGCCCGGCGCCCCCCTGCCGGGCATGTGCCCGCAGCGCGGCGGCGCGCTCGGCCCACGGCCCGGACGCGCACAATTCGCCCACCAGACCCGCCGGGCGACGGGTTCCGAGGTCCCTGGGGGGCGGCGCGGCGTACCCCCGGGCGGCCAACTCCGCGGCGACCCGACCCAATACGTCCGGTGCCGTCAACTCCTCCAGCGCCCGCAGATCCGCCGCGGCGGCCGCCTGCAGTCCGGCGCCCGGCGCCGGCCCGAGGGTGAAGATATTCCCGTCCAACACGGTACGCTGCGCGACATGGCAGCGCCAGGCATCGCCGACCCAACCCTCGGCCGCCAGGGCGGCGAAGAGGCGGCCGTGGGCGCGGGCGGCCCGGGGCCAGTCGCCCTGGGCCGCGGCGCGCAGAGCGCTGATCCAGGCGCGCCCGGGGGGGCTGGCCAGCACGCCGCGGAAGATCTGAAGCGAGTCGGCGCGCCGCGTGACGGCGGTGAGATCAGCGGCCACTGGCGGTGCAGACAGCGGGAACCGCACCCCTTTCAGTTCGGCGGGCCCCAATGCCACGCCGGGCGCCACCCACTTCCACAATCCCCATGTGAGTCCTGTCGCCCGGTGGTGGGTGCCGGCGGAGTTTCCAGAAAACGCCACCTGGCCGGGAGGGCGCGGCCTGGGGTCGAAACTGGAGACGTCCCGGGAGAGGCGTCCATCGAGGAGCAATCATGGCAACCAAGGCGGCCACCGGCCTCCGGGTCCTGGTCTGTGCTCTGCTGCTGGCCACCACGGGGTGTCAACGGAGGGCGGCGACCGCCGTCGGCCAGCCCGTGGCCGTCTCCGCTCCCCCGGCGACCTCCAGCCGCTACGTGACCTGGGCCCGTCCGGCGTTGCTGCGCGCCGAGGGATGCGGCGACGGTCGCCAGGCCGCCTCCGCGCACCTGAAGCAGGGCCTGTACCTCCTGGACTTCGGGCAGCCCCAGACGTGGTACGCCAACGGCACGCAGTACGGCACCTACGACTTCGGGGACCAAAACGTGTCGATCCAGACCATCACCGCGGGCATCCAGGCCTGGGCGGACGGCTTCCGGTCCTGCGGCGTCCCGTGGTGGAAGTTCTGGGCGCCACGGCCCCACGCCACCATCGCCGTCGGCACGAGCAACGATCATGGCGCCACGACATACAGCCACGGGCAGGCATGGGGCCGGATGGTGAACAGCCTCAACGTGTGGCTGCGCCAGCACGGGGCGTCGGGGGAGATCAGCGCGGCGGGCGCCTCCGACATGGAGGTGGGCTGGAACACCCCGACCAACACGATCGACTGGGTCAAGGGGACAACAGTGCCGCCAAGTGGTCCCTGGGCAGCTACCTCTACGACTACGGCGATGACCAGAGAGACGCGGCGCAAGCCCCCGGCTTTAGCCGCAATACCGTTCAGATAAGGCGCCACGGCGGTCTCCGGCGGCGCGGTGGAAGGTCGCCATCATCGGTCCAAAGGCCTTGCCGCTGAACCCCTCGGCAGCCCTCCCACCGAGCGATGGCCTTTCGCA
>JAJZWQ010000230.1 GCA_021846605.1 Bacillota bacterium | reverse complement strand
CCCTGGAGTGGCTGCCCAGCCCCGAATACCTGTTTAAGGGTTGGGGCGGCACGTTGATGGACGCGGCGCACACCCGCTGCCTGATCGATTCCCCCGAGTGCGTTGCGGCTGGGAATTGGTTCTACCGGCAGATCTTTTCCGGCGCCGCCACCTACCGCAACGACGTCTCCGGGCTGGTCAACGGCTCCGAGGTGTTTTCGATGTGTGGTGGGTGGGATGTGCTTCCCGCCGCCGAGCAGCTCGGATCCTCCATCAAATGGAACATCCTGCCCGTACCCGCCTGGCCCAAGGGGTTTGCCACGTTCACCAACATCGACTTCTACGGGATCGACCGCGCGGTGCGGCATCCGGACGCGGCCTGGCAGCTGCTGCGTTTTCTCACCGTCGATCCTGGATTCACACGTTTCCAGATGCGGTCGACCCTGGTGCAGCCGGCCTTGCTCAGTTTGTGGGCCGAGTGGGAAACGGTGGTCAAGCAGACCGCGGTGCCGCTCAAGACCAAGCACCTCAAGTACTACAAAGAGGCGGCTCTCAGTGGTCGCGCCTACCCCCATATGTTCTTTCTGAACGGGGCGGTGCAGGCCGATCAGCTCATCGCCTCGGGCGCGACCCAGATCGCCAACCACAAGGTCAGTGTGTCGCAGGGGTTCAAGCAGATTGCCCGGCAGGTTAACGCCTGGGAGAAGAATGCCGCCAGCGCCGAGGCCAATGCCGCCAAGGTGGCCGCCACCATGAAGAAGCATTATCCGACGCAGGGCCCGGCCGTGGCGGTCGTGCAGCCCGGTCTCTGATGCGTCGCGCCGCCGGGATGGTGGTCGTCGATCAGCGCCCGCGTCCCTCCCGGTTCCGGGGGTGGGATGCGGGCGTCCCACTTCCCCCGGAATGCCTGGACGGGGCGGCGGCCGGCCTGCGCCGACGCGGACCCGGCCGCCGCCCAAACGGCGTTCGAGGAGTGGCGGTAGCCCACAGGCGGGCCGCAGTCGTCCGATTGCGCTGCGGGGGACCCAGCACCGTCCCGCAGGGGCCGGGTCCACTCCGGGACCGCACCGTGCGGCCAACGGCCCATTCCCTTGAACGGATGGGCTCGTCGCGGCGCCAAAGCGGCCTACGCCAGCGTACCGGTGAGCCAGACCTCGACGCCGCGTTGCCCAAAGCGGACCGCGACCGGCACCGGGTGCACCGCCAACGCCCGGTTGACCCGAATGGCACCGGCGCGGGCGGTGTTGACGGTCAGCGTCGTACCACTCGCCGCCAGCCAGGGTGGTTGGCGACCGAGGGCGCCGACGATGGCCCACCACAGGGTGCGGGCCGGCCGGCGGCCGCCGCCGTGCACGGTCAGGGTCAGGACGCCTCGGTGCGGCACGGTCGGCGTCAGCTGGAAGACCGCCGGCGCGCCCGTCGGATGCTGGATGCGCAACGCCGCGGAGCCCGGCCCGATCTGCAGGCTCCAGATGTCGGGCGCGGCGCCCAGTGTCGCGGCGCTCAGGTCGCGCTGCAGCACGGAGGTGGGAAACAGCATCTGAACCTGCAAGCCGGTGCGCAGTTGGTCGGTGGTGTGGCCGGCTGAGAACGCCTGCGGTGCCAGCCGCACTTGGGCCGTCCCGATGGGCAGGGACGGGGCGCCCTGCGACCGGATCTCCACGGTGCTACCCTGAATGCGGATCCAACCGGGCAGGGCGACGCGCTGCGCGACGGCATGCAGCAATCGTGCGGGTGAAACCACGGCGGTCAGGGGCAGGCGGCCGGCGGAGACCGACCGCACCCGCAGGCGCAGGACGCCTGGAGTGGGCACGGAGGGCACGGCGCGCACGGCCAGCGAGACGGGCCGGCCCGCAAGGCGCGGGACGTGCAGCGTGGCCGGCAGGGTACCCTGCAGATGCACGGTCAGCTGGGCGCCGCGCAGGGCGAGCCAGGCAGTCCAGCCGTCGTAGGGGCCGCCCAGGGCGAGCGGCTGGCCGGCCGCGGGCAGTGCCACGACCACGCTGCCCGCCGGGCCCGGTTGAAGGTGGTGCTCCAGGGTGGAGATGCGGATGCCGACCGGCGGCGGCGCGGTCGGCGCGACCAGTGCGGGCAGCGCCCACCAAAGGCCCAACGCTCCTAGCGCCAGAGCGATGCCCGACGCGATCAGCCAGCGGCGTACCATGGCTGCAGTCCCCCAGCGAACGGCGTAGCGGGCCACATCCCCTGCCATCGAACACACGGACGCAGCGTCGGCGACTTTCGCCGTGGATGGGGCCACCCCTGCAACCGGGCGCCGGTTCAACGCAAACGGCGGCGACGCCGCGAATCGTCGTGTGGGATCGAGCCGCTCGAGGCCCGCGGCGGTGGCCGCCGGTCGCCAAGGCATCGGCCCGCCTGCGGTTGGGTGTGTGCCCGCACGCCGCGGGTGCGGACCCGGCCGCGACCAACCGCAGGATCCGTCGGCGTCATCGCACCATCACGCGGTCTTCATGCGAAGTTCATCTGTATGCGGCAGGGTTTGGGTTGACGATGCGGCCGGACGTCGGCCGTCCGGCGAAGGGGGCGCGGACTCTTGGTGACGCGATCGACGTCGTCGCGCGGCGGTGCGCGATCGGCTTTCAAGCGTGCGCGACGGGTGGCGGCCGCTGGGCTGGCGGGCCTGGCCGTGGCGGGGGCCGGCGTACTCCTGGGAGGCGGTCGCCCGGTCGCTCTGGTCGTGCTGCCGGGTGGTAGCGCGACCGCGGCCTCGGTGCTCCGGCACGCAGGGCTTCACCCGGCGGTTGACCGGCGTGGCGGAAAAGACGCCCTGCTGCTTGGAAGTGGTGGGGTGCCCCGTGAGGCCGTCGGGGTGGTCCCGGGACCTTCCGGAGCCAGTGCCCTCTACGCCGCCCCGTTGCGCGGCGCTCAGGGGACGCTGTCGTCCGCCGAGGCCGGACCGCGGCGGGTGATGGGCGGCAGGGCGCTGGGCGTCGCGGATGTGGCGGATGCGGGCGGATACCTGGCGATCGCCCTGGGCAGCGGCGGGCAGGTATCCGCAGTACGGATTCAGCGCGGGCTCGGACCGACGGTGGCCGTGTTCGCTCTGCAGCCGCCGGCCGCGTCGGTAGCGATGCAGGCGGACACGGCACACCGCGGCGGGGTTCGGGTGCGGTGGACGACGCGCAGCGGGACGGTGCGGCGGGCGGTGGTGTATCGGGGTGCGCAGGGCTGGCGCAGCACCTCTTCCCGCCTGCGCCTGCAGGCAGCCCCCGTGCCGAGGCACAACGCCTTCATTCATCTGGTCGAATGGGTTCGGGCCACCTTGGGCGGCCGCCCGGTCGCGTTGGCCGAGGACATCTGGTACCACCTCACCGACTTTGTGCGCCGCAACCTCTATACCTTGGCCCACGGCCTGCCCGCAACCACCCCTGCGGCGTCGTCCGCGGTTGCGCCGGCCCGGGCCCAGCCGCGGACCTCCGCCACCCCGGCGTCGGGTCCGCACCTCCCCCGTAACCTCCAGATTCCCGCGGGCTTCCCGCGGGCCCAGGGCGAGGGGGTGTGGGTACCCGTCGGGCCCAGGGTTGGCGGCCAGGCAGTCATGGCACGGACCTTTGTGCTGCCGGATCCGCAACGGCCGTACGAGCGCGTCGACTTGGTTTGGATGAACACGCGCCGGCTGCACCTGCATCTGGTGGCTGGTACCGCCCACCCCAAGGCGGTGTCCGGGGTGCGCGGCTCCGGGGTCATCCCGGTTTCGGCGCGCAGGCGGCTGGTGGCGGCGTTCAACGGCGGTTTCAAGAAATACGCGGGCCACTACGGATCGTTCGGTTATCGGGCCGCGGGGGTCTGGTACCGCACCCCGGTGGGCGGTCTGGCGACCCTGGCGGTGTATGGCAATCGGCGCGTCGTCATCGGGCCGTGGGGTGGTGCGCAGTTG
>JAJZWQ010000229.1 GCA_021846605.1 Bacillota bacterium | reverse complement strand
GCCACCGCCCGCTCCGTCTCCGCCCTCTGCGGCACGTACACCGTGCGCACCCAGAGCCTGCAGCGGCGGGTCGGCGCAACGCTGGGCGGCACCGAGGCGGCGACGGGCCGGCCGCTACTCACGGTGGACGAGGCCCTGCGCTGGCCCGTCGCCGCTGCCCTGGTGCTGCAGTCCGGCCAGTATCCCGCCCGCCTGCCCCTGGCCGACCTCTCCACCTGGACGGCGGCGCACCGCGCCCTCGTTCCGGAGCCCCCTACCGCAGCGGTCCCCGTCGCGCCGCCACCCACCTGGTGCCCCGCAGTCGCGGCGCCCGAATCCTCTCCTGCGCCCACAGCGCCTTCTCCCGTTCCACCCGAACCCGCTCCCCGTTCCCGCCCGGCCTTCGACCGCGGCCGGTGACACCGGGGCACCTCCCGCATCCCAACAAAGGAGTGATCGGCATGCCCTCCTTCGTCACGCAGATCACGGGGTTCTTCTCGACCGCGCTCGGCTGGGTCACGGCGCTCGCCGTGCCCGGGGTCGGGCTCACCGCCGGGTGGCACGCCCTGATGCGCGCCACCGCCCAGGACGAGATGACGATGCTCCACCACTCCCGGGGGCTGCGCAACACCGTCATCTACGGCGGCATCAGCCTTCTGGCCGGCGGCATCGTCTCGGCCATCCTCGGCCAGTTCCACTGATCCGCCGGGGAGGGGGTGCGGCCGTGCTCGCCGTGGTGTCCGCGATCCTGTCCTTCCTGATTCGCGTGTTCCTGGCACCGCTGAACGGGGTGCTGGTCTCGTTCGCCACGGCCGGCGAGTTGCACGACCTGCTCGGCTACCCCGGGGTCGCCGCCCTGATCACGATCGCGCAGGCCGTGGCCTGGGCCATCCTTGGCACCCGCACGGCCTGGGAGGCCTTCCAGCTGGCCACGCTGCGCAACGAGGGCGCCCCGACGGACCCGGGGAGCCTGCTCAAGCGCGTGGCGCTGACCGGGGCCGCCATCGCCGGCGGGCCCTGGGTGACCGAGCAGGCGCTGCTGGTGGGCAACGACCTGGCCCAGGCGGTGGCGCACATGGGACTGGGGGTGGGGCTGGGCTCCATCTCCGGCAACCTGACGGCGCTCACCGCCAACCTCGCGCTGGCCACGCTCTGGGTGCCGGTGCTGCTGCTGGGCGGGGTGGTGCTCGTCCTCCTCTGCTTCCTGCAGGCCATCGTGCGCACGGTGGAGATCACGCTGGCCGCCATCGTCGCGCCGGTGATGGCCCTGGGGTTCCTCGGCGGAGGCGGCACGGCGGATGTGTGGTGGCGGGAGCTGCTGGTGCTGGCCGGGGCGCAGTCCGTGCAACTGACGCTGCTCTACCTCGCCGCTTCGTTCCTGGTGGCGCCGGCCGTGGGGACGGCGAGCAACTTCCTGGACCCCTTCCTCTTCGTCGGCGCCGTCTGGGTCGCGTGGCGGACGCCGCACGTGCTGCGCCAGTATGCCTACCACACCGGGGCCGGGGGCACGGCCTCCTCTGCCGGGGCCCTGGCCGCGCGGGTGATCCTCACCAAGCTCCCCTTCTGACTGATCGGAGGTGTCTGCAACGAAGACCTACCTCCTGCCCCGCGCCGTGCGGGCCAGGTTTGAGTTCGCCCCCGGCTTCGGCCTTCCCGAACTCGGTGGCGTGATCGCCGGTGGCCTGACGGGGTTCGGCCTGCAGGCGCTGTGGGCCCTGCTGCCGCTGCATGGCGGCGCCGCCTTCGGCGGCCGGGTGTTCCTGTTCACGTTGCCGGTGGCGTCATCGCTCCTTGTCACCCGGCAGGACCCCTCTGGTGGGAGCTTGCTCGGACAGGTGCGGGCGGCTCGCGACTTCCGCCGGCGGCCGGCGCGGTACCTGTACCGGTACCGGGGGTGGATGCGGTGAGCATCCTCCGTCGCCTGAAGGGCGGCCAACTGACCGGGAAACCCTCCGCGGCTAGACAGCCGCCGGCACGCAGAGCCCCTACCGTGCAGGACTGGCTGCCGGTGCGTGACGTGCGGCGCGGGCTGATCCTCCGCACCGACGGCACGGCCGTCGCCGTGGTACGCGTGGAGCCCGCGCCGTTCGGCCTGCTCTCAGACGCCGAGCGCGAGCGCCGCATCGCGGCCGTGCATGAGGCCATCCACGGGCTGGCGGGCCCGGCGCAGATCGTCGTCACGTCCCGCCCCATCGACCTGGACGCATACCTGTTGGACCTGGAGAACCGGCTCGCGGAAGCGGAAGGAGCGCGCCGGTCGCTGCTGCGTGGGTACCTCGGGTACGTCCGGGGGTTGGCGGCGGGAGGCGAGGCCACCGAACGCCGCTTCCACGTGCTGCTGGTGGGCGAGACCGGGCGGACGGACGGCGAGGCGGTGTTGCAGCGAGCCTCCGAGTTCGCGGCCGCCCTGGCCCGCGCGGACCTTTCCGCCCACGTTTGCGACGACCGCGAGGTGGCCGACCTCCTCTTCTCCTTTCTCCACCCCGCCCGCGCGGGCACCGAACCCGCGGACGAACCGGCGCCTGCCGCGCGATACGTCCCGCCCAGGGAGGTCCCCCCAGATGGCGATCACTGACCTGCTGGCCCCGCCGGCCCTGGAGTTCCGGCGACAGGACATCGCCCTCGGGGATGCCGAGGCCCGCGCGCTGGCCATCGTCGACTACCCGCCCCGCATCGGTCCCGCGTGGCTGGCACGGCTCGGGGATCTGCCAGGGGTGTCTCTCTCCGTCCACCTGGTCCCGGGGGACCCCCTGGAGTTGCTCCGGGCGCTCAACGCCAGCGCGGCGGAATATCAGAGCCGGCTGGCGCAGGGCGGCGGCGCGCTGCTGCGCGGCCGATGGGATCGGTCCCTGGAGGACGCCCAGCGGCTGTTGCGGCAGATCGACCAGGAAGGGCAGCGGGTCTTCCGCACCACGGTGGTGCTCTTCGTCACCGCACCCGATCGGGATGAGGTCGCCCGGCGCTGCCGGCGCGTGGAGGCCGCCTGCGCCGGAGCAGGCATGCGGGTTCGAGCGGCCGTGTTCCGTCAGGAGCAAGGCCTCACGGCAGCCGGCCCCTGGGGGCTGCTGCCGAGGGACATGGCGGACCTCGCCACCCGCGAGATGCCGGCGGCCACGGTCGCGGCGGGGTACCCGTGGGTCTCCTCGGGGCTCAACCACGGCCGGGGCGTGGTCCTCGGGCGTGACGACCAGGGGGGGGTCGTCCTGATCGACCGCTGGGACCCGCCGGAGGGCAGCGGTATCGCCAACGCCAACGTGAACATTCTCGGGACCTCGGGCGGCGGCAAGTCCTTCGCCGCCAAGGTCCTGCTGCTGCGCGAGTTCGCCCTGGGGGCCCGGGTGCTGGTGATCGACCCAGAGCGGGAGTATCGAGGCATCTGCGAGGCGGTTGGGGGCACGTGGATCGACGCCGCGGGCGGTGAGGGACGCGTCAACCCGCTGCAAGTGAGGGGCACCCCAGGGCGCGATGCGGATGACGGGGAAGGCGGGCGGGGGCCGCTGGCCGGCCACCTGCAGCGCGTCAAGACGTTCTTTGAACTGTATCTGCCGGGGCTGGACGACACGGAGCGGGCCGTGCTGTATGACGCGGTACTCGCGGCGTATCGGCAATGCGGCGTGGATTGGGACACCGACCCCGGTGCCGTGGGGGTGTGGCCCACGGTGGAAGACGTCCAGCGCCACGTCTCCGATCACCCACGGCTGCACCTGCTGCTCAAGGAGGCCGTCCAGGGGGCGGACGCGGCACTCTGGAACGGACAGAGCAGGGCACCGGACGCAGGGGACTTCACGGTGCTCGACGTCCACGATTTGGTGGACGCGTCCAATTGTTACTGACGGGATTATAGGGCCGGCCTGGGGTTGATCTGACGGAAGGCAATGTGCGTCGGCATGTATAGGGCCTGGGGGCGACGAAGCGCTCCCAGG
>JAJZWQ010000228.1 GCA_021846605.1 Bacillota bacterium | reverse complement strand
CCGACCACCGTGTTCCCGCCGGGTGCGGTCGCGTGGTACAGGTTGAAGGTGACCCAATAGCTGTTGATGTCCAGCTGCATCGCACGGCGGGCCGCCGCCAGGGCGAACACCCGCGCCAGGGTGTGGGCGGTGACCGGAATGCCGGCCGCGTAGATCAGATTGCCGTTCGCCGTCTGGGCCAGACCGGATCGCCAAACCCGGACCGAGTTGCCGACCGTGACGCCCCAAAGCCCCCCCTGCGAGATGCTGGGGCTGATCTGGCCGTGGTCCAGCAGCAGATGCAGGTTCTGCAACAGGCTGCGCGGCGCCGGCGATGCGGGTAGCTGCGCACCACCCCACGGCCCGATGACCACGCGCCGATTGCCATACACCGCCAGGGTCGCCAGTCCGCCCACCGGGGTGCGGTACCAGACCCCCGCGGCCCGATAACCGAACGATCCGTAGTGCCCCGCGTATTTCTTGAAACCGCCGTTGAACGCCGCCACCAGCCGACTGCGGGCCGAAACCGGGATGACCCCGGAGCCGCGCACCCCGGAAACCGCCTTGGGGTGGGCGGTACCCGCGACCAGATGCAGGTTCAGCCAGCGCGTGTCCATCCAAACCAAGTCGACGCGCTCGTACGGCCGTTGCGGATCCGGCAGCACAAAGGTCCGCGCCATGACCGGCTGGCCGCCAACCCTGGGCCCGACGGGCACCCACACCCCCTCGCCCTGGGCCCGCGGGAAGCCCGCGGGAATCTGGAGGTTGCGGGGGAGGTGACCCGACGCCGGGGCGGCGGGGGTCTGCGGCTGGGCCTGGGCGGGCGCAACCGAGGACGACGCCGCACGGGTGGTCGCGGGCAGGCCGTGGACCAAGGTATAGAGGTTGCGGCGCACAAAGTCGGTGAGGTGGTACCAGAGGTCCTCGGCCAACGCGACCGGGCGGCCGCCGAAGGTGGCCCGAACCCACTCGACCAGATAAATGAAGGCGTTGTGCCTCGGCACGGGGGCTGCCTGCAGGCGCAGGCGGGAAGAGGTGCTGCGCCAGCCCTGGGCACCCCGATACACCACCGCCCGCCGCACCGTCCCGCTGCGCGTCGTCCACCGCACCCGGACCCCGCCGCGGTGTGCCGTGTCCGCCTGCATCGCAACCGACGCGGCCGGCGGCTGCAGGGCGAACACGGCCACCGTCGGTCCGAGCCCGCGCTGGATCCGTACTACGGATACCTGCCCGCCGCTACCCAGGGCGATCGCCAGGTATCCGCCCGCATCCGCCACATCCGCGACGCCCAACGCCCTGCCGCCCATCACCCGCCGCGGTCCGGCCGCGGCGGACGGCACCAGCCCCTGAGCGGCGCGCAACGGGGCGGCGTAGAGGGCACTGGCTCCGGAAGGTCCCGGAACCATCCCGACGGCCTCACGGGGCACCCCACCACTTCCAAGCAGCAGGGCGTCCTTTCCGCCACGCCGGTCAACCGCCGGGCGAAGCCCCGCGTGCCGGAGCACCGAGGCCGCGGTCGCGCGGCCACCCGGCAGCACGACCAGAGCGACCGGGCGACCGCCTCCAAGGAGTACGCCGACCCCCGCCACGGCCAGGCCCGCCAGCCCAGCGGCCACCAGCCGCCGCGCACGCTTGAAAGCCGATCGCGCACCGCCGCGCGCCGACGTCGATCGCGTCGCCAAGACCCCGCGCCCCCTTCGCCGGGCGACCGACGTCCGTCCGACGTCCAGCCGCATCGTCAACCCAAACCCTGCCGCATACAGATGAACTGCGCATGAAGACCGCGTGATGGTGCGATGAGGCCGACGGATCCCCCGGTCCGTCGCGGCCGGGTCCGCACCCCGCGGCGGGGCTCGAGCAGCCCGATCCCACACGACGACTCGCGGCGTCGCCGCCGTTTGCGTTGGACCGGCGCCCGGTTGCAGGGGTGGACCCATCAACGGCGAAAGTTTTCAGACCGACGCTGCGTCCGTGCGTTCGCTGACAGAGGATGTGGCCCGCTACGCCGTTCGCTGGGGGACTGCAGCCATGGTGCGCCGCTGGCTGATCGCATCGGGCGTCGCCGTGGTGCTTGGAGCGTTGGGCCTTTGGTGGGCGCTGCCCGCGCTGGTCGCGCCGACCGCGCCGCCGCCGGGCGGCATCCGTCTCTCCACCCTGGAACACCACCTTCAACCGGGCCCGGCGGGCAGCGTGGTCGTGGCACTGCCCGCAGCCGGCCAGCCGCTCGCCCTAGGCGGCCCCTACGACGGCTGGACCGCCTGGCTCGCCCTGCACGGCGCCCAGCTGACCGTGCATGTGCAGGGTACCCTGCCGGCCACGTTGCACGTCCCGCGCCTTGGGGGCCGGCCCGTCTCGCTGGCCGTGCGCGCCGTGCCCTCCGTGCCCGCTCCAGGGGTCCTGCGCCTGCGGGTGCGGTCGGTCTCCGCCGGCCGCCTGCCCCTGACCGCCCTGGTTTCACCCGCACGATTGCTGCGCGCCGTCGCGCAGCGCGTCGCCCTGCCCCGGTGGATCCGCATTCAGGGTGGCACCGTGGAGATCCAGTCTCAGAGCGCCCCGTCCCTGCCCATCGGGACGGCCCGCGTGCGGCTGGCACCGCAGGCGTTCTCGGCCGGCCACACCACCGACCAACTGCGCACCGGCGTGCAGGTTCAGATGCTGTTTCCCACCTCCGTGCTGCAGCGCGACCTGAGCGCCGCGACACTGCACGCCGCACCCGACATCTGGAGCCTGCAGATCGGGCCGGGTTCCGCGGCGCTGCGCATTCTGCATCCGACGGGCACGACGACGGTCTTCCAACTGACGCCGAGCGTACCGCACCGAGGCGTCCTGACCCTGACCGTGCACGGCGGCGGTCCCCGGCCGGCCCGCACCCTGTGGTGGGCCATCACCGGCGCCCTCGGTCGGCAACCTCCCTGGCTGGCGGCGGGCGGTACGACGCTGACCGTCAACACCGCCCGAGCCGGTGCCATTCGGGTCAACCGGGCGCTGGCGGTGCATCCGGTGCCGGTCGCGGTCCGCTTTGGGCAACGCGGCGTCGAGCTTTGGCTGACCGGCACGCTGGCGTAGGCGCTTTGGCGCCGCGACGAGCGCTTCCCTTCAAGGGAATGGGCTCTTGCCGCACGGCGCGGGGACAGTCCCCGAGTGGACCGGGTCCCTGCGGGACGACGCCGGGTCCCCCCGGAACGCAATCGGACAACTCCGCCCCGCCTGTGGGCTGCCGCCACTCCTCGGACGCCGCTTGTGCAACGGACGGGTCCGCATCGGCACAGGCCGCCCGCCGCCCCGTCCAGGCATTCCGGGGGAAGGGGGGCGCCCGCATCCCACCCCCGGAACCGGGAGGGACACGGGCGCCGATCAACTACCGCCATCCCAGCGACGCGACGCATCAGAGACCGGGCTGCACGACCGCCACGGCCGGGCCCTGCGTCGGATAATTCTTCTTCATGGCGGCGGCCACCTTGGCGGCATTGGCCTCCGCGCTGGCGGCATTCTTCTCCCAGGCGTTGACCTGCCGGGCGATCTGCTTGAACCCCTGCGACACACTGACCTTGCGGTTGGCGATCTGGGTCGCGCCCGAGGCGATAAGCTGATCGGCCTGCACCGCCCCGTTCAGAAAGAACATATGGGGGTAGGCGCGACCACTGAGGGCCGCCTCTTTGTAGTACTTGAGGTGCTTGGTCTTGAGCGGCACCGCGGTCTGCTTGACCACCGTTTCCCACTCCGCCCACAAACTGAGCAAGGCCGGTTGCACCAGGGTCGAACGCATCTGGAAACGTGTGAATCCAGGATCGACGGTGAGAAAGCGCAGCAGCTTCCAGGCCGCGTCCGGATGCTGCACCGCGCGGTCGATCCCGTAGAAGTCGATGTTGGTGAACGTGGCAAACCCCTTGGGCCAGGCGGGTACGGGCAGGATGTTCCATTTGATGGAGGATCCGAGCTGCTCGGCGGCGGGAAGCACATCCCACCCGCCGCACATCGAAAAGAC
>JAJZWQ010000227.1 GCA_021846605.1 Bacillota bacterium | reverse complement strand
AACGCCATCTGCGCCGCAGATTCCAATTGAAAGACCCCCACGGTCTCCCCCCGTCGCAGCCGGGCGAACGTCTCGGGATCGTCCTCGGGAATCGCCGCATCGTCCACCGGCCTACCCTGGCGCGCCGTGATCCGCAGGGCATCGTCCACCGCCCCCAGGGTCCGCAGAGATAGCAGGTCCAACTTGAGCAGACCCAATGCCTCCAGATCCCGCTTGTCGAACTGGGCCACGACCACCCCCCGGGCCGAAACCTGCACGGGCATCAGGTCGGAAACCGGACCGGGAGTAATGCATAATCCCCCAAGGTGGGTGGCCAGGTGGCGAGGCAACCCCTCCACCGCCGCGGCGGCCCCCGCCAGGGCATCCAGCCGCCCGCGCGCGGTCTGCAGGTCACGCAACTCAGGAACATGCTCCAACGCGGCCCGCAGATTGGCGGCCGACACATCGTAAGGGATACGCCGACTGACCCGGTCCAGTTCCGCCCGAGGGATGCCGAGCGCTTGACCAAGGGCCCGCACCGCGGACCGCGCCCGCCAGGTGTGGTGCGCGGCAACGGCGGCCACCCGCTCGCGCCCGTAGCGCTCCACCACGTAGGCCGCCACCCGGTCCCGGTGGCGCGCATCGAAATCCAGGTCGATATCCGGGGCCTCTGCCCGCTCCTCCGAAAGGAAACGGGCAAAAAGGTGCCCGCGACCGGCCGCGTCGACATCGGTGATGCCCAGGACGTACGCGACGGCGCTATCGGCCGCCGACCCACGGCCGGCCACGCGAATACCCTGCCGCCTGGCCCAGCGCGCCACATCGGCCACGCACAGAAAGTAGTCGGCAAACCCGAGCCGGCCGATAACATCCAGTTCATGTGCAAGCCGCGCCCATACCCCGGCCGCCCGTGCCCCATACCGCCAGGCGGCGCCTTCTTCCACCTGGCGTCGCAACGCCGCCTGGGCATCACCCCCACCGGGTACGGGGAACCGGGGATAGCGCGAGGGGCCGAGTTCCAGGGCGGTCCCGCAGCGCGCCGCCACCTCCACCGTCCGGACCATCGCCCTCCGGTCGCCAACCGCGTCCCATACCTGATGGGCATCCTTCAAAAACCGTTCGGCATTGAAGCGCGCCGCCGCCCGCTCCGCCGCCGGTTCATCGACCCGGCACCCCAGGCGCACACAGGTCAGAAGGTCCGCGATCCAGGCATCCCCCTGAATGGCGTAATGCACATTGCCAGTGGCTACCGTGGCCAGCCCCGTGCGAACGGCAAGCTCCTGCAGGCCGCGGATCAGCCGCCGGTTGCCGGGCAGGCGGTCGGCCGGCAATTCCAGGTAGAAACGATCCGGCCCAAACAGGCCGGCGAGGCGACGTGCCTCGGCCTCCGCATCCCCATACCGTCCTCGCAACAAGCAGGCGGCAATGGCACCACGCCGGCAGCCGGACAGCGCCAGCAGCCAGGGCGCCGCCACCGCAAGCGCCTCGGGCTCCACCTGCGGCTGCCCGCGGGGATGATCCAGATGGGCGGCGCTGAGCAGCCGGCACATGGCCGCATACCCGCGCGCATCCGGGGCCAGCAGGGTCAGGTGGCATCCGCCGGCCAGGGTCACCTCAGCGCCCAGGAGCGGTTGCAACCCGTGCCGCCGGCATGCCTGGATGAACGGCACCGCGCCGGCCAGGGTATCGTGGTCGGTCAGCGCGAGGGCCGGCATGCCCAGAGCCGCCGCCCGCGCGCACAGCGCTTCGGCCGTCGAGACCCCGTCCATCCAAGAAAACGGGCCGTGGACGTGCAGGTGCACAAAGGGCGGGTCCGAACCGGCGGGCACCACGCATCCCCCCGCCCATAATAGGAACGCATGTTCCCATTGGCAAGGGCGAAGGTTCGGAGACGCAAAACGCCATTAGAGGGAACGTGAGCCCCGGCGCAACTGGGCAGACCTCGGGAAAGCGGGAAGCCGGCACGGAGGTCGTGCGCCCCGGGTCAAACCGGCGCCTCTGCCCAGTAACGGGTGGATGCAAGGTGTGACGACGGATCTTGCAACGGAAAGAACAGAGCCGGATCACCAACACGCCCCGGGGTGACGCGCGGGCTGAAGGGGCAGACACCCGTGTCGGCGTCGGCGCAACGTGCCCGACCGACGCCTCGCCTCAGGGAAGCACCCTGTTTCCCATCCGCACGGGGTGGTGACACGTCAACCCCGGCCACCGGCGCACCATCCATGGAAACATCCGTGGCGGTATCCATGCGCACTTCCACACGGACAGGGGTTGGCCGGCCACCCATGGAACCCGCCCGCATCAGAACCCCCGTGGCCGAGTGGCTACCCAGATGTGCCCGCCGTCGACCTTGAGTTCATAGGTCGCCAGGGGCTCTTCCGCCGGCTGGCCAAGCACACGGCCGCTGCGGACGTCAAACACACAGCCGTGTTCCGGGCATTCCAGGCGGAAGCCGTCCAGTTTACCTTCCATCAGATCCGCACCGTCTTCGTGGGTGCACTCCGCGCTGCAGGCATACAACCGGCCCCCCACACGACAGAGAAGGACCGGATGGCCATGGACGAACACCTCTTTCATCCCGTCCGCATCCATCTCCACTTCGTCGGCAACCACCACGAAACCGGCGGACACCCGCTCCCACCCCCACCTGCATCCTACCTGCGGCCGAGTTTCTCGCGCCTCCGCCCGAGTCCTGCCGATATACAGCCCACCGCATCCGCGAACGGGACCCCATGGTGTGCCGCCACCGGACAACCGACGCTCCGTGCGGCCGCTACCATACCATTTCCGGCTGACAGCCAGGCCGCCCACCGGACCTACCCACACCCGTCCTTATCAGCATGCATTCAATCAAACACCCGATACAACCGCACCCCGCGGTCCGGGCCGACCGCGAGTTCAAAGACCCCTCCCTCTGTGGCACGCACACGATAGAAGCAGCGCTCCTCCCCCCCGTCCACCCACCATGGGGTTCGATAGACCCACTCGTCCAGGCATTCCGCAACGCGGTACCAGTGGCCATGCCAACAAAAGGCCGTTGGCGCACCCGCGCCGTCCAGCCGTGCCGCAACCACCCGGTCCGGCCGGCGCATCAGGAACCGCCCCGCAATGGATCCAGCAGATCAAGCCATGCCTCATAGTCGTCACGACCCGCCACTCCCCGGCGCAGGGCCTGCTGTGGCAAACGGTGCAGCAGGTCATCCACCACCGCGCCTTGCCGCGGCCGCGCCGCATCCAGGAGCGAACGCGAACGGGGGGGCGTCCAGGCGAGTTCCGTCAGCCGGACTTCCAAACGGGCAACGGGACCCATACCCCTCGCCGCCGCCCGCTCCCCCAAGGATCGCGCCGCCCGCGCCAGCACCGCCCCATCCAGGCAGGGGGCCGGCCAGGTGCGTCGCCACACCCCCTGCGCCCCGACGATCAGCGCCAGTTCCCCCACCCCTTCCCCGGGCCGCAGGCGGGCGGCCGCCCGACGCGCCAACGCAAGACCCGCCAGCCCCCAGTCCCGTGGCGGCAGTTCCTGCGGATAGCGCGCGCGCTCGCGCACACTGCGTGGCGGGTGGTGCGCATACACCGGGCGGTCGTCGTGGCCACGGCAGGCAGCATGCAACCACGCGCCCTCCACACCCAACCGTGCCCGCAGCAAGGCCTCTGGCAGCGCGGCCACCTGTCCGCAGGTGACCGCGCCCAGCGCCCCCAACGTTCGGAGCGCACCCGGACGGGCCAGGGACTCCTCCATAAGCAGCCCCAGAGGGCAGGGGGCCAGCCGGCGGGCGATCGCCGCCCAATCCGCCTCCACCACAACGCCCTGATCCGGACAGGCAAGGCGCGCGGCCAACCGGCTGGGCCCGAGTCCAACCGCAAGCGTGGCATGGGGTAAAACCCGCCGGCATTCCTCCCGCAGGGCCGCGACTTCCACCTGCGGCGGGTCCGAACCAGTCCAGGCGGCATAGGCCTGAGGCCGGCCCGCGGGGTCTGGCTCCACCACTGCGGAGGCCGTGGCAAGCAGATCCCAAACCACCGTCAACCGACGGGCGGCCGCCACCAGATCCAG
>JAJZWQ010000226.1 GCA_021846605.1 Bacillota bacterium | reverse complement strand
CCGCCAAGACCCCGACCTCGCCCAGCATCACGCCCACCGTGCCCAGGGCAAACGCCAGCGGACTGCGCAGCAGCGTAGGCACCAGTAGCTCGCGCCCCGCCAGCAGCACCGTTTCCGCCACGGCCACCAGGCCCAGGGCCCAGGGCACGTGCCGCAGCCGCACATGCCCCGCCTCGTGGGCCAGGATCGCCGCCCGCCGCCAGGCCGGCGTCCGCAGGAAGCCCGCTCTCACCACCATCCGCCCGCGCACGGGCGCCCAAGCGTTCACCACATCGCCGTTCCGCACCCAGACATCCCGCACCGCGACCCCGTGCCGCGCCATGGCCTCCACGATCAGGCGTGTCTCCTCAGCGGTGGCCGGCCTCACAACGATGCCTCCCCCTCCCGCGTCGTCGCCCACTCGGCCTCGGCGCGCGCGTCTTCAATCGCGCGGCGCACGGCCGCCAGCAGCCCCGCAGCGCGCGCACCAGGCTCCCGTGACTGCCAGTCCTGCCGCTGCGCCCTCCGCGCCTCCACCGCCACGCTCCGCCGCACCCGCGCCTCCGGCACGCCAGGCGCCAGCCCCTGCAACCGCTCCATCAGGGCGCCAGGGTGCGCGTGGTCGCGCAGCAGCCGGTCGGCCTGGTACCGCGCCGCATCGTCGGGCCACTCCGCCCCCAGCCGTGCCGCCACGGCGTCCGCCGGCCGCATCCGCCGCAGCCGTTCGCGCCGCAACAGCAGCTGCGTCCCAGCCACCGCCCGCGGCCCCCCGCCCAGTGCAGCCCGTAGCGCCTCCTCCCCCGCGCTCCCGTCCACCACCCGCCCGACCAAGCGTCGGAGCCGTCCGACGTAGCGCGTGTTCTGCGGCTCCCCCCGCGTCCAAGCGGCCACGTGTTCCAGGGTCGGGCGGGCCCGCACCTCCACTGGCGGCCGGGGCGTTCCGATCTGGAGCAACACCTGCGCCACCCGGTCCCGCAGGTCCGCGGCCGCCCGTTTGCCGGCCGACACCCCCTCCACCGCCCCGGCCCGTTGCTCGGCCAGGGCCACCGCCATGCGCTCCACCTCTGCCGCGTGCGGCGCAAGCTCAGGCCGCGTCAGCAGCCATTCCGCCGTCTCCCGCGCCTGCCGCTTGACCTCGGCCGGCATGTATGCCAGCGCGACGCGTCCGCGCCCCGGCATCGCCGCCGCCAGCTGTTCCAGGCGCTCTGCCAGCCCGTCCTCCAGCGGATCCTGCCCCGCCGCCTGTTTGGCCGCCGCCAGCGCCAGGTCGCGCTGCGCGGTCTTCTCGGCCGCCAGACCCGCGCGCTGGGCCCCGAAGACCTCGCGCGCCCACACCTTCTTGACCGCCCGCAAGCGGTCGCGCGGCAGCCGTGCCGGCGTCGCCGCCGCACGTTCGGTCACAGTCCACACGAGCACGTGCACATGCGGCTGCGCTATCCCGTCCCGCCCGACCTTGCGGTGCATCGCGCCGACCCAAGCCACGTCGCCTGGGCCCAGGCCCTGTGCCCGCGCAATCTGCGGCAGCGCGCGGCGCACCATCTCCCGCCAGTCCTGGGCGCCCTCCAGCCCCGCTGCCTCGGCGTCCGGGCCGCGCATGCTCACGACCCACGAATGCCACCACGCCGCGGTCCCGATCTGCGCCTGCACCGCCGCCAGGTCTGGCGGCACGGCCGGGTCCGCGCCGAACAGCCCGGTGGAACCCGGACGCTCGGCCAGGTAGCGCGCGTGCACCAGCGGGTCCGCCGCCGGCTCGCTGATGACGGCCTCCACCCCCTCGCGCGTGCCGATGTACTCCGCGAACGCCGCCGCGCCCTGATGCCCTCGTCCCGCGGCACCGCCCGCAAGCCCCGCCGCCAGCTTGACCACCATCGGCGCCTTCCCGGCCCACGCCACCTATACCGCCCCCCTGGGCCTCGCCGGTGGCAACCCCGCCCGCTCTTCGGCCGCCTCGTACTCTTCCTCCGAGGCCTCGCCGACCGCGACCCCCTTGCGGCGCAGGTCCAGCACCGCGCGCGCCATCGACGCCCGCATGATCTCCACCGCGTTGCTCTTGGGGTGCAGGCCGATCAGGTAGTTGACCTCCCAGGCCGCCGTCCCCGCCGCCACGATGGCCTTGTCCAGCAACGTCGCCAGCCGGTCAATGTGTGGTGCCATCGCCTCGCTGAGCAGGGGCAGGACGCGATGCTCCGCGCGCCTAGCAAGGTGTTCCTGCAACGCCTGCCGCAACACCTCAGCCACCGACACGCCGCGCGACCGCGCCTCCGCATGGAGCTCGTCCACGTCCGCCGGGCCCAGCCACGTCTTCACTGCCACCAGCCCCACTATGCCCACCTCCCGCTGAGTCCCCCGCAAACAGCGTGGCGCCTTGCCGGCCCACGCCACCTACACCGCCCCCCTGGGCCTCGCCGGTGGCAACCCCACCCGCTCTTCGGCCGCCTCGTACTCTTCCTCCGAGGCCTCGCCGACCGCGACCCCCTTGCGGCGCAGGTCCAGCGCCGCGCGCGCCATCGACGCCCGCATCATCTCCACCGCGTTGCTCTTGGGGTGCAGGCCGATCAGGTAGTTGACCTCCCAGGCCGCCGTCCCCGCCGCCACGATGGCTTTCGCCATCAGCGCCGCCAAGCGGTCGATATGTGGCGCCAGCGCGTCCTGCAGCAATGGCAGCACCCGGTCCTCCACGTCTCTGGCGAGGTATTCCCTCAGCGCTCGCCGAACCACATCCGAAGCCGTCGTCTCGCCCGTCTGCGCCGCCGCCCGGAGCATCGCCGCGTCCGCCGCTGGCAACCGAACAGAAACCATCTCCCATGCGCCTGCCACCACCGACCCCTCCCTTACCCTCAACCCTGGGCTGTATGACGCCCTACTCAGCGTGGAGCAAGGCGCGAACCCCCTGCGCGGGCCGTCACCGCACTTCGGTATGACACAGGCCACCAGGCCGCTATCGTTGTCCCTCATGGATCGCGGGGGCTTGCCCCCCGCTGTGTGGGCCTCCGCTATCCTGCATGTATGAGATCGGGGGGGAATCGGGGCTCCTGGGACGGGGGCTGGGGGCTCGGGAGGTGGGGTCCGGGGGGGGTCGCCGCCCGGTGCCCCCGCCTCGGATTCAGTCGTCGTCGTCGACTGCCCAGGCCCGGAGTGCCGCCATGGTCGCCTTCGCTGCGTCCGTGGGGGCCGAGGCTGTGGCGACGGTGCTTCCCCCGCCCGTTGCGCCTGCCGCCATCCGCGCTTCGATCCGGTCCAGGCGATCCAGCACCGGCTGCATGGCGTCCTCGGCCCTGGCCGTCTGCTGGACCGCCCGGCGCACGGCCTCACTGGCCGTGCAACCCCAGAGTTTGGCGAGCCCGGCCAGCAGGTCCACGGTCGCCAGGTCGAAGTAAAAGGTAATACGCACTCCGCCCTTGGGGGTGTTGGGCTTGCGGGAACCAGCAACCATTTTTGTCATACCTCCTCTCGGCGGGCCGCTGAGTGTCATACGAATTCGCCCGTCGCAGCCCGCCGCGCTTTGAGTCCGTTGGAGCGAGGGGGTATTACCTCCAGCCCATTGCGCCCCCTACGTCATGAGCAGGAACCCCTCCGCGTTGGCGAAGAGGGCATCGCCGACTGGTCGCACCAGCGGGTGCAGCCTGCTCAGGTACGGAGCCAGCAGGTCCCCTCCGCCACCCGCGAGCAATACCGCGCCCAAGAGGTCCAGCCGGTCGCTCCAAAGGCGGCGCATCTGCTCGCTGATCTCGGCGGCGAGGTCCTGGGCAGCAGCCGCCACCAGCGGTCGCACGTCCGTCTCGGTCCCGCGTAGGTAGATCCGCCCGTTGTAGTGGTCCAAGGCGTCCTCCACCGCGACCTCAGGGATCAGCACACCGCTATGCTCGGTGAGTGTCTGGCGGGCGCGCTGGTAGATGCGCCCGGCCCCGCCGTCGAACGAGCCGCAGCCCGCCTCCTCCGGCGCCAGGCCCGATGCCACGTGGCCCATGAGCAGGTAATCCGTCGTACGGTAGCCGATGTCGATCAATCCGACCGGGCGCTCCGCCAGGGCCGGATCTCCAGCCACCGCCGCCTGGAA
>JAJZWQ010000225.1 GCA_021846605.1 Bacillota bacterium | reverse complement strand
ATGCTACCAGGCGACCGCCAATCCCTGGCGCGCCGAACTGCCCGTCTGGCTGGCGGCGTATGCCGGGCTGCAGGATTGGGACGGCGTGCTGCTGTTTTCATACAGCCACGCGGATGTGCCGACGCAGGCCCAGCGGACCCAACTCGCCGGGAGCTTCGATGCCTGGAACGATCCGGCGGTGTGGGATGTGCTGCCGGCGGCGGCCCTCCTGTTCCACCGGGGCGACGTGCGGCCGGCGGCGCGGCTGCACCTGCTGGACGTGGAGGATCCCTGGGCCGGTGCCGACGGCCTGCCGGGACGCGCGGACTTTGCCCAGGGGCTCGCGGCCGACGCCTTTTGCCACCGTGTCGCAATCGCCTTCGGCTCCGAGCCGGCCGATGCCCGCATTCGCGCAGGTGCGCTGGCGCCCGCGACGCCGACGACGCTGGAGGCGGACACGGGCGAACTGCGCTGGGACCGGGATGCGGGTATCCTGCGCCTGGATACGCCGCGGACCGTCGGCGCGGTCGGATTCCTCGGGGGGCGGTCCGTCGCGTGCGGGCCGGTGGTCATCGAACCGTCGGCTGCGTGCGACTTTGCCGTGGTGCTGGTGCAATCGTGCGACGGTGCCGACCTGGTGGACAGTCGCCACCTGCTGGTCACCGCGGTTGCCCGTGCCGCCAATGAGGGCGTGGTGTGGGATGGTGACATCCTGGTGAACGAGGGGCATGGCCCCGTACACGCCGAACCGGTGCGCGGGCGTCTGCGCCTGCCTTGGGGCGAAGCGCTGGTGCTCGACGGGCGGCCGCACGTGGAGGTGCGGCGCTGATCCGCCGCGCCGGCGCGGGCAGGGGCCAGGGGCCTGCCCCGAGGCTGGACGCGGAGTCGGCCCAGGTCGTGGGGTTGCAGCGGTGGGACGGTTCCGTTCACGGTTCCGTTCCAAGAAGTCCACCGAACACACCGCGGTCTGCGTGCCTGGGGTTGCGGTGCCCCGGTACCGGGCGTCGGCGGCGTCGCAGCGCCTTGGGGGCGTGCCCCTGCGGCGTTGGCCGGTCGGAAGGGGTCGCAGAGACGGGTGCCGTCGGTGGGCCGCGCAGGGTCCACCCGCGGGGGAGGACGCCGCATGCGGGGCGGCGCGGTTGGAGGGGGGAGCCCGGTGGCGCAGGCGGCATGGGAGCGCGTGCGGACGGTGTGGGCCGAGGTGGCGGATCTGTCCCACGCCCTGGCGGTCTTGTCCTGGGACGAACTGGTGAACCTGCCGCCGGGGGGTGCCGCCGCACGGTCCGAGCAGAAGGCGACGCTCGGGCGCCTGATCCATCAGCGGTTGGGGGCGGCGGACCTGGGGGAGGACCTCGAGCGGCTGCTGGCCCAGCCGCAGGCATCACCGACGGAGCGCGCCTGGCTGCGTCTGGCCGAGGCGGAGCGCCGCCGCGCCGTGCGTGTGCCGGCCGACCTGGTGGTCGCCCTGTCGCGCGCGGAAAGTGAGGGCTATGTCCGCTGGGTGGAGGCGCGTGAACAGCGGTCGTTTGCCCGGTTCGCGCCGGCGCTGGAGCGCCTGGTCACGCTGCGGCGCCAGGAGGGGGAGGCGCTCGCCCAGACCGGGACCGACCCGTATGCCGCGCTGCTGGATCAGTATGAGCCGGGCGCGGACGTTGCGCAGGTGGCCAATCTGCTTGCCGACCTGCGCGGGGCCCTGGTGCCGTTGCTGGCGCAGGTGGCGAGTCGTCCACCCCTGGATCCCGGCCCCCTGCGGCGGGCGGTGCCGCTGGAGGATCAACTGCGCTGCGGCGACCTGGCGGCGGCGGCCTTCGGCTTCGATGCCCGGCGCGGCCGCCGCGATCGGTCGGTCCATCCCTTCAGCAGCGGCCTGGGTGCCGGCGACGTGCGCATCACGACGCGCATCGACCCGGCTGATTTCGCGTCGGGCTTCTTTGCCACCCTGCATGAGACCGGCCATGCCCTGCAGGATCAGGGGATTCCGGATGCCTGGTGGCGGGGGCCGGGCGTGGCCTCCGGCCGCCTGACCGGGTCGCACGGCATCGCCGAGTCGCAGTCGCGGTTGTGGGAGTGTGGCATCGGCCGCAGCCTTGCCTACTGGCAGCACTGGCTGCCCGCGTTGCAGCGGCAGGCGCCGGGACGGTTTGACGGCTTGGGTGCGGAGGATGCCTACCGCGCCGCCAACGTGGTCTGCCCGTCGACGATCCGGGTGACGGCGGACGAGTTGACATACAACCTGCACATCATCCTGCGCTTTGAGCTTGAGCGCGCCTTGGTCGCCGGGGACCTGCCGGTGCAGGAGCTGCCGGCGGCCTGGAACCGCCAGATGGAGTCCCTCTTGGGGGTGCGGCCCGCCGACGACCTGGAGGGCTGCTTGCAGGATGTGCACTGGTCCTCCGGGTCTTTCGGTTACTTCCCCACGTACACGCTGGGCAACCTCCTGGCGGCGCAGTTGCTCGCCGCGGCCCGCCGCAGCCTGGGGAACCTGGATGGCCTGGTGCGGGCCGGCGACTTTGCCCCGCTGCTGGAGTGGTTGCGCCGGCAGGTGCACCAGCGCGCACCGGAGTGCACGCCGGCCGAGTTGATTGAAACCGCGACCGGCGGTCCGTTGACCGCAGAGGCGTACCTGCGCTCCATGCGGATCAAGTTCGGCGAACTCTACGGCCTGTGAAGGACCGGGGTCCGGTCCTTCCGGAGAGAAACGGCTGGGGGAAGGGGAAGACCGGGTTCCGGCCTCTTGGTGGCGCACGTCGTCCCCCTACGGTGGATCGCCGCTTTGCAACCGATCGCCGAGTGCGTCCGTGAATGTTCGGCTGTGGCAGGGTCCCTCTGGCGTCGTCGTCGCTTTGCCAGGAGACCCACGGGCGGCTGCGTTGCTTCCTATCGTATTGCGTGTGCACGGTACGCCACTACCCACGCCTGGGAACGGCGGGGCGACCGGGGGTTTCCCTCAGGACGACCCGGACGGCGCGCATCGCCCCGTGGGGCCGCTGCCGCGGCACGGCGCGCCCGACCCTACCCCGGTGCGGATGCGCCTTCCGCACGCGGCCGACCCGAGGTCCGGTTTTCGAGCGACCTCCGGCCGGCGTCGGTCCACGCCAGGCGCCACGACACGCTGCGCGCCGGGATGTGGAGAGCGGCCGTGCCCCCCGCACGCGCCACCTGCCCCCAATCCCCGCCCCTGAAGGATGCCGCGTGTGAAGGACGGACTCGGCAGGAACCGGGCAAGCCCGACGGCAATGAGGGACATTTGTGGCCTCCGGCCGTCCGGCTCCGGGGGCGCGGACAAGGGGTGGGCGCATGCGGCGACCGAATGTCCTGGTGATCACCTGTCACGATCTTGGCCGCTACCTCGGCTGCTACGGGCGGGCCACGGTGGCCTCACCGCACCTGGATCAGCTCGCGGCCGACGGGGTGCGGTTTGAGCGGGCCTTTTGCACCGCGCCCCAGTGCAGCCCCTCGCGGGCGTCGCTGTTCACCGGCCGCTACCCCCATTGCAACGGCGTGCTCGGCCTCACGCATGCCAACTTTGCCTGGGACCTCCACCCCGGGGAACGGCACCTGGCCCAGGAACTCGCGGACGGCGGGTATGCGACCGCCCTGGTCGGTGTGCACCACGAATCGCGCCACGGGGGGGCGGCGGCGTTGATGCGGCGCTGCGGATACGACCGCGTGCTGCCAGGGGGCAGGGCGTCGGTGGTGACCGCCAACGCGCTGGGCGTGTTGCGGGAATACGCCCAGGAGGAGCGGCCCTTCTTTCTGCAGATCGGGTATGTGGAGCCGCACCGGCTGCAGGGACCGCAGGAGCAAGGTTTCATGGGCTTTTGCAGCGACTATATGCAGCCGGATCGACAACGCGGCGTCGAGGTCCCGCCCTACCTGCGGGATACGGAGGGCAGCCGCGCCGAGGTGGCCGAGTTGCAGGGGGCGGTGCGCTACGTGGACGCCGCCATCGGCGAGTTGCTCGCAGCCCTGGGTCCGTTGGGACTGGAGGAGGACACCCTGGTCGTCTTCACGCCCGACCACGGTGTGGCCCTGCCGCGTGCCAAGTGCGCGCTGTATGACCCGGGCATCGA
>JAJZWQ010000224.1 GCA_021846605.1 Bacillota bacterium | reverse complement strand
TAACGCAGGTCCCGCTCCGCCGGCGGCGCGCCGCCCAGGAGGCGCGTGAGGCTCAACATGCCGATCCGTCCTTCCCGGCGCCGGCCGGTTCATAGAGGCAAAGCGGGTCGTCTCCCAAAGGGTCCCCGCTGACGGCGTAGGCGCGGCTGCGGGATCCTCCACACAGGGCCCGATGCGGGCAGCCGCCACAGCGCTCGCCGCGCAGGGCGCCGGGGTCGCGCAGCGACCGGAACAGCGGATGGTGGCGGTAGGTGGTCAGCAGGTCGTCGCGGCGCACGTTCCCGGCTGGAAGGGGCAAAAACCCGCTGGGGCAGATGTCGCCGGCGGCGCTGACAAAGGCAAACCCCCGTCCGTCGCCGATGCCGTGGCGTCCCGGAGCGGGACCGCCTCCGGCCAGCGCCAGGCGGCGGATCTGGGGCGCCTCGGTGGTCTTGATGGCAAACGGCACCGAGGCGGCGATGCTGTGCAGCCAAATGAGGACGGCCTCCGCGACGACGGGTGCCACCATGTCCCGCGCGCGCGCCCGGCCGGTGGGGACGAGGAAGAAGACGCTCCAGCGGACCACGCCCAGTTGCTCCACGAGGGCGCAGATGGCCGCCAGGCTCTCCACGTTGTGGCGGGTGACGGTGGTGGCGACGGTCAGCGGCAGGCCCGCCGCCCGCACCCAGTCGCAGACTTCCAGCGTGTGGGCGAAGGTTCCCGGCTGGCCGCGCATGCCGTCGTGCTCTTCGGCCACCGCGCCGTCGATGCTGAGTTGAAATCCGGCGCACCCGGCGCGCGCCGCTTCCCGCACCGCCTCCTGGTCGAGGCGCGGTGTGGCGCTCGGCGCAAGGGCAGGGCGCAGCCCCAGCGCGCGCGCCAGCCGCATCAGGTGCCAGAGGTCCGGGCGTTCCAGCGGATCACCGCCGGTGAAGACGAAGGTTTGGGGTTTGGCGGCCGCCACCTGGTTCACGAGCTGCTCCGCCTCGTGGGGGGTCAGTTCGTCGGGTCCGGGTTGGCGGCGGGCACTGGCGCGGCAATGGCGGCAGGCGAGGGCGCAGGCCCGCGTCGCCTCCCAGATGACCACCTGCGGGCGATCATCCACATCCCAATCGGTGAAGCCAAATAGGCTTGCCACGGCGCATTCCTCCCGGGGGGCGCAGGCTGCACCGTAGCATCGCGCCGCGACCGCTCGCTACGGTCGAATGGACGGGGCACGACGGGCTGGGCAGACCGACCCGCGTGTGGTGCGGTCTCACGCGGGAGTGGCCGTTCCCATGCCCGTGTTGCGCACCTGCACGGGTTCGGCAAAGAGCGGGGAGAGCTCGCGGGCCCAGTCTTCCAGCACGGCGGCGCGGTACGGGGTGACGGCGGTGGCCTGCGCGTCCAGCAGCCGGGGGCCGGCCACGAACTGCTGCAGGGCATAGCGGCGCGCACCGGCGATGCTCGCGGCGATGCTGCGTACGGCCGCGTGGTCGACCACGCCCGGGTAGACCGTGGTCCGGAACTCGTAGTCCGGGGCAAGGGTGCGCACCCGTTCCGCAGCGCGGGCGCAGGTGGATCCAGGAACCGGTCCCAGCTCCAGGTAGCGGTCCCAGCTCGTCTTGATGTCCATGGCGACGTAATCGCACAGGCCGGCGCGCAGCACCTGCGCCAGGCGCTCGGGCCGGCTGCCGCAGGTATCGAGTTTGACTTTGCGTCCAAGCGATTTGACGGCGTCCAGCAGTTGGGGCAGATCGCGGTGCAGCGTGGGCTCGCCGCCGCTGACGCAGACGTGCGTTACGGCCGGCCGGCGCCGCAGCAGTTCAAGCACGTCCGCCACGGCGACGGGCGCTTGCGGACGGGAGGCCACCAGGTCGGGGTTATGGCAGAACGGGCACCGCAGATCGCAGCCCGCGGTGAACAGCGTAACCGCGACGTGACCCGGATAGTCGACCAGCGACACCGGCACCAGGCCTGCGATCGTCACGGGCGTGCCCCCCGCCAGTCCCAAGATATTGACTGCGCGCTCCATGATACCACCAGGTATGGTGTCTGCGGCCGCCGCGGGGCAAGAACGGTCCATCGGCGGTCTTCGCTGGGCCGTTTGGCGTGCCGTCGGCGCCGGATGGTCCCTCGGGGCGCCGTGGTCGCCGGGCCGGGCGTCCTCTCAGACCTGGTCGCCGCCCACGGTGGCGCGCGGATGCCGCCGTGCCCGGACGTCGAGGGTCTTGGCATCTTTGGACACCACACTGATGTGGCCGTTGGCTTCCAGGACGGCCAGTCGCACGTCGCGCACGGACAGGATCCCCTGGGCGCGCATGGCAGCCTCCACTTCCGCCTTGTCCAGGCCCTCCCGCCGCAGCAGGTGTGGGTGCCAGTCTCCGTTGGAGACGAGCACCGTCGGGTCCCCCTGTACCCAATTGCGCAACATGCGGTTTTGAATCTGCAGCCGGGCCACGAAGTAGTTGAGGACCAGCAGGGTCCCGGCGACGATCAGCCCGCCCAGCAACGAGGTGTCGGGTCCCACCATCGCGTTTTGCACCGCGTTGGCGATCAGCAGCACCATGGCCAGGTCGAAAACGGTGATCTGGCCGAGCTCGCGTTTGCCGAAGACACGGAATCCAAACAGCAACAGCAAGTAGGCTCCCGTCGTTCGCACGATGAGCGCCAGGGGGCCGACCTGGAGGCGGAACATGTCCACGAACGGCTGCATATGCTTGGAGTCTGCCCGTCGTCGTCGCGGCCATGCGCTCAGCCCAGTCTGCCCAGGGCTGTGCGCAGGCGGCGCACCACCGCGCCGGCCGCCCCCAGGGCCCGACAGGGCGCGGCCGGGCGTTCCCGGGCGCGGCAGGCCGCCTGCGCTCCGCTCAGGGCGAGCACAGCCGTTCGCCGTGCCGGTTGCGGGAAGACAAGCCGGCAGTATGTGGGGGGAAGGACCAGGGCGCCGGAGGCCAGCAGCAGTGCGGCCCCCGCGTTCGTCCCCTCCGGGATCACGGCGGACCGTCCCCCGGGGGTGCGCTCGAAGTCGAAGCCCATGCCGTGGATCCGGTAGACCATCGTTGCGCCGGCGTCGGGACCGGGTTGCACCGTGGCGTCCCGGATCAGGTGCCAGCGCGCCCCGAGCGCGTGGTCGCACGCCAGTTGGAGCATGGCCGACCCCAGGTTTTCGGTGGGGCGGCGGGGGTGGGCCGCCGCAGTGGGCGTGGTGGCGGCCACCTCCGCCGCGGTGAGGGCGACCCTTGGGCCGCAGCCCGCCAGCAGCAGGCAGGCTCCGACGGCCACAGCGATCCCGCGGACGCGCACACGCATCGGTGCCCCTCCCCTTGTCGGGGAAGGATACCGTTCGCCGTGGCCGGGCATGCCCTGTCCGCCGCGAATCTCCAGCTGCCCGGCGGTTATTGAACCACCTTTTGGCCGTCGTGCAGGCCGGCGGTGATCGCCGTGTAGCCGTCGCCCTCCAATCCCAGCTGCACCGGCCGCTGCACGACCTGGCCGTTGGAGTCTAGATTGACGTAGTCCAGGCCGTTGAAGGCGTGGATCGCCGAACTGGGCAGATACAGCACGCCAGGGGCCTGCGCCACGGTGATGCGGGCGGTGAAGGCCGACCCCACTTCGGAGCGCTTCAGCTTGAAGCCGCTGGGGGGGGTGAGCGTCGCCTGCGGCGCGGTGGCCCCCCCCAGCCCCTGGTTGGCCTTGGCGATGGCGACGGCCTGCGTGGTGGGGATCTGGACCGAGTTGACCGTCGTGTAGAAGGCGTGGCCGGGCGCGGACGCCAAGGAAAGCTTGACGATCTGGCCCGGGGCGACCTCCTGGGCCGTCGTCAGGTTCGGCAGGTGCACGATGAACCGGACGGCCGTCACGTCGCTCAGATGGGCGATCGGCTGGAACGGCCCGACCATGGAGCCGAGATGGATGTTCAGGTGGGTCACGCGGCCGGTGAAGGGCGCGATGATCTCATAGCGCTGCAACTGGATCTGCAGGCGGTGCAGGGTGATTTCCGTCTGTTGCAACTGGAGTTGGGCCCGCTTCAATTGCAGGCTGCGCTGGGCGGCCTGGCCTGCGGACACGGGTGGGGAAAGTTGGGCGCTCTGCTGCA
>JAJZWQ010000034.1 GCA_021846605.1 Bacillota bacterium | reverse complement strand
TTGGAGCATGCTCCAGGTTGCGTGGCATGCTGTGGCGGTGCGGGCGGGCAACGGGGGCCGGCGCCGCCGCACGGGAGCGTGAACGATCATGATGGGGTACTACGGCGGGATGGCGGGACCGTGGATGTGGCTGCTGATCCTTTTCTGGGTGCTCGCCCTGGCGGGCCTCGGCTTTGTCATCTACGTGTTGGTCCGACGACAAACCGTGGGTGCCGATGGGCCCCAGGACCCGCTGCGGGCGCTGGACGCAAGGTATGCCAGGGGCGAGATCGACCGCGAGCAATACCTGAAGATGCGGGAGGACCTGGAAGGCCGGGAGCGCCAACCGTAACGCAGCCGGCCGCGTGGGGTGTGACCGGATCTTCGCCACGTTTTCCGAGAGACCAAGGGACAGAAGGGCTGCGCGCCCACCAAGTGTTGTGACACGGGCGGCGAAAAGGCTTCAGGAAGGCGTCGCGAAGCAGGTGAGACCAAACAGCTCAAGCAGTCGACGCTGCGTCTCCGATTGTTCCGACAGCGTCTTTACAGCGTGGCGGGGGATTTGTAAGAGGATGACCTGCTCGATGTCATTGAGATGGGCGAGGAGGTCGTCTAAAGAAATGCCGAGCGGCTGGGAGCGGGAGGGGCGCCGCGTCGGGTTCCCGAGGTTCCGTCGGAAGGGACGCCGCGACTCCTCTCGGCTCACCGGCAGCAGCGAGGTGCATCCGCGTTCGGTCTCCTTGCCGCGCAGCGGCTGGGTGCGCACCAAGGAGACGACGGAGAAGTTTCGGGGCCGTATCCTGTCGGCGACGGTGAGCCGTGAGGCGGATCGCGGGTACGTATCCCTGGCGGTGGAGGTGGAGCGCGATGATCGGCAGCCCGTAGAAGGTCCGGCGGTGGGGATCGACCTTGGGCTCAAGTGTTTTGCGGCGCGCTCCGATGGGGAGCGGCTCGAATCCCGGAAGCCTTTGGCCAAGGCGCGGCGGCGGTTTCGCCACCGGCAACAGCGGTCATGGGCGCACTCGGGGAACGCGCGGCGCAAGTCCAAACGCTGGAGGAGTTGCGAAGACTTGCGCATGAACATGGTATGGGGCGACTCCAGCGCAAGGTTGAAGCGCTACTCGGAAGCGTTAGGGGTAAATGACCTCAACGATGCGTGTCGCATGCATGCCAACTACCTGAAAAACGGGTTGCAGGCTGCCCATCTACCGGCAGCGGCGGCGGCGCAAGGCGTGGCTGCAACTTCTCGAGTATGGCCGGGGTCGCTCGGCAGCGTGAACAGCTAGACACCGCCCTCAACATGCCCCACATGCGAACTTCAGGTTCTATATTTACTTTTCGACGCGGCAGGCTTCCCTTTATGGTACGGACCGAATACTTGCTCTCGGTTCCGGCGTTGCCGCCCCCACTTTCCTGTTTACCCAAGCGGTTTCCCTTTCGGCCGCGATGGCTGGGCTCGCTGGCACACGCCTTTCCCTCCGTCCCACCGCTCCGCCGGGGTCGTCGCCGACCTACAACGGGTGGGCTGCTACACGGATTCCGACTTTATCCGTGACCGGTCTCTCACCGGCTGGATGCTGGGACCTTCGTCTGGACGCACTTCCCGTCAGCGACCCCGTGGACTCCGCAACGATCCCCTTGCCGCGCAACCCCCGCCAGAAGGACGGAGTGGTCCCACCAAACCGCTGACGCCTTGGCGGGACCGCTGCCTCCCTTGCCGGGTCACCCGCCACTGCCGCCCTTGGTGGAAGGCGCCTCCCCGCTCAGCACCGCCGCCAAGACCTTGGCCGCCTGCGCCCGGGTGGTCGGTGCCAGCGGCTGAAACGTGCCGTTCGGAAAGCCGTGGCTGGAAGGACGAGTGGCTGCAAACCGAGCGCGCCGAGTTGCGGCAGGTCTTCGTCAGCGCATTGGGGCGCTTGGCGGACCTGCAGGAAGTCGCCGGTAACTACGGCGACGCGCTCCGGTGCGCCCAACGGTTGCAGGCCGACGATCCGTTCGGCGAGGAGCACGTGCGGCGCCTGATGCGCCTGCGCGCGCTGCTCGGTGATCGGGCGGGGGTGGCGGCGGTCTACCGCGCGGCGGCCGCCCTGCTGCGGCGCGAACTGAACACCGACCCTGCCGAACAGACGACCGAGCTTTACCGCCGACTGACGGCAACCTTGCAACGACCAGCGCAGAGGCCGGCCGCCAAGCGACACGGCCGGTCGCACTCCTCGGCGGGTCCTGCACACCTGGGCGATGCGGTCGAAGATGTGGAAAGCCGGTTCTTCGTCGGTCGCCCCGACGAACTGGAGGCCTTCCGGCGCTGGCTGACGGCGTCCAGCTCCGCGGGCGCCGTGCTGGACGTGTTCGGACCCGGCGGGGTGGGCAAGAGCACCCTGCTGCGCGCCTTCGCCCGGCTGGCGAGGCAGCTGGGCTGGCCCACGCTTGCGGTGGATGCGCGAGACATCTCGTGCACGCCGGCTGGCTTGGCCGCCGGGCTGGGCGCTTCCTCCGAGGGACGCGCGCTGGCCCGGCTCAACCGCCTCCGCCCGCTTCTGCTGCTAGACACCTGCGAGGAACTGGGGGAACTGGACCGCTATCTCCGCGAGCACTTGCTGCCCCGGCTCGATCCGCAGGTGCGCGTCGTGATGGCCGGACGCCACTCCCTGGGCGCAGCCTGGCGACTGGACTCCCCCTGGCGCCGCCTGGTCTTCACCCTTCCCGTCAAGGGGTTCACAAGCGAGGAAACCGATGCATACCTCCGACTTCGTGGCATCGCCGACACGCACCTGGTCGAGCAGCTGACGGAAGCGACGGGCGGCAATCCACTCGCCCTGTCGCTGGCGGCCGACCTGGTGACGCGGCTGCGGATCGGCGATCTGCGCGCGGCCGAAGGCCCCTGGCGGTTGACGGTTCATGATCTGGTGGGCCAGTTGCTGGGGGATGTTCGCGACGAACGGTTGCGCGAACTGATCGAGGCCGCCGCCATGCTGCGCAGCTTCGACCGGGGCTCCTTGGCCGCGGTGGCGGGACGAAAACCCAGCGGGGCGACCTTTGATGTCTTGGCGCATCTGTCGGTGGTGCGGCCCGACGCCCACGGACTCATGCTGCACGACGACGTGCGGCGGTTGGTGGTCGACGATCTGCGCTGGCGCGACCCCGCGCGCTTCGCCACATTGCACCTGCGGGTGCTGGCACACGTCCGCACCCGGATGGCGGCCGCGACGACGTTCGAAGAGCGCACTCATCTTTTCACGGAACATCTCTATCTGTGTGAGAGCGCCGTGGTGCGATCGGTGGCGTTCGAGCCGGGGACACCGGGGCGCGTATGGACCGAAGACGGGCGGGCAGAGGACCACGACGACGTCCGGCGGATCTGGCAACGCTGGCTGCTGCGCGTCACCGGAGCGTCGGGCGATAGGGTGCTCGCGCAAGCCCTTGAGCGGGCACTGCGATGGCCAAGCACGCGCCTCCGGGTGGCAAGGCGCCGGGACGGGGTACTCGTCGGCTTCGGCGCCGTCCTACCCATCTGCCAGCAGAGCCTACCCATCCTTCTGGCCAGCCCAAACAGCGCCGCCGTGCTGCGGAGCCGATGGAGCGAAGAGGAACTACGAGCGTTGCCGCCTTCGGCCGCCGACACCCGGCTGTTCTTCTTCCACTACCTGGCGCATGACGATCCCCAGCAAGACGGAGATGTACGGGCGGCGCTGGTGCGCGACCTGTTACCAGTGCTGAGTCTGGGCGGAGCCTACTACGTGTCGGTCGCCGAACCGCGGGTGAAGGCGCTGGTGGAGGCACTGCGTTTCCGGCGCCTGCCGGGGAGCTCCTGTTTGCTGGAGGGTGCGCGCATAACGGAAGACGGGTACGAGATCGATCTGATCCAGACCGGATTCGATGCCTGGATTGACTCCCTGGTGGCCCGCGCCGCCGAGCTGCCCCCAGGATGTCGCACCCGGGGGGCCCATTCGATGAACGCGCCACCCTCAGCCATCCACTACGCTCCTGCGCAACGGCGCCGGGTGTTACTCTTTTCGTTCTTGGGCACGGTGTTCGACGGCGCCGACTTCGCCGTCTTCATCTTTTTCCTCGCACCGTTGGCCGCCCGCTTCCGCGTCACGCTGGTCGCCATGGAAGGGGTGCAGGCGGCCAGCTACCTGGCCGGCATCGGGGGGGCCATCCTCTTCGGGCTGCTCGCCGACCGCTTCGGCCGCCGGCTGGGCCTGACGTTGACGGTGGTGGTCTACAGCCTGGGCACGCTCGCCTCGGCCTTCGCCCCCAGCTACACGGCGCTGTTTGTCTGGCGCATCGGGGCCGGCACCGGGATTGGCGGTGAAGCGGGACTGGCTATCGCCTACCTGAATGAGGCCTGGCACCCGCGCCACCGCGGCGCCGCCTCCGCCTGGCTGCAGAGCATGTTCCTCGTCGGCTCCGCCATCGCCACCGTGCTTTTCACCTCAACGACCGCACGCTTCGGCGCGGATGCGTGGCGGTGGGCGTTCGGCTTCCTCGGAGTGACGGTGTGGCTGGCCGCCGCCCTGCGGCTCTGGATGCCGGAGTCGCGGGCCTGGCTGGCTCAGCAGGCAATGCCTCGTAGCGAAGCCGCATCCGGGTCCGCGGGCGCCTTCCGCGCGTCGGGCCTGCTGCGCCTCACACTCCGGCTGGCAGCCTTGATGACGGGCACCTTCTTCACGGCGTACGCGGTCGAGACGTACGCACCCAGTGCCCTGCTCACGGTGTATCGGTTGTCGGCCGCGTCGGTCGGCGGCTTTGCCTTCCTGGGGCTCACGGTCATCTTCGCCGCCTACCTCTGCTTCGGCGGCCTCTCCGACCGCTGGGGACGCCGACCGGCGCTGATCGCTGCCGCGTCGGTCGGCGGCTTGGGCTTCATTCTCTATGCGTGGCTCGTGGCCTCCGGCGCGGACCAGGGGGTGCATCCCGGACGACTGCCCGCCCACACACTCGTGGCGTTGCTGTGGATGCTGGCAGCGGCAGGACCTCTGGGCGTTCAAGGTGCGTGGGCGGCCGAGCTCTTCCCGACCGAGGTGCGCGCTGCAGCCGTCAATGCAGCCTACTACGTTGGCCGAGGGTTGGGTGGCGGACTTGCTCCCCTGGCTGCCCTGGCCCTGGTGCAGCACCTGGGAGGCGGCCTGCGACTGACGATGACGGTCGGCCTGCTGGGGCTTGTCATGGCATTACCGCTGGCCATGCGGCTCCCGGAGACACGCGGCGCGCCATTGCTGCTCACTATGAGCAACCGGCAAACCGTCATGCCAGAGTGACGAACGGGACGCGATCCATCATATCAGAAACAGGGTCCTGGGGCTGTTTTGTTCTTCGTGGGACTTGAGGTGACCAACCGTTTTCCATTGTAGAACGTGCAGTCTCTTCCGTCACCCCCTCATGCAAGCGCGACTCTGGTGGATGCCAGATCAGAAGGCAAGATGTCCATCTTCAAAGGCAAACCACGCCGTTGTTGGAATGGAACCGGCATCAGCACGAACCGTCTTCCGATGCACAGATTATGACCGATGCTTATCCAAATCAGCACGGTGTACCTTGGATAGTCTGCTTATGGAGAAAGTGGCTCGTGTGATACGGAGTTCCAGAGGATAGTCCAATAAAGTATCCGACTTCCCGCGGGAACGAGATGGTCGTCATGGGCGTGTTGTGGTGCGGAGGTGCCGCGCTTGGCCATCACGGTCGCCCAACGGCACCATCCTGTTGCGGTCACATTATTGACCCGCCCGTACCACACGCCGACACGAAAAGGAAAGCCGCCCTGCACAAACTCGTGGAGAAGACGCAGGGCGTGCTGTCCGAAGAGATCGCCATCGTGTTGGCCGGGATGCGGATGGGGCGGCCGCGCCGCCAGGCCCTGCGGGGATGGGCTGACCGCCTCCCGGTACCAGAGGCGCAGGCCTTCGTCAACGCCATCGTCCAGGGCGACCGCCTCGGCGTCCCCACCGCCGACTTCCTGCGCTCGCAATCGGACTTCCTGCGCCTGCTCCGCCGCCAGCGCGCGAAGGCGGCGGCCATGAAGGTCCCGATCAAGATGCTCTTGCCGAGGATCCGGTTCATCCTGCCAGCCCGGTCCTGATCATCCTGGGGCCGATGCTCACCGGCATGAGCCGGACGGTCACGCGGCGCAGGGTCGAACTGCGCTATCTGCGCGGAGCGTACGCAACGCACCCGTACGCCGCTACCCCACCCCGCGCTTCGTGGCGGATGCCGAGGAAGCTCGTGCGTGTCATCGGGCCGGAACGTCGTCGCCGCCAGTTGCGCCGCTCCACTAAACGCCGATGTGCGAGGGGTCATTCGCGCTGGCGCCATAACTGAAGGAGAACCCTCCGGACGCCGCAGCGAGCTCGACCTCGCTGAGTTCGCTTGCCAGGATCGCCCGCACCAAGGCGGTCATGTCCGCCCCGGCCTCCGGCGTAAGGCCGTGTTCCCGAAGCACCTCGACCGGCGACCGTTCCAAGCGCTTGCGGAGCTCGCCGTCCTGTGCGCATGTGTCCCTCAATGCCTGCAGCCTGCCCGCATCCACCATCCGTGTCGCCCCCTCAGATCCAACATACCGGCGTGGTGGGCGCGCCGACAGCCGGATGGCTGACGGGAAGCTGCTGAGTTTGTGCCGAGCGGGCACCTGCTGCGTATTCCGATGATGTCGGCCACCTGTTTCGGTCGACAGCGGCCACCCTATGCCGTCTTCCCCAGGTGCCGCCCTTGACTTCTGTCCCAAGGGATCCGGGCCGGACGCGCCGAGTTCCAGGCGTCCCTAACGCGAAGATCTACGGTGTGGTGTCAATAGGCAAATTGGCCGGAGATACGAAAGCGACAGCGTAAGGAACAGCGACCGTCGCAAGAACCCCCGTTTCGCGACGAGGATGTCGGACTTCGGCCGTTGTGGGTCGCCGCCGAGCAGCCCCCGGATCCTATGTGAGGCATGTGCGCCGGGTCGGTTCAGGCAGACCTCCCCGTTGAATCGAACGCTTGTCCGCGTTTGAGCATAACTCAGATGGTTCGGAGGAGATGCCGGGCCGAGAGCACCAACGCGCGCTTGTGGGGATGCCGTTGGGTCTCTTGGAGCTTGCGCGCGAAGAGCGCGACGCCGGGCGGGACGGCCTCGATGTTGCGCGTCACGTTATTGACCAAGGCCGCGTCACGTAATTGACCCACCCGCGCCATGCACTCAAGCGAACACTCGGTGGAACACGTGATCGGGAGTCAGCGCGGGTCTGTGGTCATTATGGTGCAGAGACCATGGGTCCGTCCCCTCCTCGGGGCTTGGGTCCCTTCGGGATGCCGGCAGGGGATCCGGGGTGGCCGGAAGGGCAAGCCTCGGTTCCGGTCCAAGCCTTTTGGCCGCGCCTCCACGGGTCCGGGTGCCGAGCACCCGTGGGCGCCGCCGCAAACCGCGCCCATTGCAAGCCGCGCATCCGGTCGGCGTCGCTGCCTCTTGGCCTTCTGCCCCCCAACGGTGTGCGCCCCGTCTCCACGAGAACGCCCTTCACCGCCAGGCGCGCCCCTGCATCCGCCACGCATCCGTTCTCCTTCACCGAGAAGCGCATCACCGTCGACGACCGATCCTTGACCAACTCGCCCGCGCATCCTCCGGCGCCCGCCAGGCCGCGACGGCCATGCGCAGGCCAAGCCCAGCGAACAAACGGGCGCGAGGCCGGGGAGAGCCCGCGGCGACGGCGCACCGGGCAACCCACCGCTTGACCCACCATCCGCGGCTACGGCCCCGCGCACCGTGGTCAGCCGCCACGACCACCGGCGCCGATCACGGAAAGCAGAATCCGCCTGCGCCGCCCCGCAACCCTCAAGACCCCCGGCGATCCCGCCCTGCCGGGCAGCCCCGCAGGCACCATCGGGGGGCTGTCGCCGTGGCGTGGTGCGCTGGCGCTTGTTCCTATTGGCCGTCTCGGATCGGCCAGCCCCACCTGGTCTCGCCTCGCCGTCCCACCGAGCCGCAGGGATCCTCGCCTGCTCACGCTCCCGCGTCCCGGCGCAACAACTCCTGCCCCAGGCCGTGCACGGCGCGGCGCAAGAGGCGGTAGAACGTCGAACGGGACACCCCGAGTTGGGCCGCCGCGTGGCGATGGCCAAGCCCCGGTCGGGGAGTGAAGTAGGCCAGCTCCAAGGCCTGGTAGGCAGTGCGCTCGGTTGCGCTGGCAGCGGTCCGAACCCGATCGAATGCCGCGGTCACCTCGCGACGCACCGCAGCAAGGTCGGACAGCGGCGAACGATCGCTGCCGAGCCGCAACTGGCGCACCAACGCCGACGCACCCAACCACGCGTCGTCGTGCCACCGGGCCAGTGCTTCCTGCAGGGCGCGGTCGGTCCAGTCCGACTCCAGGGTGGACGGGAGGGGAACGCCGCTCTGAGCGGCCGCCAGCCACGATTCGCTCCCGCAGTGCGACAGGTCGAGCAGGAACCCCTCCACCGGCCGGTCCGAGCCCGGACCAACGCCTGCGGTGGAGGGCACCCGAGTGAAGCCGAGCGCCGCCCATAACCCCTGATACTCAGTCAGACTAGCCAACGCGAGGTAGGTACCGCCGTGCGCCAGGAGTCCCAAGGCGTCGCGGAGCAACGCCCCGCGCGCCGCCCCCGGCTGATCGCCGGCCGCCACAAGATGGTGGATGACATAGGCGCGGCTCGCCCGTGCCGTGACAGGTAGATCGGCCGATGACCGACGGCTCAAGAACGCCTCCAGGAGTTCGGCGCTTGCGGGCAACTGGCGCAGCAAGTGAAGCGAGTCGCGGCAGACCGGGACAACGGTGCTGAAGCCGACCAGGCCACCACCACGGTCACGCGCGACGCGCAATTGCGTGCCGGGATGGCCAAGCGTCCGACGCAACGCCTCGCCCTCGCCAGGCGGCAGCCGCTCCCATCCAAGCCGCAAGCACCAATCGTGCCAGAGCGCGGCGACCGATTCCCACACATCGCTGTCCGCGGGCGAAACCCGGACCGCCTCCGGCACCTCGTCCCCAAAGACCAGCGCCTGAACCTCAGGCTGCTCAAACAGGAACACCTGGTCGGCTATCAGCTCCAGACGCTCCCCACCCGCGGCGCTACGGAAGCGTTGCCGCAGGTGGACCCGCGCCCGTTCGCGCAGGGTGTGCCAGCGTTCCAGATGCCGCCAGCGGAGGTCCGCGCCAAGGATGCGGCGGGCCTCCGGCTGCAGGGTGAGCCCCTCCCGCAGGGGCGCCACGCACGACAGGTCACAGAGGTGCCCAAAGGCGGCCGCCGCCCGCGGGCCACCGACGGCAGCCAAGGTTCCCTGGTCGAAGCGGTACACCACGCTGCAGGCATCCAGGGTCTCGCGCAGGCGGGGCGGAACCTCGGCCAGGAGCCGCGCGGCCAGCCCGCGCCTGGCCAAGTGCCACTCTGGCAGGCCTTCCAGAGGACCGCCGCCCGCGGCGCGCAGGATCCGCGCGGCGGCGTGCAGGGCCGCGGGGTTTCCGGCGGTCAGGGCGAGGACTTCTGCCAGGTGCGCTGGCTGGTCCAGACCCCCGGCCCGCAGCCAGGCGGCCGCGGCGGCGGGGCTGAGATTTCCGAGCGTGAGGGTCTGAAAGGCCGACTCGGGTACGCCGGCCGCCGCGTAGGCGAGCTCAGGCCGAAGCCGGCCAGCGGAGACCACGGCCCAACCCCGCCCCAACGCAACGCCGGCGTCCCCCAGCAGGACGGCGGCCTTGCCGGACTCGGGCGGCAGGTCCAGGAAGCAAAGCGCCGCACCGCCAGCGGCACCTACGGGGGGGGCGCCGTCGGGGAGGCCGACCGCCACGACACGACCAGCGCCCCGACCGAGGTCCGCCCATTCCGCCAAGACAGCGCTCTTGCCCGACCCCGACCGTCCGCACACATACAGCAGAGCCGCGCCGTCGCTGGCAGGCCCGGCCAGCCAGTCCAAAAAGCACCTGCGCTCCTGCGCGCGACCCGCCCGGACATCGCCGTAATACGGCAGTTCGCGCGCGCACCCGCCGCTCATTCCGCCAGCCCGCCCTTGAACCAGTAACCCTACTTTCATCTGGGCATTCGCCCCAGCCATGCTGCTACCTGCTGGGCAAGGGCCGGCGTCCTTCCACCGTTGGAGGGGGGGCGCCGCTCTGGAAGGGCGAGAGGCGCGCGGGGTGATCGACCGCGGCGTGGTGTGGGCGGTGCAGCCGGACGGGTGGCCACGCGCTGGCCCTGGAGATATCTGTCCCCCTGTCCGCGGAACCCCGCCTTTGCCGGGAAGTGGGAGGAGCGGTAGGCTGATCAGCCAGGGCGACCCCCTTGTGACCTTCCTTGCCGCCAACGCCGCTCCCGAGCGCGCCCCCCCAGGGGCTCGCTGGCAAAGATGACACGGGGACACGTGCCGCGAGCGGATCAGAGACCAAGACCTGTAGCGCGTCCAACGCAGACTCTCGACGGTTCCATACCCGGCGGCCTAGTCCA
Organism: Bacillota bacterium; assembly: GCA_021846605.1. The sequence goes on along the minus strand of JAJZWQ010000034.1, from coordinate 12,614 downwards.
TAACCTGCTTCTCAGCGGTTCGGTCCAGAGACTGGCGGAAGACACCGCAAACGATTTCATGGCGGATGGTTCCGCTGTCCCGCTGTGAGGGGCGTTCTTACCGAAAGCCCAACGGCGCACGGGGAAGCCGCGCTCGCTTGACGCACGGGATCACCCCGGCCCAACCGGTCGGGCGGCGCAGGACCGCATGGCCAGCCCCCGGGACCCACCTGCATGTGGTCTGTCCGCCGCACCCTTTATACGAGGACCGCGGGGATGCGGACACCCGGTAGCGGAAGAGCGGCTTGAGTGGACGGAAGCGACCTCAGCGGTTCAACAACCCCTGAGATTCTGGAGGCTTGGCTACCCCCGGCCGGTCGGAGCACAAGCGCGTTCTGCAGGCGGCGGTCGCGGAACGGAAGCCCTTGAGTGGCACGGCCGCCGCCTGCCAACGGCTTGCGGTCAAACAACCGCTTCCTCTCAAACTCAAGTGACCAGCGCCAGAAGTCCGGCGGGCGGCCGCCATGCCACCGTGGGCGCTATCGGCCCAAGAGATGTGCGGGAGGTGTCGCACCGCGATCGCCTTGTGGGCCTGGCGCCGACGGAGATTGATGCGGGGCCCTGGCCGAGGGGCCTTGCCCGCGTCCCGTGGCGACGGCGAACCGCCTGCGGGCAGCCCCCCGCTGAGGCGCGGAACCGACCGGATGTGCCGCGCGCCCAAGGCGCGCGCGGCCGGAGTTGCCGACAACGGGTCCGCGGCAACGGTGGATGCGTTGCCCCCACCGCTCATCCCGGATCACGCAGCCCTTCCCCGCCGAGACGACACAGCGCTGTGCTGGGCAAGACCTGAGACAGACCGGTTGTCTCAGGGCGTGTCAGATTGTGTCGTCGGGAAAGATGGGACGGCGTTGGAACAGGAACGTCGAGTCTGCCGAGTGTATACCCAATTCATCAGCGTCGCGGACACGAGAAGCTCGGAGAGGCTCGGCAGGGATGCGGCGGGTTGCGCCGCGAGCGAACCGGTCAAATGGGCACCCGTTGGGGGGCGGATCAGGCCGTGCGCGTCCCTGGCGAAGCCCCACCTGGACTCGCGGGGATTTGTCGACCGGCGGCGCAGTGTCAACTCAGGTCGGCGAGCGTGGAGGCTGAACGGCCATGGCCACGAAGCGTCGGAACCGCGCCCGACTCGCCCGACGGCGGGGAGCGGCTCTCCTGTTGACCGCCCTGCTGGCCGGGTTGCCCTGGAGCCCTTTGGGGAGCCCTGCTCCCCTGGCCCTGGCCTTTCAGCGCGTATTCAGCGGATCGGCGCCGCAGGCCGTGCGTTTCGCGGCCACTCCCCTCACCTCTGGCACCCAATCCACATGGACCGTCGGATTCACCACCACGTCGGAGAACGGCGCCCTCGCGGTCGGCAAGGCGGTATACCTGACCACGCCCACCGGCACGGTCCTGCCCGCCGCCGCCGCCGCATACACGCTCAACGGCGCGACGGTGAGCGCCGTGCATTTGTCCACGCCCCCAAGCACCGCCGAGGTGGATACGGCCGCCCCCATAGCGGCAAACAGCCCTGTGTCGCTGGTGGCGCGTGGGGTAGTCAACCCTCCGGCCGGGGTGTACCCCGCCACGGACTTCACCGTTCACACCTCAGCCGATACCGCAGCTGCCGAACCGGCGTCGGGGCTCAGCTTCACACCCACGCTGGCGTCCCTGGCGCCGGTCGCGGGGCCGGTGGGTACGACGGTCGTCCTGACCGGCGGCCCCTTCGGCGCGACCCCCGGTTCGATCTCATTCACGCCCCAGTCGGGGTCCGCGCTTTCCGTCGTGGGTAGCGTCCCCCAGTGGAACGACGGTCAGGTCACGGTTGCCGTGCCCGACGCCCTGGGAGCGGGCAGTGTCGCCGTCGCCGTCTACAACGCCAGCGACGGCCTCCTGAGCAACCCCGCCTCCTTCACGGTGACCCCGCCCCGGATCGCCCTGTGTCCCATCGGCGCCACCTGCGGCTCGCCATCGGTGCCCTCCACGCAAAACGGACCCGAGGTCAGCATCAACGGCGCCACCGACGACGTGCCCGGCATCGCCCTGGAGTGGTCCTGGGGCGACGGCGGCACGTCCACCGGCGCCTTCCCCGCGCGGCACACCTATGCCCAACCCGGAAACTACACGCTCAGGGCCACGGCGGTCGCCGCAGACGGCCTCCAGGCCACGGCCAGCATGACGGTGACGGTCCCCCACCCCGCCGCGCCGGTCCTCTCCTCCCTCTTTCCGCCTTCCGGTCCCGCCGGCGCGCTCCTGTCGCTCACCGGCAGCGGCCTTGAGTACTCCGGGACCGTGCCCGGCTCCGTCTACTTCGCGCCCAGCAGCGGCGGGCCGCCCACCGTCGTCGCCCCCACGACCGAGACGGACTCCGCCGCCACGGTCACGGTGCCGGCCGGCCTACCGGCGGGGAACGTCGCCGTGTCGGTCTACAACGCAAGCACCGGCTTGGGGAGCAACACACAAACCTTCACGCTCATGGCCTCCGCCCCTGTCCTCTCCTCCCTCTCCCCGCCTTCCGGGCCCGCCGGAACGCTCCTGTCCCTCACCGGCAGCGGCTTTGAGTACCCCGGGACCGTGCCCGGCTCCGTCTACTTCACGCCCAGTGGCGGCGGTCCGCCCGCCGTCGTCGCCCCCACGACCGAGACGGACTCCGCCGCCACGGTCACGGTGCCGGTCGGGCTACCGGCGGGGAACGTCGCCGTGTCGGTCTACAACGCAACCACCAGCTTGGGTGGCAACGCGCAAACCTTCACGCTCACGACCCCGCCCGCGGCCGGCGGCAACGCCCCGCCGACCACGGCGTCCCTCCCTGGCGCGTTCACGATCGACGGGGCTGCGGCCACAGCGGCCATCACCGCGGCCGGCTCGGCGGCGACCATCATGATCCGTCCGACCCTCTCCGCCGACGGTACCGTTACGGTCCTGTTCACGGCCGCGGCACTGACCGAATTGTCCACCGCCGGCAAAGGCGTGCGCCTCCTCGCGGCGGGCCTGACGCTCAGCGTGCCCGTCCGAGACCTGCGCCTCTCCGCCCTCCAGACGGCCCACGGCCTGTCCGCGGCCGACCTCCAGGGCGCCGGGCTGGCCATCCACCTCCAGGTAGAGCCGGAGGCGCTCGTCTCGGCCAACCTGCCTCCCCGGCCCGGGCCGCTGGCCCTGGGCGGCGCGGACCCCGTGCGCGAGCCCGTGGGGATGGCGCTGCTCTCCTATGAGGTCGACGCTGGCGCCCTGCCTCCGCCCGGCGTCCCGCAGTACGCGGCGGGTGGGCCGGCCTATCGACTGGACTTCGCCGTCGTCGCCGCAGACGGCAGCAGCACGGCCGTCACGGCGGTCCCCGCCGCCCTGACCGTGACCGTCCCCTACCATGCCGCGGGCGTCCCCGACCCAGCCCTGGCCGCCGTCTACGAGCTGGGTGCGGCCGGCACGGCCCCACAGCTCATCGGCGGCTGGGCGGACACCCCCACCGACAGCGTCGCGGCCCAGGTCTCCCGTCTGCCGGCAAACCTGGTCGTTCTGACCAACACGGAGACCTTCACCGACATCTCCGGGTCGTGGGCGGCCACCGACATCCGCATCGCCGCCGCCCACGGGATCGTCGTCGGCTTTCCTGGTGGCGCCTTCAACCCCTCGGCGCCCGTCGTGCGGGCGCAGTTCGCGGCCATGCTGAGCCGCACCCTGGCACTGCCGGCGGAAAACCCCTCCGCTCTGCCCTTCGGCGACGTGTCTCCCGCCGCCTGGTATGCGCCCGACCTCGCCACCCTCGTTCACGACGGCCTGATCCGCGGAATGGGCGCCACGGTCTTCGGTCCGACCAGGCCTCTGACGCGGGCCCAGCTCGCCGTCCTGGCGGTTCGCGCCCTGTCCTACGCGGGGCAGGCGGTGCCGGGCGCGGGAACACCGCCGTACGCGGACGCCGCGGCCATCCCGGCCTGGGCGTCCCCCGCCGTAGCCGCCGGCACGACCGCGGGGCTGCTCCGCGGCCTCCCCGACGGCACCTTTGACCCCAGCGGCACGGCCGACCGTGCCCAGGCCGCCGCGCTGCTGGTCCGCCTGCTCGTTGTCATCTCCCCGGTGGGCGGCGACCGCGCGTGAGCGACCACCGCCTCCTCGAACCCTTGCCCCTGTTGGGCAGGGACGTGTGGCGAGCCGTGGATGGCGCTGGGCAGGAGGTCCTCGCCGAGTTGCTGCCGGCCGCCGCGCCACCAGCCTGGCTCGGCGCCGCCCGCACCGCCGGCTTGGCGGGCCTCTCACTCCCCGAGGTGGTGGAGGCAGACCCTGGCCCGCTTCTGGTGCACCGGAGGCTGCAGAGCCTGCGACCCGTGCGCGCGGGTGACGCCGCCGCCCTGGCGCGGTTGGCGGTGCGAGCGGTGAGCGCCCTGGCCGGCCTCCCGCCAACCGCCCTCCCGCCCAAATGCCTGCTGCTCGGCCCCGAGGCCAACACCGCCGTGGTCGTCCCCTGCGCCGGGCTCGATCGGTGGAGCGCCCCGGAGGCCTCCGCGGACGCCACGGCGCCGACCACGGCCGCCGCCGCCAGCTACGCCCTGGGCGCGGCCCTGCACATGGCCGCCTCCGGCAAGTCGCCCGAGGAGCCGCCGTACCTCTTCCGGCCGCTGACGCTCTTCCTGCCCGACATCGACCGGACGCTGGCCACAACCCTCCAGTCTTGTCTGCAGCGCGACCCCGGCGAGCGACCGTCCATGGAAGACCTGCTTGCCGCGTGCCCGACCTACGCGACAGAGGCAGGGATGGCCCCTGCGGAGGCGGAGACCACGGGCGACCCGGGCCGTCCGGCCGCGGCAACCCGGCTGCTCACTCAGGGACCGCACACCATGCTCCTGCCCGCGTATGTCGTAGAGATGGAATGGCGGGGGCAGCGGACGCGCCAAGCGCTGCCGCCCGGCGACAACGTCGTCGGCCGCACCCCGGAGGCCGAGGTGGTCCTGCCGGCGGAAGACGACGCGGTCAGCCGGCGGCACGCGCGCCTGCTCCACCGCGGCGACCGCCTGATCCTGGAGGACTTGGGCAGCACGAACGGGACCCGGGTCAACGGACAGCGGATCACCGGGCCCGTGGAGGTCGGTCCAGGGGACGAGATCGTGATCGGCCGGACACAACTACGGGTGGTGTCGGCACCATGAGCGTCACGGCGCACACCTGGGCGCTGAATCGGCCCGCACCCCATCACACCGCTTCGGAAGATGCGGCATTCTCCCTTCCTGCCGCGGCGGAGGGCGTCTGGTGGGCCGCCGTGGCCGACGGTGTGGGCTCTGCGCCGGGTGGCCGGCTGGCGAGCGCCGCCGTGGTGGCCGCAACCGAGCTCTGGACTCGGCAAGGCCCACCGGGCCGCGGACGGTTGGACGCCCTCTTTCGCGCCGCGGCGTTGCGCCTGGCCGACCTGGAGCGGAGCGACGCCGGCCTGCGGGGTCTCGCCACCACGCTGACCGTGCTGGGGCTGGCCGCGGATGCCGTCTGGGTCGCGCACATGGGAGACTGCCGCCTGTATCGCGCCAACCGGGCCGGTGTTTGCCGTCTCACGGCGGACCACCGCCTGGAACCGGACGGCCAACCCTTCTTGACCCGAGCCGTGACCGCGGCCGGCATCCACCGCCCCGACGTGGCGCGCCTGCCCGCCCCCGAACCAGGCGAGCTCCTGCTGCTTTGCACCGACGGGGTCTGGAGCGCGGCGGAGCCCGGGGCCCTGGAGTCAGCCCTGCTACTCGGGGCCGAGCGGACGGCGCGCTTCCTGCTCGACCTGGCGGAGCGGCGGCGGGATGACTTCTGCTGCGTGCTGCTCAACCTTGGTCCGGGCACCGCGAACCGGGAGCCGTTCGCGGGCGGCTGCGCGCGTGGGCGGAGCCCGACCCGCCCGCTGGACCCCGAGGGGGGCGGGGCACCATGACAACCATCTGCCGCAGATGCGGGGCCCCGGCGGCGGACGGCAGGGCGTACTGCCCGCGCTGCGGTCTCCCCCTGTCCCTGGAGCAGACGGCATGGGCCGGGCCGCTGCGAGCCGGCACCGGGGTGGCCGACCGCTACGTGGTGGAACGGACGTTGGGCCAAGGAGGGATGGGCGCCGTCTACCGCGTGCGCGACCTGCGCTTGGCGGATCGGCCGTGCGCGCTCAAGGAACTGACCGTCGTGCCGACCAGCGCGGCGGGACGCGAGGACGCGCTACGCCGCTGGCACCTTGAGGCTGAGATGCTGGTGCGGCTCAGCCACCCGGCCGTACCCCAGGTGTACGACCGCCTCGTGGAGGGCAACCGCTACTACCTGGTGATGGAGTATGTGGCGGGGATGGATCTGGGCACGCTGATCGCCGATTACCTCGACCTCACGGGCGAGCCCCTGCCGGAACCGGCGGTCGCCACCTGGGGGGCGCAGGTCGCCCTCGTGCTCTGCTACCTGCACCAACAGGACCCCCCGGTGGTGCACCGCGATGTCAAACCCGCCAACATCCTGCTTCTATCGGACGGGCGCGTGAAGTTGGTCGACTTCGGGCTGGCCCGTCCAGGCGCGTCGGATGCCGCCACGCGCATCGGCACGCCCGGCTACGCCCCGCCCGAGCAGTATCGCGGGGCCGCCGAGCCGCGGAGCGACGTATATGGGCTCGGGGCGACGCTCCACCACCTGTCGTCGGGCCGCGATCCGTCGGGGCAGGCCCCGTTCGACTTTCCCCCGCTCAGGGCCCTGCGTCCGGAACTCGGGCCCGCGCTGGCCGACGCGGTCGACGCCATGCTGCGGCCCGAGATCGCAGGCCGTCCCCCCGCCCTGGAGGCCAGCCGGTTGCTCGCGGTCGCCCAACCCGAGCCGGCGTGGGCACCGACCGCCTCCCCCCTGCTGGCGGCCCTCCTGAACAGCCACCTGAGCGAGGCCACCGGCACTTGCCCCGTCTGCGGCACGGAACAGCGGCCCCCTGGCCGCACGTACTGTACCGGGTGCGGGGTGCGATTGGCACCACCGTACCCGCGGCGGCGCCTGACGGCCGAACCCATGGACACGGGGGTGGAGGTCCCCCCGGACTACTGGCGGACACGGCGCCCCGAGCGCTGGGATCTCCTGGGTCCCGGTGCTCTCTGGCGCGCGGCGGTGCTGTTGGGCGCCGCCGAGAGCGGTGGTCGGCGGTTGGCCTTTGTCACCCTGTGCGGCGAGCGGCGGGTCCGGGCGGTGGTCGCCTCCGGCGACGAGAACGCGGCGTGGAGGGCACCCGACGACCTGGAGTTGGTCCGCCGAGCCTTCCACGGCGCCTCGCCCCGCGAGTGGCGTCTCGACGGCCCCGGGAAGGGGGGCGGGCGCCCATGAGCGTACGCGGGACCCTGTTCCGGCGTCGCTTCTTGGCGCTGGCGGCGTCCGGACCCGGATTCGTCCTGTGGGCCTCCGCCTGTTCCGCTCCCGCGGCAAGACGCGCGCCGACCCTGTCCGGCCTGAGGACGGCGTTCGCTCAACCCTACGTGCGCGTCACGCTGGTCTGGCCAAGGGCGGTGTCGCGCGGCACCGCGCGGGTGTTGCCCACGACCGCAACCTCGATCGGCAGCGGTTGGTTCTCCGCCGCGGGAAGGGTCGTAACGGCCGCGCACGTCGTCACACCCGCGCGCCTGCCGCTGACCAACCTGCCGGCATGGGTCCTGGCCCGGACCGCCGGGGGCGTGTCCGTCGCGTCGGGATCCGAAAAGGCGCGGGTGGTCCGGCGGGAGGTGGGGGTGCTGTTGGCCAACGGACGCCGCCTGCGGGCGCGCGTGGAGGCGTACGGGCAGCCGTCCGGCACCGCCATCAGCCCGCTCGATGTGGCGGTCCTGTCGGTCCAGGGCGCCGCAGGCGAGACCCTTGGCCTGGGCCCGGCATTCCGCTCCGGCGAGCGGGTCTGGGTCCTCTGCGTCGAGGGCGAGGCCCAGGCCCCGCGCCTGGTGCCAGGGGTGGTGCGCAGCCCGGGACCCGTGCTCGCCACGCTCAGCGTCCTGTTGACGCGGGGCGCCTCAGGGGGCGCCGTCCTGGGACGCGACGGGCGCGTGCGCGGCATCGTCGTGGCCGTCTCGGGCGGCGTGGGCGGGATCGCCTGGGCGATCCCAGCCGCAACCGTCGCCGGATTCAGCGAACAGCCGGCGGCCGCCGACCCCGCCGCGGCGGGGGGGGCGTGAGGCGTGGAAACCGTGCGTTGTCCGCTGTGCAACGCCCCGAATGAAGCCCTCAGCCGCTTTTGTGGCGACTGTGGCAGCCCGCTGCCGTCCGCGGCCACCACGCCGCTCCTCGCCACCAGCGAGCCCCTGCCGTCCGGCGGGCGCCCACCCGCAGATGCCCCGCCCGTCACGCGACTCCTCGCACCGGACGCACAGGAGCCACCGCGCGAAGGCCAGGTCAACGCGGAACGGCGTAGGGCGCGGCGCGGCCGCTTGCGCCCGTGGTGGATGGCGACCGCGGGGGTGGCCGTCGCTGCAGCCGTGGCTCTGGCCGTGCCCCTGGGGATCCGCTGGGGGGAGCACGGCGTCCTGGCCCGGCAAGGCGCGGCAAAGGCGTCAGCGACCTGGGTCCCTTCCGGACAGGGCATCCTTGCGGCCCCGGCGGACTGGGAGACCGCCGTTCCGGTCGGGAGCGGGGACGACCTCGCCGTCGTGCAGGCCAGCCCCAGCGGCTACGCGCTGACGATCTACGCGTGGCGGGGAACCGGCCTGAAGGCCCTGAACCGTGCCACCCGGCCGGGACGGGTGATCGCCGTCGCCAGCGGTGCCGGCGCCGCGGGCGCTGGTGAAGTGGCCGTACTCACGACCCGGCGCTTCGACCTCTACGCCACACCTTCGCTCCACGCCCAGGGCTTCCCAAACCCCGGCATCCGGGCCCAGGGCCTGCTGTTCGGCGACTTCCAAGGCAACGGACGACAACAGGTGCTCGGGGTCGCTGCGCAGTCCACGCCAGCCTTCACAGACTACGTCCTGTTCCGCCTCGGCTCCACAGGCCTGGTCGCCCGCGACTCGGTGCCCGCCCGGTCCCCGCTCGCCCCACTCTTCCCCGGGCCCTCCGTAGGCGGCGCGACCCTCGCGCTTTACAACTGGTTCGACGCCGGGCAGCAGCTTTCCGGGATCAGCCTGCTTCGATGGAATACAACGAAGGGGCTCACCGCGGTCAGCACCCTGCCCTTACCCTTCGAGGAGGACCGGACCGTCACCGCGCTGCGGTTGCGGTCCGGCCCTGGGGTGGCCGTGACCGGTGAGGGGGCCAACGGAGCGCTGGTCCGTCTTTACACCCTGCGCAACGGGCAGTTGGTGCCGGCCGGCGCCTTCACCAGCCCGTTCGGTGGGGTACCACCGCTCGTGGTCGGCGGCCGGTTCGGGGGGCGGAACGCGCTCTTGCTGTTCGACCACGTGACGCGCGAGCGGTACGTGCGGATGGTACCGCGCACCTGAGGGCGGGGGCCCGCCCGGACCAGACCCGCGGTGCCGCTGGAGGTGATGCCGCGTGGACACCGAGGATGTCGCCGAGTTGGAGATCGAAGGCCCGGGAGGGCCGCGGCGGCTGCCGCTGCGTCAGGGCGTGCTGCGGTTGGGGCGCGACCCGCGCGGCGATGTGGTGCTGCCCGACGCCTCGGCGTCCTGGCATCACGCGCGGATGGTGCGCGGTGAGGGCGGCTTCGTGCTGGAGGACCTTGGCAGCCTCAACGGCACCTGGGTAAACGGCCGGCGTCTCAGCGCACCCCATCCCCTGGCACCCGGCGACCGGTTGCGGCTGGGGGCCTCGGCCTTCCTCTTTCGCGCGGCGGGCGGGCCCCCTGTCGCACCACCGGCGGCGGACACCCGGCCGCAACCGGACGAGGCGGGCGGTCACAGCCCCCCCGCCCCCCGGGCCGGGTCCGACGCCGCGGAACCGCGGGTGGAGATCCGAGAGGACCGGCGGGCCCGGGATGTCGGCGCGATCACCGCGACGCCATACTTCCGCGCCTTGCAGCGGCGCGCGGCGCTTCGCCAGCGCGACCCCCCGCCGCGGTCCGCTGACGCAACGAGCGAGGCCGAGGACCGGTAGGACGGCGACGGCGGGTCCCCACCACCGGGGGCCGGGGCGGTGGGCGCCGCGATTCGAGACGCCGGGGTTCCTGCGGGCCACTCCCGCCGGCGCCCCGGCGTCCGCAAGGGCGAGAGGGGGGGGTAGCGCCATGGCCACTCTGGTCTGCATCCACTCGTTCCGCGGGGGCACGGGCAAGTCGAACGTGACGGCAAACCTCGCGGCCACCATGGGCCGTCGGGGAGAGCGCGTCGCCATCGTCGACAGCGATATCCAGTCGCCTGGCATCCACGCCCTGTTCGGCCTGGACGCTGAGGACGCCGGCGCCTCGCTCAACGACTACCTGCATTTCCGCTGCCCCATCGCCTCGGCGGCGCGCGACGTCACGGCCCGGCTGCGCCTGACCGGCGGCGGACTGGACGTCGTCCCCGGCGGTGCCTGCTACCTGATTCCCGCCAGCATGCAGCCAGGAGAGATCGCCCAGGTGCTCCGCTCCGGCTACGACGTCGCACTGCTTGAGCGAGGCTACCGCGACCTGGCCGCGGCGCTGAACCTGGACCGCATCTTCGTCGACACCCACCCGGGGCTTAACGAAGAGACGCTGCTGTCCATGGCCTTGGCCGATGTCCTCCTGGTCGTGATGCGGCCGGACCGCCAAGACTACCAAGGCACGGCCGTCGTCGCCGACCTGGCCGCGAACCTGCGGGTGCCCCACACCTTCCTGGTGCTCAATAAGGTCCACGAGGCCCTCGACGCGGGGGCGCTGCGCCGACAGTGCGAACGCGCCTACGGCATCCCGGTCGCCACGATGCTACCGCTGGCCGGGGATGTGGCCCGCCTGGCGAGCGAGGACCTCTTCAGCCTCGTCCAGCCGCAACACCCGTTCAGCAGCGGCATCCGGGCCCTGGCGGAAGTCCTGGCGACCAGCGACACCCCCCCCGGCGGTGCCGCGCGCGGCGGGACAGGGGCACCGGGCGGGGCGGCGGTCGCCGACCCGGACGCGCTGGCCGAGGCGCCAGGCGAGCGGGGTCCGACCCCAACTTCCGTCAGGGCGAGGGAGGGTGAAGGGGTCACGCTGCCCCCGCGGGCCACTCCCGCCGCCGCGGACGGGGGCGGTGTTCCCGAAAACCTGGGATTCGCGGCGCCTGGCCGGGTGGCGCTTGGAGCAGCGCCACCCGCCAACGGGACGGGGCGCCTTCCCTTGGTGGTCGCCGCCGCGTCCGCGGAACTCCAACGCGGCGTCCGCCTGCTGGCGGTGCACGTCCCCCTGCTGCAGCTGGAGGTGGTCTGGGAGCCGGCGTCCGGGCCGGAGTTGTTGGAAGGGTACGCGTCCTGGGACCCCGCGCCGGTGCTGCTCGATGGCGCGCTCCCCGGAGCCGGGGCGGCTGCGGCGGCCCTGTTGCGCGCCGGGGTGACGGAGTTCATCTGGGTCGGCCCGTGCGCTCCCGTGCCGCTGGAGGGCAGGACCCCGGCGGCCGTCGTCGGCGGCGCGGACCTGCCGGCACTGGGCCGCGCGATCGCGACCGCGGCAGGTCGGACGCTGCCGCTGGCGGCGGAGGGGCAATGCGCGCAGGCGGAGCGCCGCCGGCGGGCGCCCCCCCTCGGACGGTGCTGGGTCGTGCACTCCCCCAAGGGCGGCGGTGGGTGCACGCTTTGGACCGCCGGACTCGCCGCCGCGCTGGCCGCGTCTGGCTGGCGCGTGCTCGCGGTGGACGCAACGGCATACGGCGACCTCGGACAGCTGATCGCCGACACCCCCCCCGCGCGGTCGGGCGCGGGCCTGCCGGCCCTGCTGGCGGGGAGGCCCTCGACCGAAGCGGGCATCCGGCACCTGACTTCCTGGGGCTTGGACCTCCTCCCCGGCGGCGCCGACGACGCGGGCGGGGTGGCCGACGCGGACGGGACGCGGGCGGCCACCGCGCTCGCCTCCCTGCGGACGACGGGCCACGACGTCGTCCTGGTCGACACCGATCACACCCCCACGCCCTGGGTACGAGCCTGCCTCGGCGTGGCTGACCGCATCCTGGTACCCCTCCCGACGGCCCCGCCCGCACGCGCCCAGGTGCAGGCCTGGCTGGAGCGGCACGGCGGCGCGCTCCGCCCCGTGCCGCTGGATCCGAATCCAGTCGGCGCTGGCGCGGTGGGAGGGGCGCCCACTCTTGCCTGGAACGCCGCGGCCTCGGTCTCCCCGGCGGAGTTGGCATGGCACCCGGCGATTGCGGCGGCGCTGAAGCCCCTGGCGGACGAGCTCCTATCAGACACCGTCGCGGCGCGAGACGCCTGAACCGGCGAAGGAGCCGGCCGGAGGCTGATGTTAGATGGTATTAGAGCTTAAAGGAAAGGAGGTGCAGCGATGGCCGTAGGGGGGTTAGCCAGTGAGATCGAGCGGCGGCGACTCTCGCGCTTCGTCGGTCGCCAGCGCGAACGGGCCGCCTTCGCCGCGCTCTTGGCCGAGTGCCCGCCACGCTTCCGCCTCCTCCACATCCACGGTCCGGGCGGCGTGGGCAAGAGCGCGCTGCTCCACGCCTTCCTCCGCCAGGCAGAAGAAGCGGGCATCCGGGCCGGCCGCGTCGACGGCCGCGAGGTGCCGGCGGACGCCCAGCGCTTCGCGGCGG
>JAJZWQ010000033.1 GCA_021846605.1 Bacillota bacterium | reverse complement strand
CGCGGCGTGGTCTGCTACCTGCGGCAGGAGGGGCGCGGCATCGGGCTGGCCAACAAGGTCAAGGCGTACGCGCTGCAGGAGCAGGGCCTGGACACCGTGGAGGCCAACCTCGCGCTGGGCTTCCCGCCGGACGCGCGCGACTACGGGACGGGAGCGCAAATCCTGGCCGACCTGGGCGTCCGCAAAATCCGGCTTTTGACCAACAACCCGCACAAGCAGTATGCGCTGAACGGCTTCGGCCTGGAGATCGTCGAGCGCGTGCCCATCGTGGTGCCGGCGCGGCCGGAACGCTCGCTACCTCGCCACCAAGAAGACGCGCCTGGGGCACCTGCTGCCCTAACACTGCGCGGCCCTGGGTCCCCACCGCGGGCTGCGGCCCCGGGGGACCCAGGGCCGCAGCCCGCATGCCCAGGTGCGGAGCGGAGACATCCGGAGGGCGGACGGCCCGAGGGCCGCCATGGGCCTGTCCGCCGTCGACGAGTTCAGAGCGCACCGCGGCGCCCGACCAGCACGGCATAGCTCGTCGCTGCGGCCGCACTGGCGGCTGCGATCGCCACGACCATCGGCATCTCCGCGCGCGGGCCGGCCAGGCCAGCCAGGGGCGCCACCGCACCCCCGATGACAAACTGTGCCAGGCCCAGGAGCGCCGAGGCACTGCCGGCCTCCGCCGCGTGTCCGCCAAGCGCGAGGGCGGTCGCGTTCGGGCTGATCCAGCCGATGCTGGACACCACGAGGAAAAAGCCCGGCAGGATGCCAGCCAGCCCGCCACCGGCCAGGCCCACCGCCAAGAGCAGCGCCGCCCCGGTCAGGGAACTGGCCAGGCCCACGCGCAAAAGCGCTGTGGCGCCCCGTCGCTGCACCAGGCGGGCACTGAGTTGCCCAGCCACCATGATGCCGAAGGCGTTGATGGCGAACATCAGGCTGAAGACTTGGGGCGCCAGGGCGTAGCGGTCCTCGATCACGAACGGCGCCCCGGAGATATAGGCGAACATTGCGGCGTACGCCAGCCCGACGGTCAGGCCATAGCCGTCGAACGCACGCTCCCGCACCAGCCGCCGGAATGTCGCCAGGGTCACCCGCACGCCGCCTCCCGCGCGTCTAGCCGTCGGGTGTGTCTCGGGCAGCCAGAGGGCGGTGGCGGCCAGCAGCGCCACCCCGATGGCGGCCAGCACGAGGAAAACAATCCTCCACGAACCGAAACGCAGGATCTGCCCGCCCAAAAGCGGCGCCGCGATGGGGGCCACGCCGTTGACCACCATGGTCAGGGCCAGGAAGCGTGCCAGTTGTGGCCCCTCATAGAGGTCCCGGACCACAGCCCGCGAGATGACGATGCCGGCGGCCCCGCTGCCGCCCTGGACCAGGCGCAGCAGGATCAGAAGGGGGACGGACGGTGCCGCGGCGCAGGCGACCGACGCGGCGGCATACACGGCGACACCCGCCAGGAGCGGAAGGCGCCGACCGGCCCGGTCGCTGAGGGGCCCCGAGATGAGCTGACCTGCGGCCAGCCCCACCAGGCAGGCCGTCAGCGTCAGCTGCAACGCCCACGCCGGTCCACCCAGGGCCCGGGACAGGCTGGGCAGGGCGGGCAGATACATGTCGATCGAGAGCGGCGCGAAGGCGGACAGGGCGCCGAGCAGAACCACCAAGCGGAGGTCCCGGCCGGCCGGAGGCGCCCCTTCCGGCACGGCCCGCACCCCTTCCACCGAGCGCCCGCACCGGGCCAACCCCTACCCCAGCGCCCTGCCGACGATATTTGCCCTGGCCGGCGGCGCCCTCTACGCGACGCCTCCCGCCCGCCGCCGCGCCACGGCGGCACCGGGCGGGAGGGTCTCGTAGCAGAGATAGGCGATCGCACCGAACAGCAGGCTGACGAATGTTCCGTGGAGGGCCAGGGCCACCGTGTTGAGATGCGTGAGGATCAGGAGGGCGCCGCTGGCGATCTGCACGAGCGCGGCCGCCAGCGTCAGGTTGGCCCCGAGCACGAGCTTGGGACGATCGGGGCAGCGCCCCACGCGCACCCGGGTCCAGATCAGGGGCACCAGGAGCAGCATCGCGGCCACCCGGTGCCAGAAGATGATCAGGGTCGCCCCGTGGAGCGAAGGGATCAGTGCCCCGTTGCACAGTGGCCAGCCCAGGCACCCCAGCCCGGAGCCCGTATGGGCAACATAGGCCCCAAGGTAGATGAGGCCGTAGATATAGGCGAGGGAACCCCAGGACAGCCAGAGGATGGCCGGGTCCAGCCGCACCAGGCTTGCCGATCGCTCTCCCCGCCCCAACTCGGCCACTGTCACCGCCAACAGCTGCATCGCGCCCAGGGACGTTAGGGAGAAACCGAAGTGCAGGGCCAACACCGCTGGCGACTCGTTCCAGAGCACGGCGGCCGCGCCCAGCAAGCCCTCGATGATCACAAATCCCACCGCAAGCAGCGAAAGCCACCGCACCTCGGCGTGCGCGCCGTACCGGCGCCACGCCCAGACGGTGGCGGCCACCACGAGCAGGCCCACAAAGGCGGCCACCGAGCGATGGCTGTATTCGACCAAGGTCTGGAGGGCCGGACCCGGCAGGAAGCGCCCGTGGCAGAGCGGCCAGTCGTGCCCGCAGCCGAGCTGGGAGCCGGTGTCGGTCACGAGCACGCCCATCGCGACCACGACGTAGAGCCCCACGGTGGCGATGTTGGCCAACAGGCGCAGCCAGCGATCATCGGCCACCCCGTCCGGACTGTGCACCCGCACTCCCCCCTACCTGTCCACGAGCCTAGCCCGCCCAAGGGCGCCACCTAGAGGGCCACACGGTCCCCCACAAGTGGGGCCAAATGGACCTCCGCGGTTGCCCAACGCCCCGCTGCCCCGTGGTCAACCAGAGAGCATGATGTGCCAGACGCTCGCGGTCGGGCCTGGCGGGAAGATCGCATAGAGCAGCAGGAAGACGGCCAGTCCCGATCCGGCGGCGATGAGCCACAGCGTCGCCGTCCAGGGGGCCACGCGCTTGTGGCTGGCGAACCGCCGCCGGAGGGCGCGCCGCAAGGTGACGACGCCCAGGATACCGGCGACGGTCGCCAAGATGGAATGGATCTGGAGGAACGTGAGGTAGGGGAGGTTCCAGCTACGCGGCCCGCCAAACTGCGTATCGCCGAACACCAGGGTGTGGACCACGTAGAGCGTGAGGAAGGCGGCACCGGTCCAGGTGCCCAGGAGCATCGCGCGGCGGTGGGAGTTGACCCGTCCCCGCCGGATGAGCCACCAACCCACCGAGACCGAAATACCACTGGTGATCATGCACGCTTCGCTGAACAGCGCCATGGCCGTCGAGCCGGACATACCCACCCGCCTCTCCCGCGCCCCGCTTCAGCGGGGCAGGAACAGCACCATCGCGGCAAAGAGCCCCGTCAGGTACAGCAGCGAAAAATGAAAGGTGCGCTTGGCCCAGACGACCTCAGGCTCCGGTTCGCGCAGCAACACGACCGTATGCGCGATGAAGGTGATGCCCAAAAGCGCGGCGACCACCAGGTACACCAGACCAACCGTGTGCGTCCAGTAGAGCCCCAGGGAGGCGCCGGTCAGGAGCACGGCATACAGCAGTTGCTGACGCTTGGTGACCTGCCATCCCCGTACCGCCGGCATCATGGGGATCCCCGCGCGGCGGTAGTCCTGGTCCTTGTACAGGGCGAGCGACCAGAAGTGCGGCGGTGTCCAGAGGAAAACGATCAGGAACATCAGCCCCGCCGCGATCCCGACGCCTCCGGTCGCCGCCGCCCAACCCACCAGGGGCGGGAAGGCGCCGGCACCGCCGCCGATGACAATGTTCTGCGGCGTGCGCCGCTTCAGCCACATCGTGTAAATGAAGACGTAATAGACAAAGCCGCCGAGGGCCAAAAGGGCGCTGGGCCAGTTGACCCAGACGCTGAGCAGCGCCACGGAGGCGACCGCGCACAGGCCGCCGAACCACAGGGCCACCTCCGGCTGGAGGCGGCCGCCGGGGATCGGCCGGCGCTGGGTCCGGGTCATGACACGGTCGATGTCCCGGTCGTACCACATATTGACGGCGTTGGCGCCGCCGGCCGAGAGGGCTAGGCCCAGAAGGGTCACGGCGCTCCGGCCGATGGCCGGGAGCCCGTGGTCAGCGACGACCATGGCACAGTAGGTGGTGACCAGCAGCAGGAGGATGATCCGCGGCTTAGTGAGGGCCACTAGATCCGCAACGACCCCCAGCGCGCCGCGCGAGCCTGCGACCGACCGCTCCATGAGCTCTGGATTGCTTGCGACGGACACGGTCCTGGACAACGGCAGTCCGCCCCCGTTCCCCTGACCTCTCCCAAGCGGCCGCACCCCGGGATCCTCGCCCGGTGGCGCGCGTCCCGCCTCCCGCGTCAGAGCATGCACGACGTTGGCACCAACGGCGAGCTTAACGCATCCATGCGGCCGGTGCACTCTCGACGCCGATCCTGCGGGCGATTGCCCACGCATTCTGCTACCATGGCCGTTGGCCCGCCCATCGGCGTCCGGGAGGCGAACCGCTTGCGTCCCAATTGGTCGGTACTCGGCATCTACCTGTTGGGCGTCTTCATTGGCGCCCTGGACACCACCGTCATCGGTCCGGCGTTTCCCCTCATCGCGCACGGCCTGCACGTATCCCTGGCGTGGAACGCCTGGGCCATCACTGCCTACACCGTCAGCTACGCCGCATTCACCGTGCTGGCGGGCGCCGCCGGCGACCGCTTCGGCCGGAAGCGCGCGTTCACGGTCGGGGTCGCCGCCTTTGGCCTGGCATCGCTGGTCGCTGGGTTTGCGGGCACCTTCTGGCTGTTCCTGGTGGCGCGCAGCATTCAGGGCCTGGGGGCCGGCGCCGTCTACCCGAACGCCCAGGCCGAGGGGATCGGGCAGTTTCCGGCCGAACGTCGGGGCATGGCCCTGGGCATCTTCGGTGCGACCTTTGGCCTGGCGAGCATCATCGGTCCCAATGTCGGCGGGGTGCTTGCGCAGTACGTGGGCTGGCGTGCCATCTTCCTGCTGAACGTCCCCATTGCGCTGGCAGTCCTGGCGCGCGTCCATGTGCTGCCGCGGCACGCGGGCCGCGGCGGCGCCTTGCCGGATTGGCTCGGCGGGCTCGGGTTTGCCACGCTGCTGGTCGCGATCCTGTTGGCCTGCTCGTTGCCCGGCGTCGCCCGGATCCCGGCCCTGCTGGCGATCGTTGCCTGCGGCGCGCTCTTCTGGATCCGGCAGCGGACCGCCAGGCCCCCGTTTCTGGACACCGGTCCGCTGGCCAGCCACGGCGGTCTAGCCATGATCGCCGGCTCGGTCGTGATCGGCCTGGACCTGTCGGCGTCGGTCTTCGTCCCGACCCTGGTCCAGCGGAGCCTGGGCCTCTCGGTGGCGCTCTCCGGCGTTGCCCTCATGCCCGCGGCGTTCATGGGCGCGGTGCTGGCCGGTGCGGGCGGTGTCCTGGTCGACCGGATCGGACCGCGGGCGGTCCTGCAAGCGGGGCTGGCGGCCGCCGTCCTGGGCGGCATCCTCCTGGCCATGCCCCACCTGACGCTGCTGATCTTTATCCTGGCGATGCTCTCCCTGGGGGTTTCGACGGCGTTCACCATCGGGGCGCCGCTCAACCGTCTGGCGCTGGCGCTGTACCGCGACGAGCAGGCCGGCGAGGCGCTGTCTTTGGTGGCTGTTTTTCGAGCCGTGGGTCTGGCGTCTGGTCCGATCTTCCTCACCCTGATCGCCGCTGGCCACGGGATCGGGTCAATGTTCTGGCTGGTGGCGGCGGCGTCGGCCGTGGGCGCGCTCGTCTTTTTCGGCGTGCCCGACGTGCGACCGGCGGCTCGGGCCGGATCGCAGGCTGCGGCGCCCCAACGCCCCTGACGGCTTCGCGCACGGTGCCAAGTATGTGGGCAAGGATGGTGGCAGGGTGAACCTGGGACGTCCCGAGACGCCGACGGGGTTGGACGCGGCCGGCCTGAAGGTGGCGGTCGTCACCGCCCGCTTCAACCCGCAGGTGACGCGCGGCTTGGCCGATGGCGCCATAGCGTGCCTGCGCCAGACCGGCGTGCGCGCCGAAGACCTGGACGTGGTCTGGGTCCCGGGCGCGTTCGAACTGGCGCCCACCGCCCGGAAGCTGGCCGCGGCCGGCCGCCTGGATGCCGTCGTCTGCCTGGCGGCCGTCATTGCCGGCGGTACGGACCACTACCAGTATGTGTGCCAGTCGGCGACCGACGGACTGACACGCCTGGCCCAGGACGCGGTGCACTGGGGGCGCCACGGGGTGGCCGTTACCTTCGGGGTGCTGACCTGTACCAATCTCGATCAGGCCCTGGCGCGCGCTGGCGGCAGTGAGGGCAACAAGGGCGCCGATGCGGCGCTGGCCGCCTTGGAGGTCGCGCGCCTGTGGGAGGGACTGCCCTCGACGGCAGACTGAAGGACGCCGCGCGCGGGGATGGAGTGCCTGAACCCGGGGGGTGCGGTCTGCGGCTGGTGACGGGAGGCAACCTTCGGCGGCCGACGGACGCCCACAACCCGGGCTGGCCGCGTTCGGCGCCTTCCTGGCGGCGGCGGCGATCATCGCGGCCGCCGCGGCCGCGAGCCTGTGGTGGCCGCATGGCTTCCTCTCCACTATGTGGCTCCCCAAGGAGGCGGTCTATCGGCGGCTTTTGCCGGTGCGCACGGCGGTGGGCGCCGGGTTCGCGCTACTGGCGCTTGTGCTTGCTGGGACCACCGTCGGCTGGACCCGGCGGCGGCGGTGGGCCTGGCACCTCTCCCTCGGCATCCTGCTGGCCAACCTCGCTGGCGACCTGGCTAGCGCACTCTTGACGCGGGGATGGGCCGACCTCGCGGGCGCGGGCGTCGAAGCGCTCATGGTCCTGTGGCTGCTCACCCCACGCCGGTCGGCCGCCTTCGCGGTCCCGCCCCACGGCCGCCGGTAGAGCACGCGGGTCCCAAAGTCCCCTTTTCCGCCGGATGCGTCCAAAAACCGGGCCTGCTTCCCTTCGTCACCGATCGCCACCCGCGAGACCAGAGCCTACAAGGGCTCGACCGGTACCACAGGTATCCAATCGTGCGCCGCGGCAATGGTTTCTGTCTCACTAAGTCCATGCGCTTGGAACATCAGCCCTGCCTTGCCCAGATTGAAGTCCACCTGGAAGACTCCGGCCGATCCGTAGGCAATGGCGGGCACAGGACGCTTCACTCCAGCCACGTGGACGTCAATCAACTTCGCATTCGGTTCGATCTTTGCGAGCGACGCTACGCTGTCGGCAGCCTGCGAGGGTTGTGCGCCTAGTGGGATATCCTCTCCGGATTGGTAAGTGGCGCCAAACGTCATGAAGCTGATGAGGGCGCGCGGCATCCCGGGAGGCGGTGCGATACTGTCAACGGTTGTTGGCTTGGGGTTGCCGGGGAGCGCGCTCGGAACGTAGATCGTTTTGTCCCACTGGCTGGCGAGAGCCCGTATCTGGGGATTCATTGATGGTTGGGGGTTCGCTCCACTGAGGAATATCGGCTGGTCAAAGTACTGACCGGCGGACAGGTTGGCTTGTCTGGGGAACACTTCGGTTTGCGTGTGGCCACCGGCGGCATATTGGATTGTCGTGGGGAACGCCAACTGCGCAAAATACACTCCAGGCGGCAGCGGGTTACCCTTGGCGTCAGTGGGGTTCCATGAAAAGGAGATCCTGCTGGCATCTTTGGACTGAGCGGGTGTCAGGGGCGGCGGAGTAAAACTCCACAGCGGGGCTCCTTGGTCGACCCACTTCGTGACACCGTCGGCCTGTTCCTGTTGCGCCGCGTAGATGCACACACGCAGTGGCAGCGGTGCCGCCAGGCTGTCCTTGTTAGCGGGCAACCCCGAGTGCGAAACCCAGATCGCCAGGGGCACGGGCTGCCCTGCTTCACTGGCGGGAAGCCCTTGGGGATCCCCGATATCGAGCGAGAAGGGGCTGCCGTTTCCGCGCACATCTTCTCCCAAGGATGTCCTCCACGCCGCGGGGGTGGTCGCGGCAGAGGTCGTGTTGGCAGCAGGCACAGTGCAGTTTGTGCTTGCGACCTTCTCCGTGGTGGGGCGTCCGGGCGCAAAGACGGGACCGCATGCCGTGACCAAGGCGAGCACGCAAGGAGCAACCACCGCGCCCACCCGTGCTGCGCGAGCGCGCACAGGGTCACCGACTGGTCGTCCGTCCGTCCGTATGCCAAGCACATCCATCACTTCCGAGGAGAGCGTACACCGACGCCAGCCCGGCAGGTTCCGGCTACGCAGCTACAGGTCGTTACGCCGTCAGCCTCCATGTGCGCACCCGCGCCGGTGGGACACATCGGCAGCGCCAGCACTGGATTCAGCGCTCGCCTGCCGTCCACGGCTAGGGCTCCGCGACACGACCCGCTTCTCACCGCTGGGCCATATACCAGGTCCCTGACCCGCGCCAAAGCAGCGCGTTGAGCAAAGGCCGGCTGGGCCGCCTCTCCCGCGTTCATCCGGTGTTGCGCAGCCCGTGGGCGATGCCGTTGAGGGTCCGGAGCACGGCTACCAGATAGTTGCCGCGCTCGTCCGCGTTCAGGCCGCCCTGCCGCAAGCGGCGGAGGAGCGCCACCTGCAGGTAGGAGAGCGGATCGACGTAGGGGTTGCGCAACTCGATCGTGCGCTGCAGCGCGGGGGCGTCGTCCAGCAGGCGGTCGTTGCCCTGCACGGCCAGGACGGCCGTGCGCGTACGTTCATACTCCTCCCGGACCTGCGCGAAGATGTCCGGGGCGGCGGGCACCGCCTCGGCCGCGAGCGCCGCGTACTCGGCCGCGATGGCCATGTCCGCTTTGCACAGCGCCATGGCGCCGTTGTCGATGACCGTGCGGAAGAACGGCCAGTCCCGGTACATCTCGCGCAGCATGTCCCAATCGCCGCAGGCCGCCAGACCGGTGCCCAGCCCGTACCATCCCGGGATCAGGTGGCGGCTCTGAGTCCAAGCGAAGACCCAGGGGATGGCCCGCAGATCCTCCAGGGATTGCCCCGGTTTGCGCCGGCTGGGGCGCGAACCGATGTGCAGCATCGCGATTTCGTCGATCGGCGTGGCCGCATAGAAGTACGAGACGAAGCCGGGCTGTTCCACCAGCCGGCGGTACTCCTCCCGCGCCACCCCGGCCATCGCCTCCATGGCGGTATGCCACTGAGGTTTGCCTGTCGGCGTCTCGGCCCGACTGGCCGCGTCCAGCACGGCGACCAACACCTGCTCCAGCGTACGTTCGGCGATCGCCAGCGGGAGGAACCGGTGGCTCATGACCTCCCCCTGCTGGGTGATGCGCAGCTTGCCCCGCACCGTCCCGACGGGTTGTGCGCGAATAGCGGCCCCGAGCGGACCGCCACCGCGCCCCAGGCTACCGCCGCGTCCGTGGAAGTAGGCCAGTTCCACGCCTTCGGCAGCAGCCACCGCAGCCATGTCTCGCTGCGCGCAGTGCAGCGCCCAGTTGGCGGATAGGTAGCCACCGTCCTTGGTCGAGTCCGAATAGCCCAGCATGACCTCCTGGAAGTGGCCGCGGGCCGCCACCTGGGGTTGGTAGGCCGGATGCGCCAGGAGCGTCCCCAACATCTCAGCGCCGTGGCGCAGATCTTCAATCGTCTCCACCAGCGGGGCGATGTCCAGGGTGCTGCGGTAGGCCGACCCCCTGCCCCCGGTCCAGCCGCAGAGTCCCGCGTCCTGGGCCAGGAACAGCACCTCCAGGACGTCCTCCACCCCGTGCGTCATGCTGATGATGTACGGCCCGATGGCCCGGGGCCCCAGTTCCTGCTGCGCCCATGCAATTACCTGAAAGCTCTCCAAGACCTCAGCCGACGCCGCCGTCAGCTGGTTGGGCGAGACCTGCCCCGGGCGCCACCCTCCGGGCGCCAAAAGTCGCGCCAGCAACGCCGCCTGGGCTTCTGGGCCCAGCTTGGCGTACTCCGGACAGACCCCGGCCACCCCCAGCACCTCATCGATGGCCCGGGTGTGGGTCGACGAGTGTGCGCGAATGTCCATGGTCGCCAGGTGAAACCCGAAGAGCCGCACGCGGCGGATGAGCGGGGCCAGATAGCGGCGCGCGAGCAGACCGCCGCGGGTCGCCTCCAGCGCAGCCGCGATCACCTCCAGGTCGGCCACGAATTCCGTGGCGGCCTGGTACCCCGGATCCCCGGTGGGCACCACTGCGCTGCCCGTCGATGACTCCTCGATCCGCCCGCCGATCGCGCGCAGCGCCAGCTCGAGCTTGCGGTAGACGAAGAACAGCTTGCGGCGGCACGGCTCATACCGGTTGCGATCGCGCATGAAGGCGGCGAACGCCGGCATCGCGACCTCGTCGGCGGCGATGGACTGGCGCAGGGCCGGGGTGGGGGGCTGCAAGGTGCTGCTGGAACTCAGCTTGCGGGCCACCACCTGGATCGCCCGCAGATACTTGTTGAGGACCAGGCGCTTTTGCAGGATCAGGGCCTCGCGCGTCACCTCCGCCGTGACCGCCGGATTCCCATCGCGATCTCCGCCGACCCACGTGCCGAAGCGCACGACTTCGCCCACGTCGATCCCGGCCTCGGGGTAGACGCGCGCCAATTCGGCCTGGAGGTCTTCGGCCACGCCCGGGAGTGCGTCGAACAGGATGTCGTCGAAGTAGAAAAGGTTATTCTTCACCTCGTCGATCACGGTGGGCGGTGAACTGCGGAGTTCATCGGTCTGCCAGAGGGCGGTGATCTCGGACCGCAGGGCCTCCTCAAGGTCCTGGCGCTCGGCCGGGGTCAGATGTTCGCGATCGGTGCGCGCCAGCGCCGCGTGCAGTTCGACATACTTGTCCAGAACCGTGCGTCGGACGTTCTCCGTGGGATGCGCCGTACTGACCAGGTCCACGCGCAGGGCGTCCACCAGGGCGGCCACACGCTCGCCGGAGAGCCCCCGCGCTCGGAATTCCGGCACGAGCTGGACGAACGACTCCTCCTGCGGGCCCTCGGTTTCCGGCCGCAATTCATGTTCACGGCGGCGCCGCACCCGGTGGTGCTGCTCTGCCACATTCACCAACTGAAAGTAGATGGCGAAAGCCCGGGCCACCGCGGAGGCCTGCCCCAGGTCGAGTTGCGCGACGCGCGTGCGCAACTGCGCGGCCGCCTGTGGGGTCCAGTTGCCCCGCAGCCGCTTGCAGGCGCGACGGATGGCCTCGACCTCACTGAAGAGATCGGGTCCACTCTGTTCAACCAGCACGTCACCTAGAAGGCGTCCCAGCATGCGCACATCCCGGCGCAGGGCCCGGGGCGCCGGTTCAAAGGCCCGAACAGTCAAGCCGTCTCCTCCCTGTCGACAACCAGCCCGGCGCCAGCGGCCGGACCCACCAGGCGGAACGCGAACGGCGCCCAACCGTGTACGCGCCAGTCCGCGCTCAGGCGTTCCTGAAAGCGCTCCACGGCATCGGCGTTTAAGAGCACGATCGCGCTGCCGCCAAAACCGGCTCCCGTCATCCGCGCCCCCCAGACCCCCGGGGTGGCGCGCGCCGCAGCCACCACCACATCCAGAGCAGGGCAGCTCACCTCGTAGTCTTCGGCCAGCGACCGGTGGGAGCCGTAAAGGGCCTCTCCCACCACGGCCCACGCATCACGCGCGGCCGCGTCCATGACCTCGAGCACCCGCTGGTTTTCGGTAATGATGTGGCGGGCGCGGCGCATCAGCACCGGGTCCTCCAACCGCGCGAGATCGCTCGGCGTGGCATCCCGGAGGCTTGCCACCCCCAGGGTGGCGGCGGCCGCCCTCGCCTCGCGCACGCGGGCCCCATACCCCCCGGCGACCAACTCCCGCGTGACCCGGGTGTCCACCAGGGCCAGCGCGAGACCGGCGCTCCCGGGTCGGAAAGGCACCGGGGTCGCCGTGCGGGTCCGCGTATCCAACAGGAGCGCGTGGCCCTCCTGGCCCAGGGCAGAGGCCAGTTGGTCCATGATGCCAGTCTCAACGCCGGCAAAGCGGTGCTCGGCGCGCCGGCCGGCCTCCGCCAATTCCTGCGGCCGGCGGCCCATGCCATACAGGGCGTTGGCCGCACCGCCGACCGCCAATTCCAGCGCCGCCGACGAGGACACGCCCGCACCCAGGGGCACGTCGCCGCCGAGCACCAGGTCGGCTCCACCCGGGACGGCCAACTCGGTGAACACCCCGGCCACGTAATTGAACCAGTCGCCGGAAGCGCCCGGCACCAGGGGCATCCGCGCCTCCGCCCAGCGGTTCAGCGTTGCGCTATACGCGCGCAGCACACCGTCGTCGCGGCGGCGCCCGGCCACGACCGCCTGCAGGTCAATCGCCATGGGCAGGCACAGCCCGTCCTGATAGTCGGTGTGCTCGCCGATGATATTCACCCGGCCCGGCGCCGGCCAGATGACCTCCGGCACGCCTCCGAAGGCGCGCGTGAAGATCTCCCGGGCGTAAGGTCCCAGAGCCCCCCGCTTCACAACCGCACCCCCGCCAAAAGGCCGGCTGTCGCCTCCGGCGTGGCGTCCTGTAGGAAGGCGCCTGCGCCTGACTCCGACCCGGCCAGATACTTCGCCTTGCCCTGCGCCCGGTGCACGGGATAGAAGGCGACCCGCAGGTGCCAGAGGTCCGGTTCCGCCTGCACCGGCGCCTGAAAGATGCACATCATGTATGGCATCGGTTGCGCGTGCAGGCCATCGTACCGCCGCACCGTCCGCTGCAACAGCCGGGCCAGGCCCGCCACCTCGGACCCGTCCAGTTCCTCCAACCACCCAAGGTGTCGGGTGGGGACCAGGTGCATCTCAAACGGGAAGCGGGGGGCAAACGGTACGAACATCAGCCATCCGGGCTCCCGGTCGACGATGCGCACGGCGGCGTCCGTCTCCCGTCGGAGGATCGTGCACTGCAGGCATTCGCCCTCCGCCGCGCGGTGCCTGCGCACCTCCGTAAGCTCCCGCTCCACCCGCGGCGGGAGGAAGGGGTATCCGTAAATCTGGCCGTGGGGGTGGTCGATCGTCTGCCCGATGCTGTGGCCACGATTTTCAAAGCAGAAGACGTAGCGCACGCTGGGATCGGACCGCATCCGCCGCGTGCGGTCGGCCCAGACCCGCACCAGGAGCTCTACCTGGGCCTGGGGCATGGCGGAAAGGTGTGTCTCGTGCACCGGAGAGTACAGGACGATTTCGGCCCGCCCACCTGCCGGAGCCCGCACGTACCCGCCGACGGGATCAAAAGCCTCACCCCCGCCCCCCGAACCACTGAAGGCGGGAAAGCGATTGGGAAACACCGCAACCTGGTAATCGGAACGGGGGGCCTCGCTTTGCGCGCGCACCTCCGCCGGTGCGTCAGGCGCCACCGGACAGAAGGGGCAGCCCTCGGCCGACGTGGTCACCGGGCGCCCCAGCCGGTTGGCGTTGACGGTGATCCATTCGGCGCTCAGCGGGTCGAGCCGGAGCTCGCTCACTGGGCGGCCCCCCCAGTCGCCCGCCACGCGCGCCAAGCATCGGCAACGATCTCATCCAGTCCAGACCGCTGCGCCCGCCAGCCGAGCGTCGTCTCGGCCCGGCCGGGGTCCGCCACCAGGGCCGGTGGGTCGCCGGCGCGCCGCTCCGCCCCGCGCCAGCGCACCCGCCGACCGGTGACACGCTCGGCGGCGGCGATCACCTCCGCGACGCTCGAGCCGCGCCCAGTGCCCAGGTTGAAACAGCCGGAGCCCCCCCCGCGCTCGAGGTGGGCAAGGGCCGCCAGGTGTCCGGCGGCCAGGTCCACGATGTGGACGTAGTCCCGGATCGCCGTACCGTCCGGCGTGGGATAGTCCTGCCCGAACACAGCCAACTCCGGCCCCATCTCCTCCGTGGCGGCCAGTACGAGCGGGATGAGGTGCGTTTCCGGTTCCTTGCGCTCCCAGGGACCCTCGGCGCCGGCCGCGTTGAAGTAGCGCAGCGCCGCCCAGGGTAGGCCGTGTGCCCGTCCCACCCAATGCAGCGCCCGCTCGATGACGGCCTTGGTCTCCCCGTACGGGTTGATCGGCGCAAACGGCGCCTCCTCCCGCACCGGGCTGGCCTCCGGGATCCCGTAGACGGCAGCTGAAGAAGAGAAGATGAACGGCGGGCTACCGGCCGCGACCGCCGCCTCGAGTAAAGTCAGCGATTCGCGCACGTTGTGCCGGTAATAGTCCAGCGGGATGGTCATGGATTCGCCCACGCGGGTGTCGGCCGCGAAGTGAAAGACGGCACGGATGCGCCACTCGGAAAAGATGCGCTCCAGCAGGGGACGGTCGCCGACCGCCCCCTGCACCAATCGGACCTCAGGCGGCAGGGTGCGCCCGCTGCTGGTGGACAGGTTGTCCAGCCCGACGACCTGGTGGCCTGCGGCCAGCAACCGGGTCACGACCGGGCCGGCCACGTACCCCGCCGCCCCTGTCACCAACACCGCGCTGTTCAGGGCGGGTGCCGGCACAGGGTCTGACGCCGCCTGGGGCCTGTCCGTCGCGAAATAATACGTCACGGCGCGGCCGTCGGGTCGTGGTTCCGTCTCGGTCCGCAGTACCATCCCGCCCCTTTCCTTCGGGGCGGCTATTGCATGGCCATCCGGGCTTTTCCTGCCTCCGCGGCCGTAGGCGCCGGGCGGACCAACCGCCCGGCGCACGCAGGCTCAGCCCACGGACGGCAGCTTGTCGCCACAGGCGGGACAGAAGTGCCAGCTGGACTCGACCGCCTGACCGCACCACGGGCAGAAGCGGGAACCGGTGCGGCGTCCGGTTGGCGCCGGGCGCCCCCGCCGCCCCGACGCGGCCTTGGGCTCACCGTTGCCGGCGCGAAACTCCATCCCCTTCGGACCATGGCTGGTGGTGGCGATCAGGCCCTTCTTTTCGAAGGCCCGAATCAGGTAATACAGTCGCTCGGGCTTGATCCCCAACTCGGCCGCCAAGGACTTGACGGTGGTCAGCAGCGTGCCGTCTGATCCCGTGATCCGGCGTTGGAGCTCCTGGAGCACCTGCTCACGTTCCAAACTTCGGGTCACCCCCTCCGGAGATTGACGAAAGTATATCTGGAAGTCGCCAACCACAGTCAAGCCCATACGCGAGGTTTTAATCGGATCCATTTTCCCGCACAGGACGATAACCTGCGCAGAACGCGAATTCTTCCAAGTGGTGACACATTTCGTGCCAATTCGACGTCATCAGGCAATAGTTTGCGCGGGCTTTTTCAGGAGGGCGACGGGAAGGAGGGGTTGGTCACCCGGCGTCGGGGGTGACACGGGCCGGCACAAGGCGGAGGATGGTGGCTTCGGGCCGGGCGTTGAAGCGGAACGGAACCATGGTCATCCCCAGGCCGCGGTTCACATACAGCGCCTGCTTGCCCTGGCGGTACCAGCCGCCGTCGCGGTACGGCCGCGCTTGATCATGGCGCCAAACGCGGTCGAGGGAACCAATCCGCACCTGGCCACCGTGGGTGTGCCCGGCCAGCGTCAGCGGCACCCCGGCCTCGGCGGCTCGGGGAAAAATCGCTGGATTGTGCGCCAAAAGGACGAACGGCCGCCCGGACGGTATCGCGGCCAGGGCCTGCCCAAGGCGGTCCCGGTGCGCCGTGGGATCCCCGACCCCGGCGATCCAGAGACCCTCCCCGGCCTCCACGGCGGCGTTTTCCAGGACCGTGACGCCCAGTCGCCGCATGACCTCGCTCAGGGCGGGCAGCCCCCCGAACCGGTCGTGGTTCCCCCAGATCGCGTAGGCGCGCACGGGCCGTCCTGCATGGAGCGCCATGGCGTGGAGGAGGGGCGCGAGAAACGCCTCGACTGCGCCCACCTCCGACGGCCGGTCGCAGTAATCCCCGGTCAGGCAGACAACCGGGCAACTCAGGCCCTCCGGCCCAATCGCGGCGATCAGTTCCCGCGGCGTGAAGGGCAGGCGCCCCACATGCAGGTCGCTGAGTTGCAAGACGGCGGTGCCCGCCTCAGCGGCGAGTCCCTCCAGGGGTACCTCCCACTCCAACACCTCCAAGCGGCGCGGTTCCACGTACCTGGCCCAACCGAGGGTCACCGCGGCCAGGCCGAGAGCGGCAGCCGGCACCAACCAGAGGCCCGGGTTCCGCCGGCTGCTGCTCAACGCTGTTCCACCCCCGCCGCCATCAGTTCCACCGGATACTCGCGTTCGATGAATTCCAGTACCGTCTGCAGCACGCGTTCCCCATGGACGCCCGCGGTGCTGACCACGGCCGCGCCCAGTTGGAGCCGGTCCACCTGGTCATGCCAGCCGACTTCAGCGATGGAAAGGCGAAAGCGCTGGCCGGTGCGGCGCAGGAGCGATTGGACCACCTGACGCTTCTCCTTGAGGGTATCAGCCGCAGGGAGGCGAAATTCGGCGGAAAGGACACTGACCACCATGCCACCACCCCCGGGCCTGGGCGCTATTGTACCGCAGCCACCCTGCGGTGCTCGGCCCACACCGTGCGGATCCAGGCGTCGCACGGTTCTCGCTGCTCCAGGAACGGCAGGTGCCCTGCGCCCTCCCAGAGGGTCGCCCGGCAATCCGCCACAAGGCGGCGGAACACCAGGGCATCCTCGACGGGCACCACCCGGTCCGCGGTCCCCCAGCCGACGAACACGGACTGCCGGATTTGGGGAAGGTCCTGTTCGAGGGTCGGGAACCGGTAATAGTCCAGGGCGCGCAACATCTCCCGGGCCCTGCGGCACCCCCACTGCAGGTCGCCCTCCTCATCCCGCCGCACGTTGCGGATGTCCGTGAGCAGGTGGGCGAAGAGCCGCCGGCCCAGGGTATGGGTGGAGATGGCCCAGATCACGCCCGGCGCCATGAGCCGGCCCAGCACCGGCCACCGCAGGATGCTGTACCCGGAGGTGTACCAGGGGTGGAAGATGGCCCCCGGAGCCATAAGGCCGATCGTCGTGAACCGCTCGGGATAGCGGGCGATCCAGTCGATCAGGACCGCACCCCCAAACGAGTGCCCGATCGCCGCCAGCCGGGGCCAGCGTTGCGTTCGGCACCAGCCCTCCAGGGCGTCAGCGAATTCCTCCACCCGCATGGCCCGCCGGGCCAGGCCCGAGTCGCCAAAGCCGGGCAGGTCCACGGCCACCAGCGGCAATTCGGGCGCCAGGCGCTCGATGCTGGTACGCCACTGCCGCCAGGAACTGGCCATGCCGTGGATGAGGATGAGGGGCGGATCGCCCTCGACTCCGGCCCGGACCCAATGCAGGGCCAGCGGCCGGCCCTGGACCGCAACGTTTGTCCGCTCGTGCCGCATCGGGCCACCTCCCCGGCCGCAGCCTGCGACCGCCCGCATCCTACCACTGCCCTTGCCTGACCGGGTCCCGGAGGGGCAGGATGCGTGCATGTGGGACGCGGGGTGGCTGGGCGGCGACTGGATCCCGGACCCGGGTGACCCGCCGCTGGCATGGGCCCCGGAGGTGTTCGCGCCCGCGGCGGCCCTGGTGCGCTCGGGACGCCTCGCCCTGGCACGGGCCATCGCCAGCGTCGTGCCACCCGGCGCGACCGTCCTCATGCCTGCATTGGGCTGCCCGGCGCTCGCGCAAGCCGCCCGGGCCGCGGGCACGCGCCCGGCCTTCTACCCGAGCACCACGCGGTTGGCCCCAAGGTGGTCCGCCGTAACCGAAATCGCACGGCGGCTGGCGGCGCAAGCGGTGCTCGTGGTGCATCCCGCCGGCTGGCTGCTGGAGGACGCCAGGGCGGAGTTGGCGGGTGGCGGCGGGATCGCCCTGATCGAGGACGCGTCCTTCACGCTGATGAACGCCGCCGCTGCCATCACCCTCGGGCCACGGGTCACCGCAGCCGCGGCGGCCAGCCTGCGGAAGGTCCTGCCACTTCCCTCCGGGGGTGCCTGGTTACGGTGGGGCCATCCTCCCGTCGGCGAGCCCGCCGCCGCCCCCGATCGCTTCGCCGCTGCCCGCCTTGGCGCGCTCTCCCGACCGGGCGGGCCGGAACGCCACCGCCTGCTGACGCGGGCAGAGCGGTTTCTGGACGCCGAGGTCGCCGCAGGTGGCATCCCGGCGGAGACCGAGGCGCTCCTGCAGGTGCTGGCGCGGGCGTCTGGACCGCTTTCCGGGCGGTGGCGCGCCCGCACCCGGGCCAACTGGCTGCAACTCACCCAAGAGTTGGCACCGACGGCCTGCCGACCGGTGTTCGGGGACCTACCACCGGGCATCTGCCCGGCGGGGGTCGTGGTGCGCCATCCGGACCGATCCGCCCTGGCGCGCCACCTCCTGACCTGCGGGATCGAGGCCACGCTGCACTTTCCGGTCTCCGCCGAGGCGAAGTCGGCCATGGACGGTGAGGAGCGCCGCCTGGCGGCGACGCTCCTCACCCTGCCCTGTGACGGGCGCTACGGGTCCGCAGAGATGGAACGCATCGCCCGCGCCTGCCTAGGCTACGACCTGCGCCGGAGCTAGCCGGCCACCTTGCCGATCACCGCCTGCACGGTCGACAGTTCGGAAGAGTAGGTGCTGCCCAGGCCCTTCTGCGCGGCGGCGAAGTACTGGAGCGGGGTCTGGCCCAGCTTTTGCGCCACCAGGCCGAGCCAGAGGTTGGCCTCCCCGCCCAGCTGGCCACTCTGCCCGGCAGCAGCCTCCAGAAGGGGCTGCGCCGTCGTCCACTGCCCCTGCAGGGCCGCCGCCTCGCCCAGTGACAGCTGCAACCCGGGCACCGTGGCCGCGACCGGCGGCACCTGTGCGGGGTCGACCTTGCTCTCCTCGACGGCCCGCACCGGGATCCTGGCGGGCAGGGCCGCACGCTGGGCCGCCAGCGTCCGCAGGGCAGAAAGTTCTGGCGTTGCCGCCGACGCGTGTCCGCCCTGGACGTCGGCAACGGCGCTGCGCATCCATGCCACCCCCAGGGCCTGGTAGAGGGCTTCGGCGAAGGGCGCGTCGGCGACGGCCGTTTGGAGTTGCGCCACCGCCGCGGTGTTGTTCCCCACCAGTTGCAGGTACTGGGCGTAGCTCTGGCGCCAATTCCAATTGTATGGAACAAGGGCGACGGCCCGGGCGTAGGCCGTGCCCGCCTCGGTGAACAACTGCTGTGCAGAGGCGGCGTTGGCCGTCCCCGTACCCTGGGCCTGGGCCGAGAGCACCTCGCCACGGAGCACCCATGCGGCGGACATCAGGGGGTCGGCGCCAATGGCGGCGGCGACCCGCTCCTGGGTCTGCGCCAGCTTGTTCTGGTTGGCGAACTTGGCAGCCTGGTTGTAATCCGAGATCGCCACCAGGCGGCTGGCGCTCAGGAAGATGATCGCCGCAGCGACGCTGTACAGGCCGACCGCCGGCCAGATGGGGGCGGGCTCGGGCCGGCGGCGGTTGCGCGTAACCGGGGCAGACTCGGGCCGGCGGCGGCCGCGCGCAATCGGGGCCGCCGCCTCCAAGGCCTCACTGCGCAAGAGGCCGGCCATCGCCCAGAGCCCGACGCTCACGGCCGACAACGACAGCGTGAAGTCAAGCATGCCATGAATCCCGATCATCGCCACCCCTGCGCCCAGGGCGGCCAGTCTCGGCCGCTCGTCCGGGGTAAGGCGGTGGTATGCCTGCCAGGCGAGCGCCACCAGTGCCGCCCAGAAGGCCAGCCAAACCAGGAACCCGACGGTGCCTGTCGACACCCAGATCTGAAGCCAGCCATTGTGCACCTGGGTGCTCGAATAGTCGTAGCGCTCAAAGGCTTGGTAGGCGGCGGCCCAGCCGCCACCGCCCCAACCCAGGATCGGCCGGGCGGCCACCATCTTGAGGGCGTCCCGCCACCACGCCAGCCGTGACCAGGCGTTATACGACGACGTGAGCCCCAGACGCAGGAGCCGCCCGACGCCGCCCGATAACGCGTGGCGGTGCAGTTCATACACCGCACCCCCGGCCACACCGATCACCGCCACCCCGCCCACGATGGCGACCACCAAGGGTCGCGCGGCCGCACGCAACTGGCTCCACCCCAGTTCCAGGGCGGCCCCGACAACGGCCAGCGCCACCATCGCCTCCAGTACCGCTGCCGGTCCCGGCGGATTGGCGTGGGTGCCACGGGGCAGATGCGCGAAGTAGGGAACGGCGCCGGCGACGGCTGCGGCACCGGCCACAAGCAACCCGCCGATCCCCTCGGCCCGACGCCCGGGTCCAAGCAGGACGATGAAGACCGCCAACGCGGGCAGAAGCGCCAGCGTCGCCCCGCGCGAAAGGCCGGCCAGGAAGGTAAAAAGCATCAGGGCCATGGCGATGCGGTAGCCGACCCGCGCCCAGCGGTTGGCAGTGCGCATGAGCAGTCCCGCGGCGATGAACGCGCCGGCCGCCAGGTACGCCGCGGCGGCGTCGGGGTACTGGATGGAGGTGTACATGCGGTCCTGCCCCGTCGGGAACCACGACAGCCCCTTGGCCCACCCGGCGGCCCCCACCATACCGGTCACGGCCACCACACAGCCTGCTGCCAGCACACCGTGCCAGACGATCCACCGCGTGCGCGCGGAGGCCAAGGCCAACTCGGCGGCGGCAAAGAAGACCAGCGCATAGAGCAGGTGGTTTAGAAGCGACTGCACCGCCCCGTTCGGGTCTACGGAGACGAAGGCGCTCAGGAGATAGGCGGCGGGCAGCAGGTACACGGCCCAGTCGGCCGGGCCCCGGACGAGCCGGCGCCGGCCGGCCGGCCGCGCCATCCACGTGGCGCAGGCGATCACGGCCGCAGCCATGACCGCCCATAGCTGTTGGGTGGGGAAGTATAGGCCCCGCAAGAGGGGCGTCGCGGCGATCAGGACGGCCACGGAGACGGCCACCCAATCGGGGAAAGACAGGGAACGGGTCGGCGCGGGAAGGGCCCCGGCGCGGGGCCGCCCCGCGTTGTGCGGCTTGTAGTTCCCGGGGCGTTTCCGCTTCGCCATCCGACAGCTCCTCTCGCGACTGCAGCCTAGTCCGACACATTCTGCGTGAGGGACGCGGATTCCGCCAGGAATCCGCGTCCATTTGGGACGTTTCATGCACCGCGGGCGCCCGCTGGAGGAACAACGCAGGACTGGTAGAAGCACAGACGGTACGGTTTCCGCACTTCGGAGGCGACCTACGTTGCCTGGTGTCGCGGGGCGTGGGCGCGCGAGCGGGCTTTTGGTGCTGGGCGACGCCGCCACGGTGGCGGCCGCGTACGCCCTGGCCGCTTGGCTGCGCTTCGCCGGACGGCCCCCCGCTCCCAATATGCAGGCCATGGAGCGGGCCCTGCCGTTCTTCGTCCTGGGCTGTGTGGTACTCGCCCAAATCTACAGCCTTTACGAACGCCGACCGTTGCCGTGGCCCGAAGAGGTCCAGGGCATCTTCATGGTTGTGGCGCTCAACACGCTGGTCGCCATGGCCGCTTCGTTCTTCGTCCGCAGCTTCGCCGTGCCGCGCACCGTCATCGCCCTGGCGGCCGTGCTCAACCTGCTCCTCCTGCTTGCTTATCGGGGGCTCGCCTACCGCCGCTGGCGCGCCCGGGTCGGACTCCCCACGGTCCTCCATGTGCGCGCGCCCGGTTCCACGTGGGAGCCCAACGGGACCGACGGGAGCGTTTTCACCATCTGCGCCTCGGTCGAGCTGACCGATGACGGTCCAGATGTCCCGCTGGTGGTGGAGAGCCTGCGGCAGTCCTGCGTCCGTGGCCTGCTCTTGGATGAGCAGTTGCGGGGGCCCGTCAAGGAACGGCTGGCCCTCCTGGCCCTGGAACGGGGGTACGAGCTCTTTTTGGTGCCCCGGATCCTCGACCTCGTGCTCCTCCAGAGCCGCCCGACCACTTTCGGTGACAGTCTCGTCATCGACCTGACGTCGGCCCCGGACCTCTCCCGCCAGCGGTTCCTCAAGCGCCTGATCGACGTGAGTCTGAGCCTGCTGCTCCTGGTGATAACCTCTCCCCTGCTACTCCTGGCGCTGCTGTTGGTCTTGGTGGATGACGGCCGCCCCGTGCTGTATCGGCAAGAGCGGATGGGGCGGTACGGCAAGCGTTTTGACGTGCTCAAAATCCGCACCATGCGCCGGGACGCCGAGGCTGCGACAGGCCCGGTCCTGGCGCAGGCCGACGATCCCCGCGTGACACGGGTCGGCCGGTTTTTGCGAAAGTTCCATCTCGATGAACTGCCGCAGCTCTGGAACATCCTGCGGGGGGACATGAGCCTGGTCGGCCCCCGTCCGGAGCGGCCCGCGATCCACGACGAAGTGGCCCAGGAACTGCCCCAGTTCCACAGCCGCTTGGCCGTAATGCCCGGCCTCACCGGCCTCGCCCAGGTGCGCGGCAAATATGACACCAGCCCCCGCGAGAAGATCAAGTTCGACCTGCTGTATTCGCTGCGCTCGAGCGCCGCCATGGACGCGCAAATCCTGTTGCGGACGGTGCGGGCCGTTTTGGGCGGCTTCTCGCGCACCCCGCCCCCTCCACCGGCCCCGTGAGCGCACCCCGCGTGCTGCACATCGTCCAATCTGGCGACCGCGGCGGGGTGCAGCGGCACGTGCGCGACCTGGCCATCGGTCTGGCGCCTCTGACGGCCGGCGTCCTGACGGGGACCAAGGGTTGGCTAGTCGAGGCCGTGGAGTCTGCTAGTGTTTCCACGGTGTTGGCCCCCTCGCTGCGGCGGGCGGTCAACCCGGCCGCGGTCGCGGCGGCGGGCACCCAGGCCCGGCGGGCGGCGGCCGAGTTGCAGGCGACCGTGGTCCACGCCCACGGTGTGTTCGCCCTGTTGGCCGCGCGGTCGGTGGGTCACCTGCCGCTGGTGTATACGGCCCACGGGTTTCAGTGGCGCGATCCGGCGCATCCGGCCTGGCTGCGCGCCCTCTCCCTGCGGGTGCACCGGCAGGTGGCCCCGCGTCTGGCCGCGCTCATCGCCGTCAGCGAGCAGGACGGCCAGGACGCGGCGAGGCTCGGGTTGCCGCGCGAACGCATCCACCAGATCCCGAACGGGGTGCCGCTACCGGCCATATCCCCCGCCCGGCTTCCGCCGCGGGTGATCGGAACGGCCGGCCGCTTGGTGCAAGGCAAGAACACCGACGCCCTCTTTCGGTTCCTGGCCCTGCTCCCCGCAGATGTGACGCTCTGGGTGGCTGGCGATGGTCCGGCACTGGGGGATCTTCGGCAATTGGCGGCGGATCTGCGGCTGAGCGACCGGGTCCATTGGCTGGGCTGGCAGGACGACCTGGGCTG
>JAJZWQ010000223.1 GCA_021846605.1 Bacillota bacterium | reverse complement strand
GTGGCAGCCGTGGCGGGCGGCGCGGGCGTGGCAGCCGTGGCGGGCGGCGCGGGCGTGGCAGCCGTGGCGGGCGGCGCGGGCGTGGCAGCCGTGGCGGGCGTGGTGGAAGACCCAGTCGGGGACCCCGTTCGTACGCAACGCGGTCGGAGCCGGTTGTGCCCTGGCGCTCCTCGCCGCCGTCAGCGCCATCGGCCGTGGCGACCCGGGTTGGGCCGCGGGCGTCGTCAACCTGGGCCGAGCCATCGGCATCTCGCCGTACCGGGCCGAGCCCTTCCGGCGCATCGTCACCCAGCCCTACCCATCGATCGACCAGCCCGATCCATCCCTGCCGGTCGGGCTGCACGAGGTGCGCATCCCCGGCCGCCCGGGCGACCAGGTCCAATGGGGCGTGGCGTACTACCCGCCCGTGGTCCCGGCCGCCGCCTCCTCGCCCCCCCACCTTCCGGCCCCCACAGCGGCTCCGCTCCAGCCGGTCCATCTCAAGATCTTCGGCCAGGGCCCTGTGCAACCGCCCACCGCAGCGGTCATCGCCGTGGGGACGGCCACGGACTTGGTGCAGGTCGGTGGAC
Source organism: Bacillota bacterium (assembly GCA_021846605.1). The sequence goes on along the minus strand of JAJZWQ010000223.1, from coordinate 3,507 downwards.
GCTTCTACCACTACGCGCGGGAACTCACCATGACCGCCACCGCCTACAACGCCGACTGGAACAGCAACGGTCGCTGGACCGGCCGGGGTTCCGCCATCGGCCTGCCGCTGGGACACGGCATCGTGGCGGTCGACCCGCGCGTCATCCCCCTGGGCAGCCGGTTATATGTGCAGGGCTACGGGCTCGCCGTCGCGGCCGACACCGGATCGGCCATCGTCGGCGACCGCATCGACCTGTTCTTCTGGGGATCGGCGCCGCAGATCGCAGCCTTCGGGATCCGCCCGCTGAAGGTGTATGTGCTCAACGATCCGCAGCTGCCTTCCCTGCCGGTGCCCGCCTCCGTGGCCAGGAAGCTGGGCTGACGCTGCAAGATCCGTAGTCGCATCTTGCATCCACCCGTTACCGGGCAGAGGCGTCCCCCGCGCCATGCCAGGCACGTTCAGGTGCTCGACCACAGCCGTGCCGTGGGTCGTGGCCAAGTGCGTGGTCAGCTTGTGCGGGACATCTTGCCGGATGTGGGCCACGCGGGCCTGAGCCCCCCGGAGATCGGCCTTAGCTTTGCCTCCTCCCGATTCCGGCTGCCCTCCTGCCGCCACGCGAGCCGCCGGTCGCCGCGCGCGATGCGCCGCTCGGCTCGCCGCAACGGGCGGGGCGCGGGCACGACCTCCGCCGTCGACCGCAACGCCAAGTTACGGACGCCGGGATCCACCCCCACCACGGCGTCGGGCCGACGAGGGCACTGCGCCTGGGCGGATCGCTCCGCCTCGCCGGTGAAGCTGACAAACCACCGTCCCCATTCCCGGCAGACCGTGGCGGACAGGTCCGGCCTCCACCCGTGCCAGCAGGGCCGTCGTCGGCTCCTGGGTCCGCACTCGCCCGATCCGCGGCAGAATCACCGATAGTGAACCGACGCGGATGACGAATCGATGCCGCACGAAACGGATGGTCGGGGGTGCATGTGATGGGGGCGCGCCCCGCACCCGAAGATCACCACAACCGACGGGCCAACGTAGGGGCGGCGCATCACCTCTAACACCGGCCGGTATCGCCCCGCATGTGTCAGCACCGCATCTCCGACTTGGACCTGGCCAATGGGTTTTCTCCCCTCACGAGTGGGAACCGGCGCCCCTTTCGGAAAGCAAGGTGGCACTGAAAACCTCACATCCGCGTCAGGGATGCGGGGCGGGTCCCGCGTGGTCAGATCGACCTTGGTCAGATCGACCTTGGTCAGATCGACCTGCTCGACGTGGTCGCCCAGGTTGCGGCGGTAGGTCTCGATGGCGGCCGGGTTGAAGTCGGCGGCGTAGATGACTCTGAACCCGGCCGCGAGGAATTCCACGTCCATCCCGCCCGCGCCGCAACACAAGCTGACCACGGTCGGCGGGTCTGCGGGGCGATCGGTGGCGGTGCTCGGTGCAGGCAGGCATGCGTGATCCCCTCTATGGCGAGGGAACGCATCGTCGGTGGACGACAGGCGGAGTTACTGGCGGAAGGCTGGGGCGCCTACGCGCTCGCGGGTCGGGGAAGGGGCGTCACGGGTTGCCGGACCACCTGAACGACTTGACCCCGCCCGGTTCCTGCACGAGGGCACAACTCCACGACGATTCCGTTGGCCACCACGGTCACGGATCAACGACGGCGGGCGACCATCAGAAGGGTGAGGTAGGACTTGCGGACCCGTCCCCCGTAGCGGCCGTCGATTAGGTTCGACACGCACTGAAGCAGCCCGCGGCGGTTCTCGGGGTCAAGGGCGCGGTGGCCGGAGTAGGTGCGGAGGACATCGAGGTAGCCGGCGGTGTCGTACGTGATCTCCCAACGGTAACGCCGGCAGACGGGCGGCTCAAAGAGGCCGGTGGCCGCCGCCTCGATCGCCCTCTCGTCGGCCACGTTGTCGGCCGGGGTCAGGCATGGCCCCAGTGGCGTCCCCGGCATGAAGCGCTCGTAGCAAGCCTGCACTTCCTCGAAGAACCGTTCCTCCCCGCCCGCTACGTGGGTGCTGCCGAACACGGCCACCGACCCGCCGGGCGTCAGGGCCGCCGCCGCCTTGTGCCAGCGCACCGCTGGGTCGATCCAGTGGAAAGCGGTCGCCGCCATCACCAGGTCGAACGGGTCCGCCGGTAGCGGCCAGGCCTCGAACGCCGCGGTGTGGACTTGAACGTCCCCGACGCCAGCCAAGTGGTGCCGCGCCACGTCGGCCATCTCGGCGCCGAGTTCCACGGCGGTGACGCGGTAACCGCGCGCGGCCATCGGAAGCGTGGCCTGGCCCGTGCCGCACCCGATCTCCAAGATGCGTGCCCCGGGCCGCAGCGCCGCCATGCGCGCCAGCTCGTCGAACAGCGCCTCGGGGTATCCCGGACGCGCGCGCTGGTAGAGCTCCGCGTCCTCTGTGAAGGTTGCGCGCAGCTTCTCCCGCTCGGCATCGGACGGCGGGACGGACACACCCGACGGTGGGGAAGACACGCTTGACCGTTCCTCCGGGGCCCGCATTGGTCGACGGGACGGGCGGTAACGCCACGCTCGGCGAGAGATCGCCGCCGCCTTTCTTCCGATGCCCACCTGCGTACCCTGCTGCTCACGCCGCTGCCTTTGATGGACGGGGCACGGCCACTGCCCGCGGCCACCTCAGCGCCTCCGTATCTCAAACACCAGTTCTGGAGGTCATCCATGTGGCAACCCGGCGTTGACACTGGTCTCACGATGCCCTGGCGGAACTTGCGGTTCAACTCGAGCAGGCCACCATTAAACCGCGGAGACGGATCGGCGGGCCCTCGCGAAACGGGTGATCCGCGGGCTCCCTGCTTACGACGCCGCGCACTTGCTCTCTGGTGACGGCCACGGCCCGCACCTCCCGAGCAGCGGGCCGGCCCCACCCCGACACGCTACCGCTGGCGCCTTGGCGGTGGCGGCACGGCTAGGATCCGGCCGCCCCGCGCCCAATCCAGACGCCCGGTCCGGCCGGGCGGAAGCCGGCGGACTCCAGGGCCCGGCCGCGGTAGCCGTCTGCGACGCAAAGCAGCCGCTCCCCCGGCGCCAGGTTCAGACCGGCGACCAGGAGCGGTGCCAGGTCTTCCTGCCCCGGGCGCACGTAGAGGTCCAGTTCTCCACCGCCGGTCCGCCCGGCCCAGCCAACGGCCGCCGAGCCGCGGCGCAATACCACCAACGGCAGGCCGTCCGAGCGCGCGGCGATGAAGGCCCCCTCCACGTGCCCCGGACCATCCACGCGCAGGCAGCGGCTGCGCGGCAGGGGCTCACCGTCCGCCCGGGGGGCGCAGGCGGCGGCGCTCACCCATCCCCAGTCCGACCAACGCAGCGGGCCGACGCCCGGCGCACCGGACGGGGGGGTGCCGTCGCCCCACAGCATCGAGCCATCGGTCGGGGTCAGGGCACTAAACCCGAAGGTTTCATAGAGATGGCGCGCGTGCCCGTCCGGGTTGGTGCCCAGCGTCAGCACGCGGTAGCCACGGGCGGCGCAAAGCGGCATCAGGGCGCGGAACAGGGCGCCGGCGG
>JAJZWQ010000032.1 GCA_021846605.1 Bacillota bacterium | reverse complement strand
TCCCACGTATAGCGGGGCTGGCAAGGGAGGTGACGCTTATGTCCGAAACTGTTTCCGGCAAGCCGGTGCCTTTGGACAACGCCGATCTCCCGTATGTTCCGCGAACGTTTTACGCGCCGACGGATTCTTCGGCGCAACGCCATACGTTCTGTTGTCAAGGTGCGTCTCCATTTTACCACAAGGGAGGGAACGCGCGGCCCAGCCCACGGCTGAAGCCGGGGGTATCAGACGGCCGCGCGGAGATGTGATGAACCAAACCTGGCCGCACGCGACGGGGTGGACAGGGCCTTCGACGCGGTGGCGGTCGACGCCGTCGGGGCCTTCCTCCAAGTGCGCTTGGATGACAACACCGTGCACCGCACCACGGTGGGCATCTCCTGGTCGCGCTGGCGCAGAGCGCAACGCGCACCGCTGCCGGCACCTGCCGGCTCGGGCCCGATCCCGGCAGTGACACCCTGGTCCTGGAGGTCGACGGCGGGCGCGTGGAGGCCGGGCGAGAATGGCGCGAGGCCAAGGTCGCCGCCGCGGGCCCTGGGGCCGGCTCGGGACGTGGACAAGGACACGGGACGAGCGCACCTGCGCTACGCGGCCTGCTCGCCGATGGCGGGGGGTGGATCGAGAAGCGCTGGGGCGTCCCTGGAGCCGTCCGCCAACTCGCACCCCTCCGCCGGCGCAATGTCGCATGACCGCCACTTTCGTGGGATGCACCCCTGCGCCAGATCCCCGCCGCCCAGTTCTGTGCCTTCCTGCGGGGCGAGTGGACGCCGCCCGCGACGGCGTCGGACGCCCGCCAGTCCCTTGGCCGCCGGCCATTCAGCCGCCACTTGGGGAGGGTGCGGTGATGGCGCTGGTATTGCGAAACGGAGTCTGGCAGGTCGTGCTCCGGGTACCCGATCCTGTGATCGGCAAGAAGAGACAGGTCTGGCGCTCCACCGGCGAGCGTGAGCGGGCCAAGGCCAAGCTGGTCGAAGCGAATTTTATCGTGGCCGCCACAAGGGGCGAACTGGTACCGACCGACCAGACGCCGCTGAAAGAACTTCTGCCGCAATGGTTGGAAACTCGCGCCGCCACCGCGGGCCTGGAGGCCGGAACGGTCGCGAGCTACCGCAACGCGATCACCCTGCACATCTTGCCAGCGTTGGGCAAGGTCAAGATCTGCGATCTGGCCCCCGCCATGCGATCGGCATACTACGCCAAGCATCTGCGGAGCGGACGGGCGCCCCGGCGGGCTGTCGCCGCACAAAGTGCACGGGCCCGACATCCTGGCGCCGGACGACCCGGCCGCCGAAGACGGTCTTCGGCAACAAACAACGGCCCGTTAGACATCGCGTTAGATGTCGGCGGGCCGCCGTCTAATGGGCCGCTTGGTCGGATGCCCGCAAGCCCTTGGGGGCTCAATGGTGCCGGGGGCGGGACTCGAACCCGCACGCCGTTCCCGGCAGCGGAGTTTAAGTCCGCCGCGTCTGCCGTTTCGCCACCCCGGCAGCAACCCTTCCGCGACCGCCCGAAACCTTCAGAAGGACCTGGACCCGCGCCCGCCACGCTTGCTGTCCGTGTTCCGGCGCAAATCCCCCAGCCGATCCTCGCTGTCCTTCATGAAGCGCTTGAGTTTATCCTCGAACGACCCAGGGGTCGGACGCCCACGGCCCCCCCCGCTCGGACGGGGCCCGCTCGGCATCCGACGGGTCGGGCTGGCGCCCTCCTGGGCTTGGCGGATGGATAGGCCGATCTTCTTCCCGGATGGATCCACCGAGAGGATCTTGACCTTCACCTTGTCCGCGCGCTTGACGAACTCGTGGATGTCGGTGACATACACGTCCGCAACCTCGGAGATATGGACCAAGCCCGTCTCCCCGCTCGGCAACTCGACGAACGCCCCGAAATTGGTAATCCCGGTGACGGTTCCCTCTACGACGGTGCCAACGGAGAGCGGCATGCGGCAGAAACTCCTCCTGCATTCGGCGATTGGCAGACGGATTATACTGCCTCTTCCAACGAGGTGTCAAACGCACCGGCACGCGCAAATTTCGCGGTCTTTCGCGGCTTTTCGCGGCCGTGCGGGGTGATCCGCCCGGCCCCCTCCCCGCGCGCCGATCACCCGCCGGACGCCGTCTGGGCAGAGCCCGTTGCGATGGGGGCCAGGGGGACCTCCCCCGGTCCGACGAGTCCGAATTCTTGCCTGGCCGCAGCCGCCACATACTGGTTGGTGCCCGCATAGGCGACCTCGGCGGCCAACTGGCCGTGCTCCAGGCGCAACTGCGCCGCCTCCCGCTGCAGGGCCGCGCTCTGCGCCTGGAACTGCCGGTACTGCCCCCACTCCACGTGCGCCATCCACAGCGCATAGACGGCCGTCGCCGCCACTGCCCACCGCCCCCAGGCGAACCGCCGCTTCGGGCGCGGGGCGGGCCGAGGACGCAGGCCGGCCGGGACGGCGTGCCCCTCCCGGGTCGGCTGCAGCGGCAGCACCTCCTTGGGCTGCCGGTCGCGGGCGCGGGCCGTCGTGCGCATCAGTCACGCTCCTCTGGGGGTGGCGCATCCGTCTCGTCATCCTCGGGGCCGCCGAGCCCCAGCGGATCCCCGTCCAGAACGATGACGACCTGAAATCCCTTGCTCTTCGCTCGGGCATACAGGGTCGCCACCGTAGCGGGCGAGATGCCCAGCCTCCGGGCGATGGCTTCCGCAGAACGGCCCATCTCCTTGAGCACCACCACTTGGCGCTCTCGGTGGCTGAGCCGCTCGGCACCCCGGATCTCCATTTGCATGCGTTTTCCCGCTCTAGCGTCAAGTGTGTACAAACCGTGTACAAAATGCGTACATCTCGTTAGTTCGGCCCGCCAGCCCTCTGCTCCTCCCATCTGGTGGACGTTTTTTCACGAGCGCCGGCGGACGGCCAGCCTGGCCGCAGCGACCACAGCCAGGGCGGCCAGCACGGCGGCCGTGACCGAGTGCCGGCGGGCCGGCCCCGCGGTCCGGGAGGCTGCGGGTCGCCCCCCGAGGGCGTTCGTGCCCACCCGTGGTCCGTTGCCACTTGCCGCGCCGGATCCGGCCGCTGGCGTGGACGACGACCCCGACCCCACCCCGCCGGACCCCTGTGACCCGGGCCCCGACGCGCTCCCCCCGCCCGCTCCCGGCGCGGCAGACTCCGTGGACGAGGGTGTCGCGCTCCCCCCGCCCGCTCCCGCTGCTGCCGTCCCCGTGCCGCTCCCGCCGGCCGTAGGCCCGGACGCCCCCGTAGACGACACCGCCGCACTGCCCCCGGCCGCCGCTCCGCCGCCGGCGGGCGGGGCCGGCGTGTTGGCGAAGCCCCAATTCAATAGCGCGGCGGCATCGGCGTCGACCACCGCCCAGTTCGGGGCGCCCAACACCACGGCGATCAGGGTGCGGCCGTCATGCACCGCGGACGCCGCCAGACAGAAGCCGGCGTCGGTCGTGAATCCGGTCTTGATGCCGTCCGCGCCGGGATAGTAGGCGAGAAAGGGATTGACCGTCCCGTAGACCGCTCCCCCGGGCATACGCACCTGCGAGAGACGCACGGCGGCGCTGAAGGCGGGCAGTTGCATGTCGTCGGCCGCCAGGATGGCGGTGTCCGCCGCCGAACTGTACTGTCCAGGCGCATCCAGACCGCTGCTGTCCACGTAGTTGGTATCCGTCAGGCCCAGGTGCCGCGCCTCCGCGTTCATCTGGGTCGCGAGGGCGGATTCGGAGCCCGCCAGCGCGACCGCGATGGTGAGGGCCGCATCGTTGGCGCTGCGCACCAATAGGGCGTCCAGCAGGACCTGCATGGACAACTGCTGCCCGGGCACGAGCCCCACCTTGGTCTCGGGGAGTTGCACCACACCCGCAGGGACCATGGCGGTCCCCCCGAGTTGGCCGGATTCGATCAGCAACCGCGCCGTCATCAGCTTCTCCAGGCTGGCCACGGCCACACGCCGGTGCGCAGCCCGCTGATACAGGAACTGGCCGCTCGCCGGATCATAGAGTACGGCTTCGGGCGCCCCCGGCAACGCCGGCGGCGGCGCGGCCGTCGTCGCAAAAACCCGTGGGGCGCTGAGAACGATCACCGCGGCCGCCATCATCCCGACACGCCGGACCGTGCGTTTCCAGGCCACCCACCGCGTCCCTCCCTGTGTGGACGCGGCCCACTTCCCCGGCGGCGGCGCACGGGCCTGTCAGTTGGAACTGGGAGGTGCTGGGGGCCGGTGACGCCACGGCCCCAGGGTGCGGCGGAACCAGTGGCCCACGCGCGCCAGCGGGGGCCAGACGACGCGCGCGGTCGCGCGGAACGGCCAGAGGACGGCCCGCAGCGTCCCGGCGACGATGCGGGCGATCGCGCGTAGCAGCCAGACGCCCAAGGGGAGCACGACCGGGCTTCCCAGGGTCAGGTAGAGCGCGAGCCCGGCGCCCGTGGCCAGCAGCACGTAGAGGCGGAGGGCGCCCCAATCGGCGAGCAGGAGCCCTCCCGCCAGCACCGGCGTCATGGCGGCCACGCAGGCCACATCGAGCGCATGGCCCGCGAGCCGCCCCGGGCGCCCGGCGAGGCCCAGCGCCCGGCGGACGTCCAGGCACAGCCCCAGGGCCACGCCGGTCAGCAGCGCGACCACCGCCGCCACGCCCTGCGTGAGGTTCTGGTCTCCCATCGCGCCCCCCGCCCAACCCGCCTACTGGAGGAGCCGCCGCAGGACGCCAGCATGGCCCTCGCGCCGCCCGCGACCTTTCCCGCCCGCGCTGTAGACCAGGGCGTCGATGCCGCCCTGGACGCGGAAGCTGCCCTGCCCCAGGTCGAGTTCGCGGATCTGCAGCTCGTGGCCGGTGATGGTCAACGTCCCCATCTGCGTACCCAGGACGATCTGGCGGTCGTCAAAGCTGGTCACGTGGACCACGCCGCTGACCACCGCCTCCTCGCGGGCGCGCAACGTCACGTTGTGCCCGTCCTGGACCTGGCTGCCCGTGGGGCGCGACGGGGGGTGCGGGCTCCGCCCCTCCACCGATACCCCCCCCTTGTGATCAGCACTTGGGACAGACCAGAATATGCGGGCGGGCGCGCTGGCAACACAGGGGGGCGCGGCATGCGGTTGGATAAGTTCCTGCAGATCAGCCGGCTCATCCGGCGGCGCATCCTGGCCAACCAATTGTGCGACGGGGGGCACGTGACCCGCGCGGGGCATCCCCTGCGGGCCTCGGCGGAGGTGCGCCCAGGAGACACGCTGGATGTGGACTATGGCTGGCGGCGGCTGCAGATCCGTGTCGTGACCGTACCGGCGGGACCGGTGCTCAAGGCAGAGGCAGCGGCGCTATACACCGTGTTGGGCGAAGAGCGCCGCTCGGCGCCCCCCGTGGAGGAGTGAGCCCAGGGCATGGCGCCCACCCCGGGACGAGCGCCCCGGGGGTGGGCGGGTTGTGTCGCCGGCCCCTAACCGACGGACTCCTTGAGGCCCTTGCCGGCCTTGAAGGACGGAACCTTGCCGGCAGGGATGCGGATCTCCTGGCCGGTCTGCGGGTTGCGCCCAACCCGCGGCTTGCGGTCGCGGACCTCGAAGGTGCCGAAGCCCACCAGGCTCACCCGGTCGCCGACCTTCAACGCCTCCTCAATGCTTTCCACAACAGCGTTGACGGCCTTCTCCGCGTCGCGCTTGGTGAGGTCCGCCTTGTCTGCCACCGCATTGACCAGTTCGAGCTTGTTCATCGCCAGTCCCCTTTCCGCGTCCTTGCCCGCTCCGGTGTCCACGGGCCACCGTCGGCATCGCGCCCATTCTCCCCGCAAAGGCTTGTCCCTGCTGGGCTAGCAAGAGCGTTCCCCGAAAACCGCCACGATTAGCCGTCTGCTCCCCCGGATCCCCACAGTATTTTCGCCGTCGGGGACCGCCGCCACCCCGCAGGGGGCGGCGGCCCCTCGTGCTCACGCCCGCGGAGGCGGCAGGGGCGGATCCGCGCGCTCTTCCGCCTTGGCCCGATCCCATGCCGCGTCCATCGCCGCCAAACCGGCGAGGCGCAGGGCTTCGGGGTCGGGTCCGACCAACTGCTGCACGCGGCCGAAGCGGCGACGGAAGCGCTCGTTCGTGCCCGCCAGCGCGCTTTCGGCGTCGATGCGCAGAAGGCGCGCCACATTGGCCATGGCAAACAGCAGGTCACCCAGTTCGGCGGCCATGGCGACCCGCGGAGCTCCCTGCGCCGGGGAGCCGGCGGCCGCCCATTCGTCCCAGGCCGCCCGGAACTCCCCGCACTCCTCCTCCACCTTCGGCCACGCCGCCTCGGGCTGGGCCCAGTCGAACCCGACCTCGGAGGCACGCCTGCCCAGCGCCTGGGCCTCCGCCACGGCCGGCAGGGCGCGGGACACGGTTTCGAGCCAGGGGCCCTGCCCCGCGCCGGGGGCGGACGCCTCGGCGGCCTCCTGTGCCTTGACGGCCGCCCACAGACGTTCCACCTCGGCCGCTGTGGCGGCGGGCGCCTCCACGCCGAAGACGTGCGGGTGGCGCCGAACGAGTTTGGCGGCCAACCCGTCGACCACGGACTGCAGGTCGAAGGTCCCCTCCTCCTCCGCAATGGCGGCATGCATCAGCACCTGCAGCAGGAGGTCCCCCAATTCGCCGGCCAGACCCGCGCGGTCGCCGTCGGCGATGGCGGCCGCGACCTCCCGCGCCTCCTCCAGCGCGTAGGGCGTCAGGCTTTCATGGGTCTGGGCCCGATCCCAAGGACACCCTCCCGGCGCGCGCAGACGGCGCACGATGCCCACCAACTCCGTCAGATCCACCGCGCCCTGCCCCAAGCCGTTCCCTCCCACCCCGAGTCTACGGGCGGATCAATCGGTAGCGCACCAGGAAACCGGCCAGGGGCGTGCCGATGCGCGGCACCATCTCCAGATCCTCACGACGTACCCCGCCGCAGGCCAAAAGGCTGACGGTGTAGACGGCGGCCCCGCCCACCACTGCCCCGGAAACGATCAGCGCGTCTGAGTGCGGGCGGCCGACGTGTTCCCAGAGGAGGACGGCGGCCGCCATCACCGCCGTGGACAGCGCCGGCCGCAGCGCCATCTTGCCCCAGTCCACCGCCCCCGGCAAAAGGCGGCCGGTCGCCCGCAGGTTGAGCGACGCCGCCACCGCGAACGCCAGCGTCGTCCCCAGGGCCGCACCCGTGACGTTCCAACCGGGCCGCGCCACCAGCACCCAGGCCACCGCCACCATCACGGCGCCCCCGACCGCGAGATGGCGGACCGGCAGCGCCGGCTTGCCCAGCGCCTGGAGCACACCGGACGACGTCTGCTGCATGCTGAGGAACAATAGGGCCGGGGCCAGCACCGCCAGGGGGCGGGCCGCCTGCGCGGAGTGGAAGAGCAACACGGGCAGTGGTCCGGCCAGCAGCAGCAGCCCGACCGAGGCCGGCAGGGAGAACAGCATGGCCAGACGCAGACCCACGGCCGCTCGCCGGCCCCCTCCCTGCGCATCGCCGGCCGCCAGGGCGGCGGAGACAGACGGCAGCAGGCTCATCGCCAGAGCGGCCGTGAAGAGCGTGGGCGCCAACACCAGGGGGGAGGCATACCCGGTCAGCACCCCATACAGGGCGATGGCGTGCGCCCCGAGCCCCGCGGCGCGCAACCGGAGCGGGATGATGGCGGCGTTCGCCAGATTCAGCATCGGCAGCAGCATGGCCCCCATGGTGATGGGCAGGGCCAGGCCAAAGATCGCGCGCAGGATGCCCGGTCCGGTGCCGCGCCGCACGCGGCCCGTGCCCACCCGGACGCTGCCGCGCTGGCGCCAGAGCACGAGGATGGCGAGCGTGGCGCACACCCCGCCGACCGTGGCGCCGAAGCTGGCCCCGGCGGCCGCCCACTGGATCCCGCGCGGCAAAAGCGCGATGACCAGGGCGAACATCGTGAGCACGCGGCCGATCTGCTCCAGCACCTGCGAGATGGCGTAGGGGACCATGTCCTGCTGGCCCTGGAAGGCGCCCCGGTAGACGGACGCCAGGGATACCGTGAAGATGGCCGGGGAGATGGCCCGGATGCTCGGGATCGCCGCCACGTCCCCGGCGACATGGACGGCGACGATCGGCGCCAGGAACCAGAGCACGGCACTCAGGGCGAAACCGCACAGGGGCAGGATCAGGCGCGCCATGCGCACCACCGCGCCCGCGCCGTCGCGGTCGCCGGCGGCCAGCCGCTCGGACACGAGCTTGCTAATCGCCAGTGGGAAGCCGGTCGTGATCAGGGTGACCAACACCGTGAAGATTGGATAGGCGAACTGGAATAAGCCCATGCCCACGGCCGCCCGCTGTCCCCCGCCCATGACGATCGGCAGGATGATGCGGTAGGTCGCGCCGAGCACGCGGCTCGCCAGGCTGCCCGCGGCGAGGATCGCCGCCCCGCCCACAAAGGCGCGGGTCTGACGCTTCTGCACTTCGGCGGTCATGCGGCCGTCCTTCGCACCCAGCGCTGCATGCCGCCCATTATAGCCCGCCGCTACTGCGCCATCTGCCGCGCCAGGAAGCCGGCGGCGGTTTCCGCGAGCTTGGCCTCCGTCTCGCCCATCGACGGGCCCGGTTCACGACTGGCCAACATCACGGCGCCGATCGCCCCGCCGCTCTCGCCGATGGGTGCGATCACGTATGAAGAGAACTGCCCCTCGTCGTCCTCGCCGGCCAGGGAACCGGGGGAGGACTGCCCCGGGCGCAGGGACACGGTCTGCCCACGCTCCATGGCATACTCCACGGCGGACCCGATCCGCTTGTCCAGGAACTCCTTCTTGGGCGCGCCGGACACCGCGATGATCGCGTCGCGGTCGCTGATGAGCGCGATGTGCCCCACGGTGTCATGGAGGCTCTCCGCATACTCGCGCGCGAAGTCCGCCAGTTCGCCGATCGGCGAATACTTCTTGAGGATGACCTCCCCGTCGCGGTCCACAAAGATCTCCAGCGGATCCCCCTCGCGGATCCGCAGCGTCCGGCGGATCTCCTTGGGGATCACGATCCGTCCGAGATCGTCAATGCGGCGTACGATGCCCGTCGCCTTCACCGCTGCCCCTCCTCTGCGTCCCTGCGGCCTCTGGTTCGACAGAGACCACTAGCCCATTCGACGGCGGCGTCGCCGTTGCTGGGGTCGTCCCATAGCGTGCCCAGGAGGACGGTACCAGCTTGCATTCCGCGCGCAATCCGCGCGTGGCGGGGCGCGGATCGCGCCGGCCACGGGCCCGCACCGCCTGCCGGAACATGCACCCCCGTCGCGCGGGTCGCGCCGTGGCGCGGGGTTGCGGATACGGCTGGCGGGGACCGTGCGGCACCCCAACTGAGCCATCAGGGGCGGCGGCGCGGTGGAGCAGAGCCGCCGGGCAGCACGAGCCCGGCCGGGGGCCGGGCTCGCAGGGGCTTGCCCACAGGCGGGCCCGACGGGCGCGGTTTGGGCGGGGCGGCCGTCGGCGTCACCGGACCCACACGCCGCAGTCCGCTGGCGCTGGCTAGGCGGTCGGCCGCACGGCTGGAGGGTTCGGGCGCCGGCACCCTGGGCGGCCGGGGCGGGGCCGGGGGCGGCGCACGGCGGGCGAGTTCTCCCGCCGCGCGCACCACCTCTCCCGTCTCGACCGCGCCCTCCAGCGTTTGCTGCCACTGCCGCAACTGGGGGTCGGCGGCCAGCGCCGCCAGGCAGGCCTCCACCGTCCCCAGGACCGTGGTGTCGTCGGCGCCGTCCAGCGCCAACTCCAGGACCGGCTTGGGGTGCACGCGCGCGCGCAGCCGACGCGGGGAGAACCCGGGCAGTGCCCGCCAGGCGCCCAGGACCGCCTTGGCGTAGTTGGGGAGTGTCAGCGCCACCACGCGGCCCTCCTGGACGACCCCCAACAGGCCCAGCGCCTGCGCCTGCGCCGCGATGTTGCCCAGGCGCAGGAGGTTGGCCACCCCGGCGGGATAGGGCCCGAAGCGGTCGCGCAGGTCCTCGGCGACCGCCGCCAGTTCCACGGCGTCGGCCGCGGCGTGGACCCGTTTGTAGAACTCGAGCTTGAGTTGCGCCTCGGGGATGTAGGCGTCGTCGATGAAGGCGTCGACCCGCAACTCCACGGTGGGGCGGGTCGGGGGGACCTTGCGCTCGCCCCGCAGTTCGCGGACGGCCTCCTCCAGCAGTTGGGCGTAGAGCTCGAAGCCGACGGCCGCCACGAAGCCGTGCTGCTCGGGTCCCAGGATGTTCCCGGCGCCGCGGATCTCCAGGTCGCGCATGGCGATCTTGAAGCCGGACCCCAGTTCGGTGAACTGGCGCAACGCCTCCAGCCGCTTGGTCGCGATCTCGGTCAGGCGGCGCTCCCGCCGGTACGTGAAGTAGGCGTACGCCACGCGCGAACTCCGCCCGACGCGGCCCCGGATCTGGTACAGCTGGGCCAGGCCGAGCCGGTCGGCGTCCTCGACGATCACGGTGTTGGCGTTGGGGATGTCCAGGCCGGACTCGATGATCGTCGTGGCCAGCAGGACCTGGTGCTCCCCGCGCCAGAACTCGGCCATCACCTGTTCCAGCTCGTCCTCCTGCATCTGGCCGTGCCCCACGACGATATCCGCCTGCGGCACCAGCGCCTGGATGCGGTCGGTCGCCTCGCCGATGCTCTGCACCCGGTTGTGCAGGTAGTAGACCTGGCCGCGCCGTGCCAGTTCCCGGCCCAGGGCCTCGCGCACGAGGGCGGGCGACCACTCCACCACCATCGTCTCCACCGGGAAGCGGTCCTCGGGCGGCGTGGTGATCGTGCTCATGTCGCGGATCCCGGCCATGGCCATGTGCAGGGTCCGGGGAATGGGGGTCGCCGTCATGGACAGCACATCCACCGTCTGGCGCAACTGCTTGAGGCGCTCCTTGTGCGCCACACCGAAGCGGTGCTCCTCGTCGATGATCAACAGGCCCAGGTTCTTGAAGTCGACGTCGCCCTGCAACAGCCGGTGCGTGCCGATCACGATGTCCGCGGCGCCGCGGCGTAGCGCGGTGATCGTCTCCTCCTGCTCACGCCGATTGCGGAAGCGGGAGAGCATGCGGATGGTGACGGGGAAGTCCCGGAAGCGCTCGCTGAAGGTCAGGTAGTGCTGTTCGGCCAGGATGGTGGTGGGCACCAGCACCGCGACCTGGCGCCCGTCGGCCACCGCCTTGAACACGGCGCGCATGGCCACCTCGGTCTTGCCGTACCCCACGTCCCCGCACAGCAGCCGGTCCATGGGCGTCGGTTGCTCCATGTCCGCCTTGATCTCGGCGGTGGCCTGCAACTGGTCGGGGGTCTCCTCGTAGGCGAACGCGTCCTCGAACTGGCGCTGCCAGTCCCCGTCCGGCGCAAAGGCATGGCCCCGCAACGTCTGGCGGGCGGCATACAGGGTCAGGAGTTCCTCGGCCATCTTCTGCACGGATTCCTTGACGCGCTGTTTGGCCCGGGCCCACTCCGCCCCCCCGAGCCGGGACACCCGGACCTGCCGGCTCTCGCCGCCGATATACTTCTGCACCAGCCCGACCTGGTCGGTGGGGACATACAGCCGGTCCGTCCCCTCGTAGCGCAGCACCAGGTAATCCCGCGTCTTCCCCTGGACGCTCAGCGACTGGGTGCCCAGATACTGGCCGATGCCGTGGGTGACATGGACGACATAGTCGCCGACGCCTAGGTCCTCGTACCCCTGCAGGCGGGCGCCGGAGGGGACGCGCCGGACGCGCGCCGGACGCCGGCGGGTGCCGAAGAGGTTCTGCTCGCCGAGCACGGCCAGACGCAGGCCGGGCAACTCGAAGCCGGCGGGCATGTGCCCCACGCGCACGGTGACGGTCCCGGCCGCCAGCTCACCGGCACCGCCCTCGTCCGCGACCGCCCGCAGGCCGGCATCATCCAGTTCGCGGACCAGGCGCCGGGCCCGCTCGGCGCCGCCCACCCAGCACACGGTGCGGTACTCGGCCCGCTCCCAGCGCCGCAGCCCATCCAGGGCCAGCGCCCACTGGCCGGCAAACGGCGGGGTGCCGCGCGCCGCCAGGGCCACGCGCTCTACGCCCCGCACGCCGGGTACGCTCCGCCCCAGGCTGTCCGCGTAAAGGACCGCCCCGCGGGCGATGTCGGCGCGGAAGTCCGCCGGCAGGGTGAAGGCCTCCGCCTGTGCCGGGAGGATGCGCCCCTCCTCCAGGAACCCGCCCAACCGCAGCCCGTCGTGCCGAGACAGTTCTCCCAGGCTCTCCATGGCCGTCCCCGCCTCGACCACCACACAGAGCGGTCGCGGCCAGCGGGTCGTGATGTAGGCCAGGATGGAGGTGGGCTGGGCGCTGAACGGCAGGTAGTTCTCCCAGAGCCCCGGCGCCGTCCCCGCCTGCAGTCCCTGGAGGTCCTCCTCGACCTGGATGGCCAACCGCTCGCGCGCCGCGCCGTCGAGCCGCTCCGCCTGCGCCCCGCGGGCGGTGGCCAGGCGCTCAAGGACCGTGGGGAGGTCGGCGGCGGCGGGCACCTCGCGGGCCGGGGCCACCAGCGCCGACGGGACCTCGTCCAGCGTGCGCTGGCTGTCCGGGGCGAACGCCCGCAGGGAGGTGACGGCCTCCGGCCCGAACTCGACGCGCAGGGGCGCCTCGGCGGTGACGGGAAAGACGTCGACGATCCCGCCGCGCTGGGCGAAGGTGCCGGGGGCCTCCACCAGGGACTGGCGCTGGTACCCGGCGGCGGCCAGGCGGCGGGCCAGGGCCGGCGGGTCCCCGGGCATACCGGGGGCCAGGTGCAGGACCGCCTCCGCGAACTGCGCGGGCGGGGGCAGTTGCCGCCGCAGCGCGCTCACCGGCAGCACGAGCACGGGCGGGGGCCCGGCCGGCCCCTGGACCAGCGTGGTGAGGGTGGCCAGCCGGCGGGTGTGCACCTCCGGACTCTGGGCCACCAGAGTGTACGGGAGGAATTCACGCGAGGGAAAGCGGAGGGCGGCACCTCCCAGCCAGGCGTCGGCGGATTCCGCCACCGTCTCAGCCGTGGGCCAATCGGGCACCAGCAGGACCAGCGGGCGGTCCATCCGCCGCCAGAGCACCAGGCCCAGCGCGACGGCCGCCGCCGCGGGCAGCCCGGACAGTTCCAGTTCCCGCTCGCCGCGGCGCAGGGCGTCGGCCAGGCCAGCGCACTCGGCCAACGACATCCAGTCCGTCAGGGCGTCGATCGGCAAAGCCAATTCCCGTGATCCCTCCGGCAAACGACTCTAGGCGGGATCGGCGCGGTTGAAGCGCCCCATCGCCGCCTCCAGGCCCAGTGTGCAGGCGGATTCCACCGCGTCCGCCGCGCGCGCCAGCGCAGCGTCCCACACCGCGCGCTCCTCGGCCCCGATGGCACCCAGCACGAACCCGATCGTGTCCTCCCCCGCTGGCGGGCGGCCGATCCCCACGCGGACGCGCCCAAACCCGCCGTCCCCCAGGCAGGCCACCACGGAGGCCACGCCGCGGTGACCGCCCGAGCCGCCGTCCGGGCGCAGACGCAGGCGGCCCAGGGGCAGGTCCATGTCGTCGTGGACGAGCAGGATGTGGGAGGGGTCGACGCCGTGCCGGCGGGCCAGCGGCACCACCGCGTCCCCGCTGAGGTTCATGTATGTGAGGGGTCGGAGCAGAACGGCGTCCGCCTGGCCCAGGCGGATGCGGGCGACCTCCCCCCTTCCGGCGCGGCGGAACGCCCCGCCGTGCCGCCGCGCGAGCAACGTCAAGACCTCGAACCCCGCGTTGTGCCGGGTCCTGGCATATTCCGGCCCCGGGTTGCCGAGCCCGACCACCAGCCAGATCTCCGTCCGCCTGGCCCCCCTGGTGATGCCGCGCCGGCGGCGCGGCCCCTACTCTCCGGCGGGCGCTGCCGGCGCCTCTCCGGCCGGTGCCTCGGCCTGGGCCGTCCGGGGCTGGTGCACGCCGACCACGATCTCCTCGGCCCCGTTCAGCACGGTGATCCGCGGATCGATGACCAGATCCCCCACGGTGAGCACATCGCCGGGGCGCAGCGTCACGACGTCCGCCGCCACGAATTCGGGCAGGTCGGCGGGCAGGCAGGTGATGCGCAGGCTGTGCAGGGACACCTGCAGCAGGCCGCCCGCCTTGGCCACCTGATCCTCGCCCACCAGGTGCACGGGCACCTCCGCGTGGATGCGGTCGCTGGCCGAGACCGCCTGAAAATCGACGTGCAGGACCCGGCGCGTGACGGGGTGGTGCTGGATCTCCTTGAGCACCACGGTCCGGGGCTGGCTCTCCCCCTCGATCTCCAGCGTCAGGAGGTGGTGGGCCCCGCCCTGGGCCAGGAGCAGATCGAAGGTGTGGGCGTCGCACTGCAGGGCCTCGGGCGTCAGCCCCTTCCCATACAGGACCGCCGGAACCAGTCCCTGGGCCCGCTCTCGGTTGGCATGCCCCGGCGTGCGCTTGGTCGCGTGCAACTGGAAGCCTGTGGCCATCATGCGTTCCTCCCGCCGGCGGCGCCTCACCGCATGCGCGCCAATAGGCCACGGCGGCCCTTCGCCCCGGCAATCCATGACTTTATGCCGGTGGGGGAAGGAGTGTCAACCTGGGAGCGCAGGGTGTCCGCGGCACCCCGCCAAAAGCGGGTGGCACCGCCGGCTGGCGGCGCCACCCGCTGGACACCATCGACCCCTTGCACGCGAGGGGCGCGGGGCGAGCAGGCGCTGGAGCGGCGCCGCGGACGGGTGGCCCGCGGCATCAGGCGTGAAAGGGTTCGGTGGGCAGCCCGGCGTCCTTCCATGCCTGCATGCCGCCATCGATGAAGGCGACATTGGTGAAGCCCATCTGCTTGAGCTGGTACGCCCCCAGCGCCGCCTGTCCTCCGGCCCCGCAGGTGACGATCACCGGCCGCGCGCGGTCCTCCAGGCGCGGGTCGCGGAACTGCTCGGGCAGTTCCCGGTCGGCCCGGATCGCCAGCATGCCCAGCGAGATGGGCACGGCGCCCGGAATCAGGCCGCAGGCCTCCACGTCCTTGCTGTCCTGGACGTCGAGCAACAGGGTGTTGGGATGGGCCTGGACGCGCCGCCGCGCCTCCTCCGGACTGATCCCCGCCACGTTGGCGCGCGCTTCGGCCACCATCTGGGCAAACGTCAGGGCCATCTCCCGACCTCCCTTTGGTCCGCCCCCGTGCCGGAACGGACCCTTCCAGGGACACAGTACGGCCTCCAGTGTAGCCGTTCCTCCCGCTGGCGGGAGGAACGACCTACCGGTCAGATCAGAGCCCACGGGCGTTGTTCCGGACGCGCGCGGCCAGCCCGGCGAAGGCCCCCAGGGCGGGCAGGGTGACTGGAACGGCGTGCCCCGGGGTCCGCAGAACGGCGGTCTCCCGATGGGGCTCCCCCAAGAGCGCCTCCGCGCCAAGGGTGGCGGCCATGGCCACGCGGCCGGGAGACGGCCGCCGGGTCGACCCGTCGGCGCCGCACACCTCCAGCACGCCGTCCAGGACGATGTGGGCCGTGTCGTCGCGCTGTCCGGCCGCGAAGAGGACGCTGCCAGCCGGCAGCGGCCGCGGGGGGTTGCGCGCGGCGAAGCCCGCCACGTCCGCCGCCGCGGCCCCGTCGAAGAGCGCGCTCTCCCGCAGCAGCTCGAGCGCGATGTCCGCGGGGTCGGGCTCGGCCGGCGCCGGACGCGGGCGCCCGGGCTCGGCGGCGACAGTCGCGGCGGCCACCCCCTGGAGGAACGCCACTTCCCCGGGATCGAGTTCGACGGGGGTGGCGGCGCCGCCAGTGGAGGCCTGCACGGTCGGTGCGGGCAGCTCCAGCGGGCTGGCCCCCGTCAGCGTGGCCGTCAACACCAGTGCCGCCAGGTAGGAGCCCGCCGGTGCCGGATGCGAGCCCTCCGGCAGGTAGAGGGGGGCCTGTCGCGCGGCCGGTCTCGGTCGCGTCTGTCATGATAGAGTGGCAGACCGTCACCTCATGATGTGTCTCCTCATATATGTCGTCTTTGTTTACCGCTGCGGGTCGCGGTCTCCGTTGGCGCATTCGATGTGGGATAATAGTTTACCGGAATACGTGGGGGTGCTCCCGCCAGAGGCATGCGTACACCTGGCATTAGTGGTAATGGTGACGGAGTGGGCTTTTCCGTCGAGGTTGCTGTTGCGCCACCGGCTTCTGGCGGGTGGATCGGAGCGACGCTCGGTTCCATGGTGATGCTTTCACCCACGCGGCGGTTTCCCGACCGATTGCGGCAGTATAACTGAAGCCCTTCCGCCAGGGCGTCTGCCCACAAGGGAGGTTCGCAGGTATTTGCTTCGAGGGACGTCTCAGGAGGGAAGGCGGTGATTGCGATCAACGACGTATGCACAGGAGTTAAAGGTACCCGACAAAGCGTGGAGCGGGTGTGGGTGTGGGTGGATCTCTCAGGTTGCAACGGAAGGGCGCGTTCCAACGCGTACAACAAGTGACCTCGTAGTGGACGCGCAGTTTTCGTCTGCCACCAGCGGTAACCGATGCGGACAGTGCCGGTGGACTGTGATAGTGATTCGCCCAAGTGCAAACTGATGACGATATCGGGGCGAATCTCATGGATCAGTGCTGTTCGCAGCAACTGTGGCACAAACGTATCGTCTGTGCGCGTCATGATGACCGTCGCGCCAAGCGCTTCACAACGTTCGCGCAGCAACTCGGTCACGCGCAGTGTCCAGGAGGCTTCTGTGAGCCCGCCAGTCGTCCCCAGTCCTCGGTCGCTTCCGCCATGACCTGGATCCAGAGCCAAGAGAAGGCCGCCCAATTCCGCCATGGTCTTCAGGATGATCACCCCGCCGTAGGTTATGCATGAGGTGTCTCGTCCGCGATCACCGTTCGACCCGCTCAGTGCATATGGTGGATCGCTGGACAGGCAACCAGCAGAGACCTTTGACCGAGGCGGTGGCGCCGCCGCCTACTGTGTCTGAGGTCAACTCTCATCCGGAAGGTGGAAATGCCATGTCCGTTCCGGAGTGTCTCTTGGTGAATCTGGTGGTGGATAACTGTCGGGAGGTCGTCAACAACACAAGCGACTTCGGCCCGGTCACCTCGACCTCCAACTTCGGAAGTGTGGCGTGCGTAGCCGCAGGAGTAACCACGGCGCTCAGCCCATGTTCGGCGACGGCTCCCGGGAACCTGACGCTCGCCTGCA
The DNA here is from genome assembly GCA_021846605.1 of Bacillota bacterium. Next base: position 6,093 of record JAJZWQ010000032.1, on the reverse strand, counting down.
CCATCACCAGCCCGACATGTAGCGTCGTGGGATACTCGCCGGATCCGATCAACCCGGCCCTGACCAACGTGCTGTTCCAGCTATCGTGGACGGAGTCGATCGTCGGCACGATTGGTACGGCGACCTGCACGGTGACGCAGTCTGTCACGCAGGACGTCATGATTCAACTCACGACATCGACGATGACCCAGCCCCTCACGTACACGTGTACCCTCGTTAGTCCGCCGAGTTGCATCTGTCGGCTCGTATACGAGACAGCGACGGCATCCTGCCACCTCGTGTGCAATGCCAGCCTCTGTGTCGAGTTCGAAAGCATCACGACCGCCAAGCGCCTGATCTCCACCACAGACTGCCCCGTCGTTGCGTGTGACCCCATGCCTTCGGTGTCCTGTCCTCCGATTCAGTGAGGCGGAAGGGGTGCGCTCCTGGGCCGATCGGCCAAGGGCGCACCCCTTCTTGTGCCGTGCCGAGCGGGGCCGCGACGGATTCGATGTCTCTGCAACCCGGATAGCAATGCCGATGCCAGCCCGAGTGATCCACCAACTCTTGGGCGGACCGTGTGGAAAGGTCAAGGCAGGCGCCCCCCTCCGCCGTGGAAGCGCGTCCGGCCTAGGGTTTGCCGGCGGTGAGCCCGCCGTCCACGGCCAGCCCCGCCCCCATGACGAAGCCGGACTCGTCCGACGCCAGGTAGAGCGCGGCCCAGGCCACGTCGTCGGCCTGGCCCAGGCGCCCCGTCAACTGGCGCCGGCGGATCCCGTCCAACGCCTCCTCCTCGCGCCCGGCAAACGAGCGTTTGAGGTACCCCTCCACGAACGGGGTGTGGATGGTGCCGGGCAGCAGGGCGTTGACGCGGATGCCGTGCGCCGCGCAATCGACCTGCATGGACTTGGTCAGGGCGAGCACGGCACCCTTGCTGGCCGCATACACGGCGCGCCGGCCGAGGCCGGTGGCGGCAATGGAGGAGGACATGTTGATGATGGACCCTCCACCCTGGGGCTTCATCCGGGCCACGGCCGCGCGGCAGCAGAGGAACACGCCGCGCACGTTGACCGCCATCACCCGCTCCCAGTCCTCCAGGGATGTCTCCTGGACGTCCCCGACAAAGCCGATGCCGGCGTTGTGAAAGGACACGTCCAGCCGGCCGGTCCCGCCGAACTCCACCGCCTGGGAGAAGGCCGCTTCCACCGAGTCCTCGTCGCGGACATCGCACGCAACCCCGGTAGCATGGCCGCCCTGCGCGCGGATCTCGGCCACCGTGGCCTCCGCGCCGGCGGCGTCCATGTCGACCGCGGCCACCCGGGCCCCCTCCATCGCGAAACGCACGGCGCTCGCCCGACCGATCCCTGAGCCGGCGCCGGTGATCAGCGCCACCTTCCCCTGCAGCCGCATCCGCACTCCCCGCCTTCCCGCGCGCTCTGGTTCCAGGGCCGTCGCCCACCGCGCCGGACGCCCCGGGCGGGTGACGGTCGTGGATTCTGTGCCTGCCGCCAGGGTCCTGGCCGGGCGGGGAGAATGCGGGCCGGGGAGGCGGGGCATGCACCTGCACTGGTGGACGGTGCTGGAGATCGGCGTGGGCGGGGTGTGGATGCTCACCAGTTTCAGCGGCGGCGGGCGCCTGTCCCGGAGCGGGGTCGATCCGCGGGCCGGGCGCGCGGCGCTCTGGATGCAGCGGGCCATGGCGCTGGTCCTGCTGCTGCTGGGTCTGGTGGGCATCCTGCGGTGAGCCCGGCGCCCGCCGGGTGCGGGCGCCGGCGTCGGCTTCAGGCCAGCGGGCGGCGCTGGGCCATCAGTTCGGTGATGGAGCGGTCCTCGTGCACGCGCAGGAGGGCATCCCCCAAAAGGGGCGCCATGGGCAGGACGTGGAGGCGGGAACCCAATTCCTGCACCGCCGCAGGCGCGATGGGGATCGTGTCGCACACCACGATCTGCTCGACGTCGGCGTCCCGCAGGCGCGTCACGGCGGCGCCGGAAAGCACGGGATGGACGCAGGCGGCGTGGACCGCCCGGGCGCCGAGGCGCCTGAGCTCCACGGCCGCGTTGACGATGGTGCCGGCGGTGTCGATGATGTCGTCCATCAGGATGCAGGTCTGGCCCTCCACCCGGCCGATGACGTGCACCACCTCGGACACGTTCGGCGCCGGCCGGCGCTTGTCCACGATGGCGAAGGGGACATCCAACAACTCCGCCAGGCGCCGCGCGCGCGGGATCCCGCCCTCACCGGCGTCCGGGCTGACGACCACCATGTCCCGCAGCGTTTGGGCCGCAAAGTGCGCGGCCAGGAGCGGCACGCCCGTGAGGTGGTCCACCGGGACATCGAAGAAGCCCTGGATCTGTCCGGCATGCAGGTCCACGGTCAGGACCCGGTCGGCTCCAGCCGTGACCAGCAGGTTCGCGGTCAGCTTGGCGGTGATGGGCTCCCGCCCCCGTGTCTTGCGGTCCTGGCGGCCATAACCGTAGTACGGGATGACCGCGGTGATGCGGCGGGCCGAGGCCCGCCGCAAGGCGTCAATCACGATGAGCAGCTCGAGCAGGGTCTCGTTGGGCCGGATCGTGGGCTGGATGATGAAGGCATCCACCCCGCGCACGTTCTCCTTGATGACGACCTGGATCTCCCCGTCCCGGAAGTTCTCGATCGACATCTGCCCCAGGGGCACGCCGAGGTGGTCGGCGACCGCCCCCGCCAATCCCAGGTGCGCCCTTCCCGAAAACAGCTTCAGGGGCCCGTCGCTGTGGGACACGGTATCCTCTTCCTTCCAGAGCCGGTTCAGGGCACCCTGTCGGAGCCGGACGGCGCCGGGTCCTCCCCGCGTAGCCGGTGGCGGGCCCAGCCCTCCTTGACCACCGGCTGGGCACGCCCGACGACCAGCGCATCCGGCGGCACGGGCTTGGTCACCGAGGTGCCGGCGGCCACAAAGGCCCCGGCCCCAACCTCCACGGGCGCGACCAGGTTGGCGTTGCAGCCCAAGAAGGCGCCGTCGCCGATCACCGTTCGGTGCTTGGCGCGGCCGTCGAAGTTCACGGTGATCACACCGGCGCCCACGTTGACTCCGGATCCGACGTCCGCATCGCCGATGTAGCTGTGGTGATGCTGCTTGGTGCCGTCGCCGACGCGCGAACTCTTCAACTCGGCGAAGTTGCCCACCATCACGCGCGCCCCCAACTGCGTGCCGGCGCGCAGGTGCGCGAAGGGCCCGATGGTGCATCCGGGACCGAGGATGCTCTCCTCCACCACCGACTGCCCAATGGTGCACTCCGGGCCCACGACGCTGTCGATGAGGTGCGTGCCGGGACCCAGGGTGCACCCCGACCCGACCACGCACGGCCCTTCGATCAGCGTCTGCGGCCGGATGACGGTGTCCGGCCCGATCCGGGCCGCCTCGTCGATGTATGTGGTGGCCGGGTCGATGATCGTGACGCCGTCGCGCATCGCCCGCTCCAGTACCCGTCGCCGCACCGCGGCCTCGGCGTCCGCCAGCGCGACGCGGTCGTTCACCCCCAGGACCAGGGCCGGGTCGGTGACGGCCCGGGCGGTGACGGTCCGGCCGTCCCCGTACAGAAGGCCGACGACGTCCGTCAGGTAGATCTCCCCCTGCGCGTTGGCGGGTTGGCAGCGGAACAGCGCCGAGACCAGCGGGGCGAGGCGGAAGCAGGCCACCCCGGAGTTCACCTCGCTGATCGCCCGCTCGGCCGGGCTCGCGTCGCGATCCTCCACGATCGCGCGAACCCGGCCCTCCGCGTCCCGCGCGACGCGCCCATACCCCGAGGGATCGGGCAGGTGGGCGGTCAGCAGCGTGGCGTCCGCGCCGCCGTCCCTGTACTCCCGCACCAGGGCCTCCAGCAGGCCAGCGGTCAACAGCGGGGTGTCGCCCGGCACGATCAGGACCCCGTCGACCACGGGGCCGGGACCGGACTGGAGCACCTCCAGCCCGCAACGCGCCGCATCCCCCGTGCCCCGTTGCTCGGCCTGCTCCGCGAAGCGGACATCCAGTCCGGCCGGTCCCCGGGCGCCGGCCGCCCGGACCGCCGCGCCTCCGTTACCCACGACGACGACCGCGTCGGCCAGACCGGCCCCCGCCACGGCGTCCAACACGCGCAGGAGCATCGGCCGCCCGCCGACCTCGTGCAGGACCTTGGGCAGGGTCGACCGCATCCGCTTGCCGAGGCCGGCCGCCAGCACCACCGCGGCCAACCGGGGCCCCGCTCCGGGCTCTGCCACCAGGCCACCCCCTCTCGGAACATCTCTCTCAGCGCCAGCCCGGCGGCACGGCATCCGCCTGCTGCACCCAGGGCGCGGCGCGCAGGCGCAGGGGCCGGCCGTCATCGGCACCCGGCTCCAGGATCAGCAGGGAGCGGTACTCGGCGACCTTCTTGGCCGGCGGCTGGACCGTCGCCACGACGACGCCGATAGCCAGCGGCTCGGCCCCCACCTCTCCCAAGAGGTCGACCATTCCCCGCGCGGTTCCGCCGCCCTTCATGAAGTCGTCGATGATCAGGACGCGCGTGCCCGCCGCCAGCGCGCGCCGCGGCACCGACATACTCTGCAGCCGCTGGGCCGATCCGGACACATAGTTGATGCTGACCGCGGGACCCTCGGTGACCCGGGTGTCCCGGCGCAGGAGGACCAGGGGACAGCCCAGGGCGCGCGCCGTCATCAGCGCGATCGCGATCCCGCGGGTCTCCACAGTGACCACCGCGTCCGGACGCGTCCCGGCGAACGCCCCGGCAAAACACTCACCGATCAGGCGGGACCATTCGGGCGAAAAGAGCACATCGGTCATGAAGAGGAACCCGCCGGGTAGCACGCGGTCGGGGCGCGCCAGCGTCTCGGCCAGCGCCCGCACCGTCTGCTGCAGCCGGACCCCGGTACGCTGCGGCAGGAAACGCACCCCGCCCCGGGGCCCGGGCGTGGTCTCCAGTTCACCGCCGTCCGACGCCGGCAGGGCGCGCCGCAACACGTCCAGGTCCTCGCTCACGGTGCTGCGGGCGGCCCCCGTCCCGGCGGCCAGGTCCCGCAGCGACCAGCGGACGCCCGGGCGCGTGACGAGCCGATGGGTCAGGAGGGCAATCCGTTCCGCACGGGTCAGGACCGCACCCCCCCGCGCCGCCGTGGACCGCGACCGGGATCGACGGCAATCTGCAGTTTACCATGAGCGCCCGCGCCGGTAGCCGCCATCATCCCCGGTGCGGACCGGCCAGCGCCCCGCGGCACAGTTCCAGGTCGGCCGCGTCGTCCACGTCGACCCCGATGCCGGCGTCCGCCATCCGCACCGCTCCGGCCCGTGCCCGCAGGAGCCGGCAACCGGCGGCCTCCACATCCGCCAGCCGCGCCCGGCCGATCACCAGGGCCAGCACCACCCGCCACCCGAGCAGGCCCGCCAGCCGCACCGGGTGCTTGCGGTTGGCATGCACCCATTCCAGCAGTTCCAGGCAGCGCCCCAGCGCCGCCGTGCGCACGTAGAAGCAGTTGCCACCGGTAAACGCGCCTTCGCGCAGGCGCACGTAAGTCCGGCGGACGTCGGGGAAGCGCGCGTCGCAATCCTGCTTGGAGACCACCGGGTAGCCGAACTCAAGATTGCGCCTCCGGCAGGACGCCACGAGCTCCTCCACCGTGGTCGCGGACAGCAGTGGCGCGTCTCCCGCCGCGATCAGCACCTCGTCGCCCGCCCCGGGCGCGGCGGCGTCCAACGCCGCGCGGAGGGTGTCGGTCACGCGTGCCCCCGGCGCGACCACCTGCGCCCCGCCCAGCCCCAGTTCGGGCGGCCCGGCGACCACCACGCGTCCGACCGTGCGCGCCCCCGCCAGCGCAGCCACCACATACCCGCCCATCGGGCGTCCCGCGATCGGCACCAGCGCCTCCCAGGCGACGTCGGGCGCCACCGCGGCCAGGGCCTTGCGGTTCCGCCTGCCCGCCAGCACCACGGCGATCACCATGCGGCAGCCGCCGCGGCGCCGTCGGCCGCGGTCACCCCGGTGGGACTGAGTCGGGTCGCGGCCGCCCAGCATCCGCCCTGGCGCAGGGCGGCCGCGCAGCGGCAGGCCCACGGCCAGGACGGGGCAAGGCCCCAGACGGCGGAACCCGACCCGCACAAGCCC
>JAJZWQ010000222.1 GCA_021846605.1 Bacillota bacterium | reverse complement strand
GCCGGGATCCGGCGACCCTTGCCGTCGGTTCCGGCCGGGATGGGAGAGGACGCGCATGCTCAACACGGTGGTGCTGATCGGTCGGCTGACCCGGGACCCCGAACTCCGCTACACCCCCCAGGGCTCTGCGGTGTGCAACTTCAGCCTGGCGGTCGACCGGCCATTCACCAATCAGGCGGGGGAGCGCGAGACCGACTTCGTGGACATCGTCGCCTGGCGTCAGTTGGGGGAGCAGGTGGCGCAGCACCTGCGCAAGGGTCGCCTGGCCGCCGTTCAGGGGCGGCTGCAGATTCGCAGCTTCGAGGGTAAGGATGGCCAGCGGCGCCGCGTGGCGGAGGTGGTCGCCGATACGGTCCGGTTCCTGGATCGGCCGCGCACCGCGGGCGAGGGCGGTGCTCCGGCGGGGCCCGGGGCGGCAGCGGGCCAGGAGGCCCCCGACTTCGCCGATGAGCAGGAGGCCCCGTTCTGAATTGCTGACGCAGGGCCGCTCCGCTGGAAGGGGCGGCCCTGTCCGTTGTGGTAGGTGGGGACGACGGCGCGGTGTTCCTTGGGGCTGCGTCACGTCATCGGGTTGGTCGGACCGCTCGCTATGAGATGGAAGGGGATCGGTGGATGGACAGTCGTCTGCGGGTCGGGTTCATCGGCACGGGGCGCAAGCCGGAACGGGCAGGCCCACAGGGGTACGGGATGGCGCACCAGCACGCGCAGGCCTACCGTGCATTGTCGGACGTCTGCGACATTGTGGCCTGTGCCGACATCTCCGAGGAGAACGCGCGCGGTTTTGCAGAGATGTGGGGCGTTCCCGCAGACGGGGTGTTCACCTCGGTCGAGGCCATGCTGGCCAAGGTGCCGCTCGATGTGGTCAGCGTCTGCGTCTGGCCGCACCTGCACGCGCCGCTGGTCATCCAGGCGGCCTGCGCCGGGGTGAAGGCCATCCACTGCGAAAAGCCCATGGCGGACACCTGGGGCAACTGCCGTTTGATGGCCCAGGAGTGTGAGCGCCGCGGGGTGCGTCTGACCTTCAACCACCAGCGCCGCTTCGGCAGGCCGTTTCGCGAGGCGCACCGGTTGCTGACACAGGGCGTTGTGGGGGATCTGCGGCGGGTGGAGTTCGGGGTGGGTAACCTCTACGACTACGGCTCGCACAACTTCGACCTCAGCGGCTACTACGCCGGGGAGCAGCCCGCCCGCTGGGTGATGGCCCAGATCGACTATCGGACCGAGAACTTCGCCTTTGGCACCCACAACGAAAACAGCGCCCATGCCGTCTGGCGGTACGACAACGGGGTGTTCGGCGTGGCGGCGACGGGCGCTGCGGCGGACTTGGTCGGCTGCCACAACCGCATCGTCGGCAGCGAGGGCGAGATCGAGGTGGGCGCGCGCGAGCCCGGGGCGCCCGTGCTGCGCTACCGCAAGGGCGGCGGCGCCTGGGAGGCGGTGGACTGCGGCAAGGAGGGGCTGCACGGTCCCGGATACATCGAACGCGCCTTGGCGGATGTGCTGGCGGCGGTGCGTGAGGATCGGGTGTCCGAACTGTGCGCCCGCAACGCGTTGAACGCGACCGAGTTGATCTTCGGCAGCTGGGAGTCGGTGCGGCGCCGCAGCCGCGTCGATCTGCCGCTGACCATCGGCGACAACCCCATCGCGGCCATGGTCGCGGCGGGTGACCTCACCCCCGCGCCGCGGGCGTAGCGCTTCCCACCGTCTCACCTGATGGGATCCGCAGCGGAAAACCACGCGCACCATGGGGGCATACGGACGGGCCGGCTGGGTCGGCCCGTCCCGCATGCCCCCCGAGGGACGGCGCGATGGCCCGACCGGCCTGGGCCGGGGCCCGGCGTCGCTGCCCCGGTGCTGCAGGCGGCCGTCCGGTTCGCGCCGGGGCGGGGTGCCGATCGGAGGCCGAGGGCCGCCACCCCTCGTGACCGCGCCAGGCATCCGGTCGTCCCGTGTCCCGGAGGGTGTGTTCGCCTGCACCCCCACGCGCGTGGGGCACGTCTGGCATGGATTTCGGGTGCCCCTGTCCCGGGGCGGCCGACGTGGGAGGATGCGGGTCCGACGGGTTCGACGCGGGGCAGATCCCCGATGCGACGTCGACGGTCGCGGCCGGAGCGGCTGCGCCAAGCGAGGCCTCGTGTGCGCCGGGCTGGCGCGGTCTGCGTGGGTCGCTGGATGACCACACCGTTGGCGTTGCCGCGGTCGCCGTCGCGCGGGCCGCCGGTTTGCTGGAGCGGGTGCGGCGGCTCCTTCCTTCCCAACTCACCGGGGCATCGACCCTATCGTCGCCGCGCCTTGTGTGTGCGGGGCGTCCGGCGCGACGGTGCCGGCGGTACGTCGCGGACACCCCACACCTTCAGGGGGAAGGGCCCGTGCGCGAAGGCCGATCCAGAACGGGGGCGCGCCGTGCGGGGCCAGGCCCGGAGGAGGTGCTCCGTTCGATGGCGGCTGGCCCGCCCGCCTCTCCCTCCGTGCGCGCGGGCACCGCCCTGGAAGGCGGGCAGTTCCTGGCGCTCGTCGGCGGTCGGACGGTGGGGGGGACGCCGCGGCACGGCCCGGGGCATATCCCTACTTCCGGCCGCGCGCGGATGGCCGATCCTGCGGCCGCCCTGGTGGTCCAGGACGGCTGGGTGCGTGGCCCGAATCCCGTGAACGCATCGGACAGGCGCACCCCCGCGGCCTCGGCGCGCAGGCGGGCAGACGTTGTGGTCGACGCCGCCGTGTTCCGCCGCGGTGGGCCGGGCACCTGAGGCGCCGGAGCACGACTTTGGGCGTCTGCCAGGAGCTCGCGTCGCCGCGTGCTCGCCCAGGACGGCGGGCGACCGCCTGCCGGTCGGTGCGCGTGCTGCCAGCCACCCGGCGCGTCCGCGCGGGTGGGCTGCGCTGGGCGAGCGCGGCTTGCTGAAGCGGGTGGGGTGGCGGCGGGAGGGGTCGCGCCTGCCGGCGGAGTGTTCAGGTGCCCGGATGGTGCTGGGGTCCTGCTTCTGGGACCGCGTTTGGCGGGGCGGGCGTCGGGTCGCGCTGGGTACCGGCCGCCCGGCCCCGGCGATCCGCCGAGTGCACCAGGATGGCACCGCCGTTCGGCCGTGCCGATGAGGGCCGGATCGCGGTAGGCTGTCGGCGCGGGGATACGGCGCGGGTGGGACGGCGGCAACGGGAGAGGGGCGATCCCGGTGGGAACGGGCGCTTGTGACACCGTGTATCTGGTGCACCACTGCCACACCGACATTGGCTATACGCACGATCCGCCGGTGGTCTGGGAGCTGTATGGCCGCTTTCTCGAAGAGGCCATCGATCTGTGCGCGCGCGACGCCGATCGGGACGGAGACGACGTGTTCCGCTGGACGGTGGAGACGACCGCGCCTTTGGTGCGCTGGCTGGAGACGGCCGCGCCGGGACGCCGCCGGTTGCTTGCGGACCTGTGCCGGCTGGGGCGGATCGAGGTGACGGCCATGTCCCTCAACGTCACGCCGCTTTTCGATACGGACGAGCTGATCGCATCCCTGGAACCCGTGCGCCGGGTGCGCCAGGAACTCGGCATCCCCATCCGCCACGCGATGAACAGCGATGTGAACGGCCAGAACTGGCCGCTGGTGGACGTGTTGCTGGACGCGGGCATCGAGGCCTTCAGCATGGCGATCAACGTGGACCACGGCGGGGCTCCCCCCGGACGGCCCGGGGCGTTCCTGTGGGAGGGGCCGAGCGGCCGGCGGCTGCCGGTCTGGAACGGCTGGAGCTACGGCTTGGCATGGGAGATGGGCATCGGCCACGACGCGCGGCGGTGGGAGCAGAACTGGCCGGCGGTCCTGCACCATCTGGAGGAGATCGGCACGCCGCTGCCGGTCCTGATGCTGCAGATCTTCAGCGGCTTTGGCGACAACGGTCCGCCCGCCCCCGGGTTGGCCGAGTTCGTGCGCCGCTGGAATGCCGACGGTCGCACGCCGCACCTGGTCCTGGCGACCCCGACCGACTGGTGGCGGGCGGTGGCGCCGTATCGGGACGCCCTGCCGGTGTGGCGTGGGGACTGGACGGACTTCTGGAACTTCGGCGCCGGCTCCAGCGCGCTGGAGACCGCGATTAACCGTGCCAGCCGGGGCCGCCTCG
>JAJZWQ010000031.1 GCA_021846605.1 Bacillota bacterium | reverse complement strand
GGGGCGGTGGTGGGCCCTCATGGCCATCATCCTGGCCATCCTCGCCGTCACCCTGGACGTGACGGTGCTCACCCTCGCCCTCCCCACGCTGTCCGGCGCGTTCCACGCCTCGGAAGCCCAACTGCAGTGGTTCGTCACTGCCTACACCCTGGCCCTCGTGGCGGGGATGCTCCCCATGGGCCTCATAAGGGACCTGCTCAGCGGCCTGCCCGGGGACCTAGGTGGCGCCTCCTTCGCGGGTGATCTCACCGATGGTTGATATCACCGTTCGTTGAGATTACGTCCGGCCGGCACGGTTGTCAACGGGCGTTGAGATCACGGGGCAGCGATGTGCTACGCTGAACACATGGACACGGCGAAGCGTTCGGGCGGATCGCGCCGAACGGGGCGGCCTGCGGGGGAGTCGGGCAACCGGGAGGCTATCCTCGCTGCGGCGCGCCGCGAGTTCTTCGCGCGGGGCTACGGCGGCGCCACCATCCGGGGCATCGCCGCAGACGCGGGCGTCGATCCGGCACTGGTCCACCACTACTTCGGCAGCAAGGACCGGCTACTGCTGGCGTCGCTCGAGCAGGGGGACCTCCAGGAACTCGCGGAGAGTGCGGCCGCGAGCTTGCTGCAAGGGGGGCCCGAGCATGTCGGCGAGCGTGTCGTTCGGCGCATGGTGGAGGTCTATGACGTGTCGCCGGATCTGTTGGGCTGGATGGGCCGGAGCTTCCTCACCGGTCTGGTGCGGCTGGCCGCCACCAACGATCTGGCGGCGCGGCAACTGCGCAAGCTGCTGACGCGCGGCGGGCTGGCCCGGCTCGTGCGGGGGCTGGGTGTGCCGGAGCCGGAGCGCCGACTGGCGTTGGTGCTGTCCGCGGTGATGGGGCTCGCCATGGCCCGGTTCGTGCTCCAGATGGAGCCGGTCGCCAGCGCGGATGCGGACACGCTCGCCGCGTGGTACGGGCCGGTCGTGCAGCGTCTGCTGTTCGACCCGCTGCCGGACGGCGGCAGGGCCGCTGACCATGGCAGGGCCGTACCGCCGGCAACATCCGCCGCAGCCCGTCCATGACGGCGCGGCGGCATTGGACTACGGTGGGATGGGTGGCCATCCGTCCCCCTCCTCCTGGTGGTGTTCACCACCTGCCAGAATTCGGGCGGGGCGGTGAGCCGCCTGCCTCCCTTTCTTCAGCTACCCCTGGCCTGATACCACCCACCGGCATCGGAACATCTTACTCCACCCGGTCGGGACCGGAATCCAATCCGGTCGGGCAAAGAAGAGAGGGAGTTCCGTTCAAGGATGACACAGCCGATCTGCGGGTCGTGCGCCAAGGCGCCGGGGTCCGAAGCCCGTCGGCCTCTGGTTTTAGAGTTTACGAGGCTGGATTGCTCCGCCCAGTCAACTTTCACGGCGCACTCCAATCTCCCAAGGCGCAGGGCCACCCAGTAGCCGTATCACTGCGCGCGCCCCACGCCCCCCTTGCGCGAGCAATCCGGGAAGACCGCCCCTCGCCGGGTCGCGGGAGGGATCGCCGCCTCAGGCTGGTAGCCGCTGCCCGGAACCGGTGATCCCTGCCCGCACCCGCCCGTCTGCCCCCCACGCCTTAATGGTCACCAAAGTGGGCGTGACCACCCTACAGGAGAACCCTCCCCAGACGCCGAACCCTATGTTGCGTAGAGTTACGTAAATACTGGTAGCTGAAGCTGTTGGTACGTGTCGGGGTCGTGGGCGCCGGTCCGGTGATGCAGAGGATCCACCTGCCCTCTCTGCGGGCGCTGGAGGACGTGCAGGTGGTCGCACTGTCGGATATCAACCGCCCCCTGGGGGAGCGGGTGGCCGCGGCCTTCGGGGTCGGCCGGGTGTACGGGGACGTCTCGGAGATGCTGGCCGCCGAGCCTGAACTGGACGGCGTGGTCGTGGTGACGGGCAAGCAGTGGCACGCCTCGGCATGCCTGCCCGCGCTGGAACGAGGTCTTGCCGTCTTCACCGAGAAGCCGCTGGCCGGCACGCTCACCGATGGCCGCGCGATGGTGGAGGCGGCGGCCAGGACCGGAGCCCGCCTGATGGTCGGCTACATGAAGCGTAGCGATCCGGCATACCTCGATGCCCGTCGCCGCCTTGAGGCCGGCGCCATCGGCGATGTCCGCTACGGACGCCTCCACGACTGGGGCGGCAACTTTGTGGCCGGCTCCCAGGGCGTAGCCACCCTGCCGCTCCGCGATCCCCAGGGGGGCGGTGGGGCACGGCAGGGCGCGCCCGCCACCCCACATCCGCCGCCCACCCGCGAGCAGTTGCGCCGCCGGGCCTTTGACAACTGGATCGAGGTCTGGATCCACGATGTGAACCTCGTCCATGGCCTGTTCGGGGACATCCAGGAGGTGGTGTGGTCCCGGGAGGGATCGCCCAAGCTGGCCCTGGTCCGGTGCGCGGGCGGGGCCACCGTCCTGTTGGAGGTGGGTGGGCCGCAGCCGGGGGGGATGCCATGGGACGAGACGGCGGACCTCTACGGGTCGACCGGGAGGCTCTCCCTGCGCTTCAAACCGCCCTTCCTGCGGCACGCGGCCACCCAACTCACCGTCGAGACGCCGCGCGGGCTCGAGGATGCCCGCTGTGGCTTCGCCGAGGCGTTCACCGAGGAGATCCGCACCTTCTGCCGGCTCCTGCGCGACGGGGGCGCCCCGGAGACCGACGGGGCCATGGGGCTGGCCGACATGGAGGCCTGCGCCCGCCTGGTGGACGCGGCCCATCCCGACTGCGCCGAACCGCTCTGAACCGCGACCGCGACAAGGAGGGCCCACATGCAGGCGTGCATCAACGGGGCGACCACCCAGCCGTACGGGCTGGAGGAGGATCTGGAGGCCGCCGCCGCTGCCGGATTCCCGCTCGTGGCGATCTGGTCCGGGAAGCTCGGGCCGTACTTCGAGAAGCACTCGGTCGCCGACCTGCGGCAGACGCTCGCGGATCGCGGGTTGGGGGTGGCGGCGATCTGCCCATACAGCCTGCGCCTGTTCGGGGACGGGGATGCGGGGCTGGAGCCGATCCGCAGGGCGGCGGCGCGGGCGGCCGAGATCGGCTGCCCGCAGCTCCTGGTCTGCCCGGATGCGCCCCACGGCGAAGAGGCGGGGGATGACGCCTACCGGGTGGCGGGTACCCGGGCCCGGGCATACGGAGACGTGGCTGCCGCCGCCGGCATCCGGCTGGCGATCGAGCCGCTGGGCCGCCACCCGTTCGTCCCGGGGCCACGGCAGGCCGGGGCGATCCTCCAGGCAGCGGATCACCCCGCGCTGGGGTTGATGATGGACACGTTCCACTACCACAAATCCGGCGTACCCGAGTCGGAGATCTCCGCGGTGCCCGCCGGCTGGTGGACGATCGTGCACATCAACGACGTGCCCGCCGGGGATCCCGCCGGGTTCAGCGACGGCGACCGGCTCTATCCGGGGGAGGGGGTGCTGCCCCTGGCCCGCACCCTGCAACACTTTGCGAGCCTGGGCTTCTCGCAATACCGCTTAGTTTGGCGTTGCCGAGCGGCCGCTGCGAAAGGCCATCGCTCGGTGGGAGGGCTGCCGAGGGGTTCAGCGGCAAGGCCTTTGGACCGATGATGGCGACCTTCCACCGCGCCGCCGGAGACCGCCGTGGCGCCTTATCTGAACGGTATTGGGGCTTCTCGGGCGGGGTGTCGGTCGAGGTGTTCCGGCGGAGCTACTGGGAGTTGCCCATCGCCGAGATCAACCGGCGTGCCTACGCCGGCGTCACAGCCGCACTGCGGGCCGCGGGGGCCTGAGACGGGCGGAGGACGAGGCGGGGAAGGGGTCAGAGCGATGGGTAAGGTCACCAGCCGGGACGTCGCCCGCGAGGCCGGGGTGTCCCAGAACACCGTTTCCCTGGTCGCACGCAACAGCCCGCGCGTGAGTGCGGAGACCCGCCGGGCGGTGGAAGCCGCCATGGCCCGTCTCCACTACACGCCCAACGCCGTGGCGGCGGCCTTGCGCAGCCAGACGACCCACACCCTGGCCTTCGTGGTCTCCGCCAGTGAACTGCACAACCACGTCACGACCGAGCTCCTGGCGGGCGCCATCGAGGGCGCGGCCAACCATGACTACACCGTCGTCACGGTACCGGCCCGCCCGTCCAGGGCGGGAGTGGATGCCGTCACGCTCTTTCAGCGCCAGAACGTGTCCGGCGCCCTGGTGTTCGCGTTGACGACCGACGATCCACTGGTCGCCGCCCTGGCGGCCGCCGGTTGCCCCACGGTGTCCCTGCTGCAACCCAGTTCCGCGGTCCCGCCGGAACGCTCGGTCACCGCCGACGACTACGGGGGCGGAGTCGCCGCCGTTCGGCACCTCGTGGGGCGAGGGCACCGCCGCCTGGGCCTGGTCGGACTGCCCGACCGCCGGATGGGCATCGCGAGTGCGCGCATGGCGGCCGCGCGCGATGTGGCTGCGGCGGCCGGCATCCCGCTGGAGGAGGCACCCGCGAGCGCCTGGACGGTCGAGGCCGGGCGGGCAGCCGCGGTCGGGTTGCTCGCCCGCGACCCCCGGCCGACCGGCATCTTCGCCATCAGCGACCGCCTGGCGTTCGGCGTCCTGGCGGCGGCGCGGGCGGCGGGGCTGTCCGTCCCGGAGGATGTGTCCGTGGTGGGATTCGACAACGTCGAGTGGGCGCAGCACTCGGCGCCCCCCCTCACCACCGTGGAGTTCCCCCTGCGCGAGATCGCCCTGGCCGGGGTGGGGCGGCTGCTGGCGGCGTCAAGCGCGCCGGCATGGACGGCCGCCCCGGCACGCCTGGTGGTACGGGCGTCCGCATGAATCGGGCGCACTGCGTCGGCGGCGATACGAACGGGAGGGGTGGCGGCCTCCGTGGTCGTCCAGTTCGGGTGTCCCCCACGATTTCGGTCTGCACGAGGGTGTCGTCGGATCCCGTGTTCGGGGCCAACACTTTGATGTCGGCGCCGGGGTAGAGCTTGCGGAAGGGCTCCGCGTAATTGTCGAAGATCTGGTTCCGGCCGCTCTCCCATTTCACCCGCCACGGCTGCCACACCAGGAGAATCTTGGTCTTGGTCGCCGCCGGCTTGGCCAGGGGCCCGCAAGCGGAGCGCCCACCCGGCCGCAGAACCCGCCGGCGGCCGAACTTCAGGTGGTGGCCCCCTCCGGATGTTTACCGAGAACACTCCGGAGCGCCCCCTCCCGGAGTCCGCCTGTGCCGAGGACGCGGGAAACGTCCTCCACCACGAGGCCGGCCGGGCCGCCGACGCGTGCTGAGGGCCAGTGCCAGCGCCAGTGCCGGCGCCGGGGTCCCGGTGGAGGTGGTCAGCCAAGACGACGGACCACGCCGACCACGGCGCAACGGTGGCCGGCAGACACCTGACCGGTCGCGGACGAATACCGTGACGTGCTTCGCCCCCGGTGGCGCCGCCGTCAGGACCCGGTACCCAGCCGGATGCCGGATCCCCCCAGGTCGGTCCAGGCGCTCCAGCCGCCAGCGGTCTGTCCACTGGACCAGACGTCGCCGATCGCGCCCGTCGCCAAGAGCTCCATCGCGCCGCTTGCCGTGTTGCCCACCGCCAGCGGGCCCCGCATGCCGGTTCCGCCCACCGCGCTCCACGGACCCCATGCCCCGCCCGGAGTGCGCTGGGAGATGCTCCAGACCGCACCCGCACCACCCTTGGCCAAGCCGAACACCGTGAGCCGCCCCTGGGCGTCCTGGCCCACCACGATGCCGGAGCTCAGTTGCTCCCCCGGAAGGGCGCTCCACCCCCGCCAGGCGCCGCCGGGCGTCCGCTGCCAGTCCCGCCAGAGCCTGCCGCCACTATCCACGCCGAAGAGCTCCAGTCCACCGCCCAGGTCGCGTCCCACCGCCAGTTCCGGACCGACGCCCCCGCCCAGGTCCGTCCAGGTCCCCCAGGCGGCAGGGGTGGACTCGGCATCCGCCCACACGTGGCCGTCACCGCTCACGCCGAAAACCTCGAGTAGCCCGTTTGGATTTTTGCCCACGGCAAAGCCGGGGTCGATCTGCCGGGTGCCGAGCGCAACCCACCCGGACCATCCCACCCCGGGGGCGTTCTCGCTGTCCACGTACAGGACCCCGCCCCGCCCGATGCCGAACACGCTCAGGCTGCCGTCGGCGTTGGTCGTGGCCACCAAGTGGGCCAGTTGCGTCCCCCCGAGGTCCTGCCACGGCCCCCAGGCGCCGTCCGGGGCCACCTGCCTGTTGGTATACACCGCTCCACCCGGGCCCGGCACAAATGCCTGCAGAGTGTTGTCCAGGTTGCGGGCCACCGTGACGCCGCCGGTTGCGGCGACGCCGGCCGGCAGGGCGGTCCAGCCCTGCCAGCTGAAAGTTCCGGCCAGAGGGGCGCCCGGAGCCTGCTGCGCGTCCGCCATGACCGCCCCGCCGGCACCGGTGCCCAGCACCTGCAGGGCGCCGTCCTGCTGCATCTGCACGGACCCCGCATCGGCGCCCGCCGCGCGCAGTTTGAGCACGACCGCGGTCGTGCCTGGAACCGTGAGGGTCAGGCGGCCGTCACGCTCCGGCGGCAGGGGGGTCCACACGCCCAACCACCGGCCGGTGGCGGTGATCGGGGCCCCTCCCAGGGTGGCCGTGGTGAGCGCCGCATCGCCCGGGTGGCCGTCGGTCATCACCATCTCCGCGGCGTTGGCCACGCTCAGGCCGGGGGTCTGGACGCTGACCGTCACCCCACCACTGGCGGCCGACCCCTGGATCTTGTTGATGATGGTGACATACACCACCCCGCCCGCGCCCACAGCGTAGGCGGTGACATCCTTCCCCTGTGGGTTGCCCACCGTCAGCGGCAGGACGTAGCCGTGCCCCCCCACGCTGAAAGCCTTGATCCCGTATCCCTTTGGCGCGGTGCGGAAGCCCCCGCAGAAGGCGGCGCACGGGTCGGGGTTGGGAACGATGGTGTCGGTATACAGCCACTGCTTGTTGTGGAAGTTGACCCCGGCGGCGCCATGCTCTGCCCACCAGTGCATGTAGTCCAGGGCCCAGAGCGCCGAGGCGAAGCTGTTGCTGGCGCCGGGGACCCCGGTCAGGTAGTCGTTGGCCTCCGTGATGCGATAGGGCAATCCCGCCTGCAGCACCGGCGCCAGGTTGTGCGCATACAGCCAGGGATAGGGCGTGTACGTCGATGGTCCCTGCGGTCCCTGGGCGATCGTCGTACCGTTGACCCACTGCGGGGAGAGCATGTTGTCGATGGCCTGCTGGGCGGTGGTGGTTCCCGGGCCGCCACCGACGTAATCGTGCTGGGTCACCGCGGCGATGATCCCCGACCCCTTCTCCGCATCCGCGAACAACTGGGTCCAGGACTCGCCGTCGTAGTACGTAAGGGGGGTGTAAGCGCCGGTGTCCGGTCCGACGAATCGCGCCCCCGGCGCAGCGGTCAGGATGGCGGCGGCGAACGCACGCCAGTCCGCCAAGTAGGACGGGTAGCCGGTGATCCGCGGGTCGGAGTGATGATACGAGTTCCAGTCCGGTTCGTTCCCGATCGCCAAGGCGCTGACCAGGGACCGGTACTTGCTCCAGATGTGGGCGGCAATCGCGGCGTCTGTGGCCTTGAGGTTCGGCACGGGACTCTTGGCCGGGTCGAGCAGGCGCAGCGAGTAGATGACATGCACGCCGGCCGCCTGGGCGAACTGGAACAGGCTGTCGATCCCGGCATAGCCGTCCGGCCCGATCCCCGGCGGGGTTTCGTCGTCCACCGAGCCCCCGCCCATGCGCAGGCTCTGGATGCCGAGGTTCTGGAAGAGCGTCACCAAGCGAGTATCTCCCGGGGAGAAGAGGTAGCCCAAGACATTGCCGTTGCCGGGACGCTCGGAGCCGGTCTCGAAGCTGAGCCCGCTGAAATCGGTGGGCACCGCGTAGCTGTGCTTGGCCGTGTTCACCGTCAGCGTCACCGCCGGGGGTGCGGCATCCACCAGCGCGCAGCCCGCCAGCAGCACGCCGCCGATGGCGGCGATGACCAGTGGCCGGAGGCGGTTCCGGCGCGGAAGGAAGGGGGCCTTGGGCCGCACACGCACTCCCCCACTCGCGCCTGCCGACCACTGCGGGCGTTCCGCGGCCCCGCGCTGCGGTCCGGCTGGTCCATGGCGGATGTCTTCTGAGGCGTCGGAGTACTCAGATCATTGGTGCACCTACAGGTCGGCGATGCGCCGACTCAACTCCAACCTTGCGGACAGGCTCGCAAATGCCTGTTTTCACGCCACTCACGCCTCTTAAGCCTGATGGCCGGGAAGCGCTTGCCCTTGGCCGGGACGTGCTTGCCCGCCATGCGTGAGGACCTGCCCTGTCGGCAGGCTGAAGTCGCCCAAGTAGATGGTCGATGTGGACTCTGCCTCGGTTGGTAGGGGTTTGTCCTTGGACATGAGTATGCACAGTACCTCGGCACCCAGTGCCGTCCACGACGGCGTAGGCCGCCGCACACCCGTCCTAGCAGCCCGATGCAAAAGGCCCCTGTGGCCGAGAGTAAAAGCCGGCTGTAGGTTTCTTAGAGGCGCGGACATACTGCATATAGTATCTGCAGTGCGCACCCACCCCTTTTGCCGCAGACTCCTAGCAGTTGGCATCGTAGGAGCACCCCCATTATGGTTCGCACATCCTCCCGGAACCTGTCAAGGGGCGCATCAGCACGTGGCTGGCCAGTTGCGGCACCTCCACATCCGGCAGCAACAGGTACCGGCTGTTGGCCACGTTTCGGCACCAGGCGCTCGCGGTGAACTCGGCGTTCGTGCTGGAGGTCGAGGCCGTCGTGGTGCTCGAAGTGGTGGAGCCTGAGCAGCCGGCTGGCGTGGGTACCAATACTGCCGATCTTCAGCACAGTGCTCGGGAGTACACCTTGACACCTTGAACATGAACGGCTGCTTCGCGGTCTCCCCGACCACACACTCGCGAAATCCAGCGTAGCCCCATCAGGATGATCCCGCGGGTGGACGGGGTCGCCGCGTGCCGGGGCCGTCCCCCGTCTTGCGGCGGGGCGGCCCCCCCGGGATACCGGGAGGACTTCGCCCTCAGGCGCCAGCGGGTGCCTGGGCCTGCAGCAGGCCGTCCCAGAAACCGCGGCGCAGTTCGTGTCGTGTCGGTTCGTCCAGGTCGACGCTTTTCAACCGGTCGCTGCCCCCACGCAACAGCAGCACGTCGACGTTGCGGGGCACGACGGGGCGGTTGGCGACAACGGATGCCGCCTCGGCCGGACTGACCGCCGCCAGCCAGCCCCGCGCGATGTCCAGCCCCACCGCATAGGCCGTCTCGGCCTCCGCGGGCGGTCCCTCCGGAATCCAGAGCGGCTCCCGGCGCTGAAACCAGGGCTCCCAGAACGCGCGGGGCAGAACGATGTGCTCGTCGGCCTCCCGCACCAGCGTCTGGGCCTGGTTGGCCTCGGCGCCCTGCACACCGACCACGCTGACGCGGACGCCGAAGTCCTGGGCATAGGCCACACCCTCGCGCAGGTCCTCGTCGCCGCCGACCAGGAAGGCCGTCACCATCGCCCGTTCGCGCGCCAAGGTGATGAAGTCGCGCACGATGAGCGAGTCCACGCCCTTCTGTTCGCTGCCAGACAGGCGTCCCAGACGGAGTTTGACATCAGGGAGGTCGGCCACCAAGAGATGGTCGGTGGTTGGTTGGGCGTTTCGCGCGGCGTCGTACCAATACACGCGGAGCAACTGCAGGCCGCACTGCCCGGCCGCCCAGCGCGTGAGGTGCGCAACGAGTTGGCGGTAGTCACATGCCAGCGATTCGCGCTTGGTGGTCCCGCAGCACAGCGCGCCACCGGCGGCGAGGAGGTATCCGGCGTCCACGAAGATCGCGAAGCGATCCATGACCCGCCCCCAGCACAAGAGAGGGAGGGCCCCGTACCGGGGCCCAGATAGTAAAGCACCGATTCGTCGCTCGCCGTCAGCCCAGAGCGCTGGCGCCTGTGGACGAGGGTCGGCCTCCCAGCGCGTTTATGCCCGCTGATATCCGCATTTTACCGGTATACGCCGATCTGTCAACGGCGGATCCGCCTCAAGCGCATCGCCTCAACGGGGGGCGGGAATCCGCCGCCAGAGCGCCCGCAACCTGCTGCAGTGTTCCCACGTGAGGCGCGCGACCAGATCCTCCCCCGACGCGGTCAGGGCCACCCGGACGCGGCGGCGGTCCTCGGGGTCGGTCTCCTTGCGCACCAGGCCGTGCGCGGCCGCGCGCTCCACCAACCCCACCGCGGCGTGCGGCGACACGAGCAGGACCCGGGCCACCTCGCCCACCAGGAGCCACCCGCGGCGCGAGGCGCGGATCGCCAGCAGCAGTTGGTGCTGCTCGGGGGTGATGCCGTGCCGGCGTGCCTGTTCGGCGCTGAAGCGAAGAAAGCGACGCAGCATATACCGGAAGCGGGCGTGCGCGCGGTAGGTGGCCTCGTCAACCTCGGGCGCCAGCCCCTCGCCCTCCATGCGGACCTCCCCCTCCCGGTCCCGTCAGCGGGCGCGCCGACCTCAGGGCAGGAGCACCGCAGCGGCGGGCGTACCAAAGATCCCCGTCATGCCCGCCGCGGCCCCACAGGCGATGAGCACCCTGCGCTCGGCGAGACGGATGGGCAGCCACTGCCCGAGGACGGAGCCGAGGGCCGCCCCGGTGAAGACGCCTTCGCCCCCGACGCACTGGGCCACCTGACAGCGATGTGGTCGCGCTCGGCGCAGGCCCCGCGCATCGCGACAACGCAGCCCGGCCTGCGGGAGCGGCTGGAACGCGTCGCCGCCCGCACCGGCTTTCTGGCCGACCCCGACCCGCACTGACGGGGTCAATCGCGGGCGCGCAGATACTGTACGGGCCAGTCCACGGCGGCCCCGAGCGCGCGGGCGGCGTGCAGCGGCCAGTACGGGTCGGAGAGCAGGCGCCGGCCCATGACGATGAGATCCGCATCGCCGCGCGCCAGGATGTCCTCGGCTTGGGCCGGCTCGGTGATCAGGCCCACGGCACCGCTGGCCATCCCCGCCTCCTGCCGCACGCGGCGGGCGAAGTCCACCTGGTACCCGGGCAGCGCGGGGACCGGCGCGCCCGGCACGGCGCCTCCAGAAGAACAATCGATCAGGTCCGCCCCCAGTTCGCGGACCTGGGCCGCGGTCTCCACGGTGTGGTCGCCGTCGATCCCCCCCGGCATCCAGTCCGTACAGGACAGCCGCACGAACAGCGGCAGCGACTCGGGCCACACCCGCCGAATCGCGGCGACCACCTCCCGCAGGAACCGGCGGCGGTCCTGTCCGTAAGCGTCCGCGCGACGGTTGACCAGCGGCGAGAGGAACGCGTGCAGCAGGTATCCGTGGCCGGCGTGCACCTCGAGCACGCGGAACCCGGCCGCGTGGGCACGTTCGGCGGCGGCGGCGAAGGCGCGCACCACCACGGCGATCCCGTCGGCGTCCAACTCCGTCGGATCGGCGTAACCCGGGGCAAAGGGCTCTCCGGTGGGACCGACCACCGGCAGCCAACCACCCTCCCCCGGGCTCAACGGCTGGCCGCCGTCCCAGGGACGGGCGACGCTCGCCTTGCGGCCGGCATGCGCCAGTTGGACGCCGGGAACGGCCCCCTGGGCGCTGACAAAGGCATTGATGCGGCTCCACGCGTCAAGTTGGCGGTCGTCCCAGAGCCCGGTATCGGCCGGTGAGATCCTGCCCCGCGGCTCGACGGCGGTGGCCTCGGCCATCACCAGGCCCGCGCCGCCCGTCGCCCGGCTGCCCAGGTGGGCCAGATGCCAGTCGCCGGGGACCCCGCCCAGCGCGGAGTATTGGCACATCGGCGACACCATGATGCGGTTGCGCAGCGTGAGTCCGCGGAGACGGAACGGCGAAAACAGCCGGTGCGGCATGGAATCTCCCTTTCCCCTGGGCCGGCTCCGGACGCGTCCCTCCCCATGGTGCACGATGGCGCCAGGGACGCAACCGGCCCTTTTGGGGGCGCGCGCGGGCATAGCCTGCGCGGCCGGGCGGGTGATACAATTCGTGGGACCGGGGGGTGGTGCCCGTGCACCCATGGGAGTGGGCCGGGTTGGGTGTCATCCTCATGCTGCTGGAGGTGTTTCACGGCGCCTTTGTGCTCTCGGTCCTCGGAGCCTCCGCGCTGGTGACCGCCGCCGTGGATGTGCTCTTCCCGTCCCTGGCCCTCACGCTGGTCACCTTCGGGCTCCTGGCCGTACTCGGCCTCTGGCTGCTGCGTCCACAGCTACTGCGCCGGGTCCGGGGGCGGGCCGGGGACGCCGACGAGACCAACGTTGCGGCGCTGGTCGGCTCCACGGCCCACGTCCAGGTGCCGTTCGACGACGAAGGCCTGGGCCGCGTCCGGGTGGGAGCGGAGGAGTGGCGGGCGCGTCTGCGGACGGGCGCGCTGTGGACTCCGGGGACGCCGCTCACCGTGGTGGGGAGTTCGGGCGCCACGCTGGAGGTCGCCCCGGCGGCTCCCGGTCCGCCGGGCGCCGAAGTTGAGCATCTGTAGCCATTCCGCGCGGGGGGCGGTCGTATGGGTACCGGCAGCGTCATCCTCATCGTTGTGATCTTGCTGCTCGTCCTCCTGCTCCTCTGGCGGTCCACGCTCATCGTGGTGCAGTCCCAGGCGGCGCTCGTGCAGCGGCTGGGCAGGTACCACGCCACGATGGACAGCGGCCTCCACCTGCTGATCCCGTTCATCGACGTGGTGCGCGCCCGCGTCGACCTGCGCGAGAACCCCCGCGAACTCAAGCCCATGCCGGTCATCACGGCGGACAACGCCACCGTCTCCATCGATACGGTGGTCTACCTGCAGGTCATCGACCCCAAGCGCGCCATTTATGAGATCACCGACTATTCGGTCGGCGTGGAGCGCCTGGTGATGACCTCCCTGCGCAACGTGGTCGGAGACACCACCCTGGACGCCACCCTCACCTCCCGGGAGCGGATCAACGCGCTCCTGCAGCAGCACCTCGACGCCGCCACGGACAAGTGGGGCGTCAAGGTGAACCGCATCGAGTTGCGCAGCATCGATCCGCCGCCGGATGTGCGCGCCGCCATGGAGAAGCAGATGATCGCCGAACGGACAAAGCGGGCGGCCATCACCCAGGCCGAGGGAGAGAAGCAGTCGGCCATCCTGCGAGCCGAGGGCGAAAGGCAGGCCATCATCCTCGCCGCCGAGGCGGCCAGACAGGCCCGCATCCTGGAGGCGCAGGGCGAGTCCGAGGCGGTCGTCACCGTGCGCCGGGGCCAGACCGAGGGCCTGCGCCAGATCGCGGAGGTCGGGTTCAAGCCCGATCAGTTGCTGGTGGTCCAGGGGCTGGAGACGATCCGCCAGACGATCGGGCCGACAGACAAGACGGTCCTGCTCCCCACCGACCTGGCCGGCCTGGCCGGCTTGGCCGGTGCTCTGGGCAAGGTCTGGCAGAAAACGGCAGGTGAGCCGCCGCCCGAGATGCCCCCGCTCCTCTGAGGAGCGGGGGCCCCGGGCGGGCACGTGCTCCGCCTGCTGGGGATACCACAGGGGTCCGGCATGGTCGAACCCGGGCGGCGTGTTTCGGCGCCCGCCGGCCCTCTCCGGGTGCATGCGCCATGGGCGGCGCCGGTGAAGGGCGCTCGAAGCCCCCCCACCGAGGACCGACACTCCGACCGAACAACTCGCTGATCAGCACGGCCCCGCCATCCGGGCGGGGGCTGGCGCCGTCGCATCCCTGGAGCGCGCATCCTTCACCAGCGGACCGCACCCGGCCGCCACCCACACACGGACGATCCGGGACATTTCCCCCAACCGGGGGCGCTCGCTTCCTCCCCGTGGGGAGCCGCGAGCGGCCGTCCGGGGCCGCGCGCGCACGTCTTTGCACTCTGCGGCAGGAGGCACCGGGATGGGGAGGAATTCCCACGTGATGAGAATGGGTGGAAGCGGTGGGCATGGTACCGCGCTGTGGCGCCTGTCCGCGCGGCGGAACTCCAGCGATCCTGGAGGCGATGCTGATGCCGGCCGGGGATGAGGGGACGATCGAAAGGAACCGCTTGGAACAGGCGCTGTATGCCGCAGTGTCGATTCCGTTGGCCATCCTGGACCATACCGGGCATGTGGTCTCGCTCAACCCATACGGCCAGGCCTTCTGGGGCCTCACCCTGGACGAGGTGGCGGGCCGCCGCGCCACCGATGTGCTCGGGATCCTTCCCCGCGACCATTCCGACCTGACCGAATGGCTCACGGCGACGGCCCTTCCCATCCTGCTGCGGCAGCGAGTGCCGTGCCAAGTCGCCACGCGGGACGGCGTCACCCACGCCGCGCAGATCGTGGGAAGCATCCTCGCGTCGGAGGGCCGTGCATTCACGGTGATCGCGATCGTCGGCGAGGAGGGGGGCGAACCGCAGCGCGAACCCCCGGCATGGATGCTGCGCGATCCGCGCTCGGGTCTGGCCAACCGCTACCGCTGGCAGCGGGAGTTCGGCCACTGGAACGGCGGGAGCGGGGCCGTGCTCTTCCTCGACCTGGATGATCTCGACGAGGTCAACCAGCTCTACGGAGCGCCCACGGGCGACCGCGTCCTGGCACTGGTGGGCAGCGTGCTCCTTGAGCAGGCGCCCCGTGACTCCCTCTGCCTGCGCTGGGGCGGGGACGAATTCCTGGTCGTGCTCCCAGGACTCTCCGAGGACGCCGCCGGGCGCCTGGGGCAGGCCGCGGCCGACGCCGTGGTCGGCCGCGCGCCTGCCGCCCTCCTCCCCCTCCTGCCCCGGCTCAGCCACGGGAGCGCGTCGTACACCCCCGGCACCCTGCTGGACGCCGTGCGCGAGGCGGCCGACGCGCTGCAGGAGGGAAAGGGGGGCCTCCTGCGCAGCCAGGGCGGCGGACAACTGCTCCTGACGCGCACGGGACGGGCGCGTCTGCGCACCACCTCCACGCAGGTCTCCCCGTCGAGCCGCTCCCTGGCTGTGGAGTTCGGTCCCGAGTTCGAGGAACACTTCCGCACCCAATACACCCGGGCGGCGCACCAGGCGCGCGAGTTTGTGGCCTTCGTCGCCCCAGAGGCGGGGAGTGCCGCGGTCGAGGTCGGGGCCGGCACGGGGCGGATCACCATCGACGGCGGACTGGCCGAGGCCATCGGCCCGCGGGGCCAACTCCTGGTCACCGATCCCTCCGAGGGCCAGTTGCAGCGCGCGGCCGACCGTGCGCGGGCCGCGGGTCTGGACTGGCTACGCTTTGTGCCGGCGCCGGCCGAGAGCCTCCCCTTGCTGTCGGGCGGGGCGGACCTCGTGCTCGGTGCGGCCTTCCTGCACTTCACCCGCCCGGAACTCGCCCTGCGCGAGATGGCCCGGGTGACGCGCCCCAACGGACGCGTGGCCCTGTCCACGGGCCTGGAGTTCGAGTGGCCCCGTTGCTGGCTGGAGGCGCTGGCCCAGGTCCGGAGGGCACTGGCCGCCCACGGGCTCCCCTTCCGCCACGTTTTTCCGCGGGAAACGGAGATGGATCGGTTGCTGCGCGCGGCCGGGCTGGTCGTGGAGCGCCGGAGCTTCGGGCGTGAGGCCATGGAGTTTCCGACCCTCGAGATCTCGGCCGTGTCCCTGCGGCAGGTCGACTTCGCCGGGTTGCTCTCCGAGGGCCTGCCCGCCGAAGAGAAGGCCACCGGGCGCGCGGCCTTCGAGGAGTGCCTGCCGGAACTCTTCGCGCACACCTCCCCGTCCGAGCGCACCATGGCCTTCCCCAGCATCACCCTGGTCGCGCGGCGCGAGGACGACACGGCCTGACGGGGCCCACCGTGGACGCTTCCCCTGCGCCCAGCCCGGAAGCAGTACAGTACGGGCGCACAGGCGCAAAAAGGGGGACGTTTGCCCCGTGCGCCTGCGGGAAGCACTACACGAGGAACTGGCCCGGGCCTGCGGTACGCACACGCCGCAGATCCGCTGGTGGAGAAACTGGCCGAACTGCGGCGCATCGGCGCCGCAGTCTTCGACCTAGAGGAGGAGATCAGGGCGGCGGAGGCGGCCGGCAAGGGCGACCTTGGCCGCGCCCGTTGCTACTTCGCCGGCGTCGACGCCCTGGTCAACCTTCGCGGATTCCTTCGTACTCGATGCGTTCGCCGATCGGGATCACCCGCGGCACCTGCCGCGCGTGACCTTCGTCCAGGCCCAGTCCTTCTATCTCCGGGTCCCCGAACTGGTGACGGCGGTACGCCAGGAGATGGCCTATCCGGGCAGCGCGACGGCCGCCCTGCCGATCCTGCCTGGCCCCCGCTACGAACCCAAGCAGAACTGTCCGATCGAGCACCTGCTGGCCATGCAGCGCACCGCCCGGAAAACGGCAGAGGTCGTGGGGACCCGCAGCGAGGAGCCGGGGCTGCGCGGGGCGGTACTGCGGCTGACCGCCGCCCACACGGGGTGGCGGATCAGGTGTTGGGCGCCCTGCGGTCCAGCCAGCATGTCTCCCAGGACGTGCACGAGCAGGCAGAGCGCTTCTACTACGATATCTGCCCGCGGCGCAGGAACCCTCCGTGTCGGGATCGCCACAGGCGCCCCCGACACGGAGGGTTCCGAAGAGCCGGATGAGGCATCCGGTACGGACCGGGACTGGAACCCGGGGATCCACCCGGTCTCCCGTGATCGCGACTACGAGGACCGCGGGGCCCGGACGAGCCGCGGCATGGGCGGCGGGATGGGTGGCGGCATGGGCTTCGGCACCCTGCTCGCCGCCATGTGGTGGGGAACCTCGTCGGGGACCTTCTCGGCGGGCTGTTCGGCGCGGGATGGGCATCGGCAGGATGGGCGGCGGTTGGCGGTAGGCACCGCGCCGAACAGGGCAGGGCGGCCAGCAGATGCCGGCCGCCCCTATCGCCCGCAGATCTCCTAGCGCAGGGTCCGGCCGGCCCCGGCCGTGCCGCTCCGGCCCGCGAGCTGCTGCTCGGCCAACTCGATCATGCGCCGGACCATGTGTCCGCCGACCGCCCCGCACTGCCGCGCGGGCAGGTCGCCCCAATAGCCGTCGGCGGGCGCATTCACACCGATCTCGTGCGCGACCTCATACTTGAACTGATCCAGGAACTGCGCGGCTTCGCGCACAAGAACCCGATTCGAGGACTGCCCCTGGGCCATCGCGTTTCCCTCCTCACATCTCGGCGGACGAGGTCCACCCAAGCGGGAGTGTGAGCAGTTCACGTCCCGTTTATGGCTCTACTGGGTTGGCACTTGCTGGGACACGCGGCCGGGGCCGGCCGGCGCTTCAGCCGCGGGGGTGGGGGCGGCGCGCGCGGCGCCCCCACCCCCCGTGCGTTCCGCTGCGGCCACCGGCCGGCCGACCACCGCATCCACCGCCCGGCGCCAGGCCGATGCGATCTGCGGCGTGCGTTCGGCGGTGCTGCGGTAGTCGAAGCTGTCGATCAGCGCCTGCACTTCGGCGTCCAGGCGCCCCAGTGCGCCGGTCTCCACCTCTTCGAGGGTGGCGCGCGCGCGACCGGCAAGTCGGCGCCGCGCCGACACGAAGTGCGGCCAGCACAGGCCCGCCGATGCCTGCCAGGCGGCGGTCAGGGCGCCGCCCTTCAGGCCGGCGGCGAAGACAGCGATGGCGCGTTCCGCGCTCTCGCGCTCGATGGCACAGGCGGGGCAGTCCAGCCCCGGGGACGGCAGGGCGCGGGCGGCACGCCCGCGCTGCAGGGTTCGCAGGCGCTGGCGCAACAGGTTCCCGTAGATCAGGGCGGTGGCCAAAGGGTCGCGGCGCTCGGCCAGGACGGCGGCGTGCGCGGCGCAGAAGGCGCCGCCCGCCTCAAAGCGCGCGTGCACCTCGGGGTCGTTGGCGCCCTCATACAGCAGCGTGGAGAAATACCGGTCGGCCGACTGTAGGACGGCGCGGCACACGGCGCAGCCCGGTGCCTGCAGGAAAGCCTGCAGGTCCTGTAAGGTGGCGCCGGAGTCGTCCAGTCCGGGCATCTCGCGCTCCTCCCGTCGGTCGGGGGCGTCACCCCGGGGTACGCCGCCGATAGAGCGTGGCGGTCACGTCCTCGACCGTGACCAATCCCTCGGCGACCATGTGGTCCAGTACGGGCAGGAGGCGGGCGACGGCTTCCGCCGCGTCGACCACTTCCACGATCAGCGGCAGGTGGTCGGCCACCTCGACCAGGTGGCTGCTGTGCACGGCATGGTGGGCGCCGTAGCCCTCGACGCCGCGCAGGACGGTTGCGCCCGCCAGCCCGAGTTCTTGCGCGCGCCGAACGATGGCACCCTCCAGGGGCTTCCCCTCCCAGCGGTCGCCCTCGCTCAGGTACACACGGACGCGTTTCCAGCGGCTCGATTCAGACATGGGCGCCATTCCCCTTCTCCCCGGTCGCCCTCCGGGACAGCGCCATTCCGGCCAGGGCGCACGCGACACCGCCGAACAGGGTCAGCACCAGATAGACGACCGCCAACCCCGTGCTGTGCCCGGCCAGCGCCGCGGTGCCGGCCATCCACGTCGAGAAGGTGGTGAAGCCGCCGAAGACCCCGGTGACGACGCCGAGGCGGACATCCTGGTCCAGGCCCACCTGCAGAGTATAGGAAAAGGCCCACCCCAGGCCGAAGCTGCCGCTCAGGTTGGCCGCCAGCGTGCCCAGGGGCAGGGCGGCGTGCGGCAGGAGCGCCACCTCCAGCCCCCACCGGGCCAGTGTTCCGAGCGCGCCCCCCAGGGCGATATACACGTACCGCAGGCCTCGTGCCGGTTCGAACGGTGGCGCCTGGGGTTTAGGCTCTGATGTCCGTTGCCCCGGCCTTTCGGTGCCCGGAGTGTCGCATTCCGCCGCCATGGCTGGTTTCCGCCCTCCCCCCTAAACTTCCGTACATCGGGCTTTCCCGCAGTACGGCTTCAGTGCAGGGCGCCGCCGAGGGCGCCTCCCAGCCAGACCGCCCCCAGCCCGGCGGCGGTGCTTCCCACCAGATAGACGCCCGCGCGGAGCGGCGCCGACTGCGCCAGCAGCACAGTCTCCAGGGTGAAGGTCGAAAATGTGGTGTAGGCGCCGACGAACCCCGTCATCACCTCCAGGCGGAGGAACGGCGCCAGGGCGCCGGCGCGCAGCGCCAGGGCCGCCACCATGGCGATGGCCACAGAGCCGCTCACGTTCACGATGAGAGTTCCCCAGGGAAACTCGGCAGACCACGACTGCAACGCCCGGCCCAGTCCATAGCGCGCCAAGGCACCGGCCGCGCCAGCAAGCGCGACCCCGGCGACCGACTCCAGATACAGAACCAATCCCCTCCTACCGTGGCGTGATCCGCAGGCGACCACGCGGGAGGAGCTATCACTGCCGCCGCGGCAGCCTTGACGGCGAGCCCCATCGCCGGGTTGGGGATAAACCCGCGTCAGGATACGCGGCAGCACCAAGGGCGTCAAGACTGCGCACTTGCGGGCACATCGCGTCCTGAGCAATCCTGGCGGCTGCTTTCTGGCCTTTGCGATTGTCTTGGACACGACGGCACGTTTAAAATAGGGTGTAACCATCAACTGGGGTGAGGAACTTGGCGCGTAGTCTCGTCGCCCGGAGCGAACCGGACGGCTCCCCGCTCGTACAGCGACTCCATTCCCTGGTCGTGGACGCGGAGGCCACGGGTGGCCTCCGCATCCGCCTGCGGACCCTGGCCCGCACCCTCGGGGTCGAGGAACACCAGGTGCGGCGCGCGGCGCACTGGCTCGCCTCCGAAGGGCACATCGCGATCCTGCCGGCGGGACGCGAGGGGTCACGCTTCGTTCCGCAACGGCGGGCCGGCAGACCCCAGTTGCAACTGCGCGGACAGTTCTGCCCCTGGTGCGGGCGTCCGGTCCACACCGAGTGGCACTACTGCATGGGTTGCGGTGGCTCCTTGAACGGCGGGTCCGGGCCCGCGAGGACCGGCGGCGCGCGGCGGGGAAGCCCACGCGGACATCGCGCGTTGGCGCGCACCCGCTAATCGGGGCGGCCGAGCCGGGTCAGGGCGTGGCACTGCTCGGCCGTCGCCGGATACAGGGCGCGGTAGGCCCGGTAGTACGGATCGTAGCGTGCGGTCCGCTCCGGAGCGGGGTGGACCGTCTCCCCCGGCTGGACCCACTGGGAGAGCGCCTCCAGGCCCGGGGCCAGACCCACGGCCCACGCGGCGAGCAGGGCGTCGCCATAGGCGGCGCCCGTGGTCCGCGCGGGGAGTTCCTGCGCCACCCCGGCCACATCCGAGACAATCTGCACCCACAGACGGCTCCGGGTCCCACCCCCGACGGCCACGATCCGCCGGACGTCGGCCCCCAGGGCCGCGATCGCCTCCAGGTTGTGTCGCACCCCGTAGGCCGTCCCCTCCAGGAGCGCCCGGTAGAGGTGCCCACGGCCATGGGCCAGGGTCAGGCCGGCAATGACGCCGCGCGCGTCGGGATCCTGGATGGGCGTGCGTTCCCCGCTGAAATACGGGAGGACCACCAGGCCCTCGGCGCCCGCCGGCACGGCTTCGGCCTCGCGGGTCAGCGCCGCGTAGCCCCCGGCATCCGGGGCCAGCCGGTCGCGGAACCAGCGGGTCAGGGCACCGGTGGTGGCCATCCCCGCCGCCAGGTCATACATCCCCGGCAGGCAGTACGCCGTGGACCACATCCCGCGCTGGCGGACGGGCCCCGGCGTCACCAGGATGAAGAACGTGGTCGTGCCATACATCAGCATCATGTCTCCCGGCGCGGACACCCCGACGCTCAGGGCCTCGGCGGCGGCATCCACCGTTCCGCAGGCCACCGGGGTGCCGACGGGCAGTCCGGTCTCGGCGGCCGCCGCCGGGGTGACGCGCCCGGCGACCTCGGTCGGCCACCCCAACCGCGGCAGGCGTTCGGCGCCGGGCACCCGGTCGCTGTACGGCGTGCCCCAGCGGACCCCGTCCAGATCGAACAGGGGGTTATAGTGGGAGGCCGTATGGGGATCCATCACCTGCTCGCCGGTCAGGCGGAAGACGACGTAGGAACTGGCGGTGAGGACCGAGCGCGTCCGTTCCCACACCTCGGGTGCGTGCCGCTGGAGCCACAGGAGTTTGGGTCCCACCGCCTGGCTGCTGAGCAGCATCCCGCCCGAGGCCAGAAGACCCTCCTCGCCGATGGCGGCGGTGAGTTCGGCGACCTCCGTGCTGGCCCGGGTATCCACCCCATAGAGGATGCCGGGTCCCAGCGGGTGCCCCCCGGCGTCCAGGGGGAGCAGGCATGGCCCGATGGCGCTGACCCCGACGCCGCCGATGGCCCCCGCAGGCGCGGCGCCGGCCAACTCGCGCGCCAGGCGCGCGAAGTCCGCCCACCACACGGCATCGGCGTCGTGTTCCGCCCATCCGGGGTGCGGAACGTCCATCCCGTGCTCGACTTCCGCGGAACGCACCACGACCCCGTCGGGGCGGCAGAGCACGCCCTTGGACCCGTAGGTCCCGATGTCGATGCCCACCAGCAGCTCACCGGCCACCGGCCCGCCCCCTCTCCGCGCCGGCTACGCCAGCAGGACCGCCTCGATCCCCAGCAGCGCGCACACCGTCTGCAGTTCGCTGACCCAGTCCCCGTACACCCCGTGGATGTGGTTGCTGGCAAAGCGCGCCAGAAAGGTGTCGGCTGGGCAGTGCAGGCGAGCGAAGGCGTGGGGCCACTCGTACGTTGTCTGGCGCATGAGGGTCTCGTTCTCTTCGGGCGAGAAGCGCACAAACTCCCCGCGGACGATCGCCATCCAGTACACGCCGTTGCGGCGGGCCAGGCGTGCGAAGGTCACGGGGCCGGGGGCCGCCAAGTGGTGGACCGACGCTCCGCCGGCGGGGAAGTAGAAGCCCTCCGGGTAGAGGTGCACGTGCGGCATGTTCTCCGCCGGGTCCAGGCTGCGCGCCGCGAAGTACGTGGCGTGCTCGCCGGAGTTGACCAGGTCGAAGACGTCGCGGTCCCGATGGTAGTGGCGGACGTCGGCGAAGAGCACCGGGGTGCCGGCCAGGTGCTTGAAGATCTCCATGGTGAGCGCCGCGTCCATGTCGGCCTCGGTGGCGCAGACCGTGATGGGCTTGGGGCCCTCCCAGTCGTAGGGGTCGTTGAGAAAGGCCTCCGGCACGTCCATCGTGCAGAACTCGTTGGTCAACTCCGGCTGGCCCTTGACCCCGCAGAAGTCCAGGCCGTGCTCGGCGATCAGGGCACGCAGGGCGTGATAGGCGCGCACCTGGCGCTCCAGCAGTTCGGGGGTCAACTGCTTGCCGTCGTAATGCACATGGGCGATGCGTTCCAGCCAGGCACGGCCCGCCTGGGCGCGCGCCGCCGGCACCTCGGCACTGCGGCGCACGATCTCCCACTGGTCGATGTGCTCCACGTCGATCCCGAACTGGCGCATCCACTGGTCGGGGTTGGCCACCGCCGTATACATGCCCATGGGGCGCCCGCCGAACAACCCGAACCGTTCCCCGCGCAACGCGCGGGCGCAGGACGCCGCCCGCACGAAGGCCAGGACGCGCGCGGCGACCGCCGGCTCCTCGATGTCCCCGTGGGCCCGGCCGAACGTGACGCCCAGTTGGTCCAGGGCGCCTGCGGCCGCCAGCATGCCCACCAGCCCCGGATACTGCGGGTTGACGTTGGAGAACAGGAGCAGGGCGCCCGGGGCGAAGCGGCTGGCGATCGCCGTAAAGTGCGGGAAGGCCCAGACCGCGTAATTGAAGATCGTGCACTGACAGCCGGCGGCCGCCAGGCGCAGGGCCTCGTTCCGCGCCGCCTCCGCGCTCGTGATGCTGGCCGCCGGCGCCACGACCTCGCAGCCGGCCGCCTCCAGCGATTGCGCCAGTCGCCGCTGGAATCCGAGGTTGGTGTCCTCCACGTCCCGCGCCACGAACGGACGGCCGTCCGAGAAAGTCAGGATCCCGACGCGCATCCACCATGCCCCCTCACCGAGCGGGTCGGGGCCCGCCTGGTCAGGGGATCTTTCGTGGACACCGGAAGGAAGTCCTGGGGCGGTGGCACCGGCCCGCGACACCTTTGCCGACTGACCCCTATTTTATGGAGCGCAGGATGTTGCCGAACCCCGACCACCGGCGAGTACCGCGGCTACGGTCCTCAGCCCCACCGCCAAGGTCGATGATCAGCAGCGGAAGTCCAGCCCCGGGGACAACGGGTCAGGACCCCACGGCTAAAGCCGGGGGCTTGCAGCTACCGGATCGTGCTGCGATAGGCCGCCTGACAGCGGCCCGCCAGTCCCACGTATAGCGAGTCTGGCCAGGTGGTTGGCTCCGATGTTCCTGGCCGCATTCAGGTCCGCGTGGAGGGAGAAGCCGCATTGCTGGCAGCGGAAGTCGCCCCGACTCGGACGGTTGGCCTTCTCCCGGTGCCCGCAGCG
>JAJZWQ010000221.1 GCA_021846605.1 Bacillota bacterium | reverse complement strand
GGTCGGGCGCCTGGCAGAGGCAATGGCGGCACGCGGCTGGCTGCGCCGAGACGTGCCGCCCGCCCTTGCCGACACCTGACCGGCTTCAGAGGTGGACGTTGCGCATGGCCGCGGCCGGGTAGCGTTCCCCGCTGGCGGCCCCCGGCGGGAGCGCGTCGGCGATCGCCGCCGCCTCGGCGTCGGTAAGGTCTACCTCCAGGGCCCCGAGGTTCTCTTCCAGGTAGGCCCGGCGCTTCGTCCCGGGGATCGGCACCACATCCTGATCGCGCAAAAGCCAGGCCAGGGCCAGTTGCGCCGGGGTGCAGCCCTTCTCGCGTGCAAACGCGCGCACGCGGTCGGCCAGCGCCTGGTTTTGCTCCAGGTTCTCGCCCTGGAAGCGCGGGTGGCCGTGGCGCGTGTCGTCGGGGGCCAGATCGCCGCTTCCCCGGATGCGGCCGGTCAAAAAGCCCCGCCCCAGCGGGCTGTAGGCCACAAAGCCGATGCCCAATTCGCGGCAGGTCGCCAGCACCCCGTTCTCCTCCGGGTCGCGCGTCCACAGCGAATACTCGGTCTGCAGCGCCGTGATCGGGTGCACGGCATGGGCGCGGCGGATGGTCTCCGGTGCGGCCTCGGAGAGGCCAAGGTAGCGGATCTTCCCCTCACGCACGAGATCGGCCATGGCGCCAACCGTTTCCTCGATGGGCACCTTGGGATCGACGCGGTGCTGGTAGTAGAGGTCGATCGCCTCCACGCTCAGGCGGCGCAGGCTTGCCTCGCATGCCTGGCGTACGTATGCCGGAGTGCCGTCGACGCGCAGGTAGGTGCCGTCGGGGGCCCGGACGTTGCCGAATTTTGTGGCGAGCACCACTTGGTGGCGGTGTCCGGCGATCGCCTGCCCCACCAGCTCCTCGTTGCGCCCCACGCCATACATGTCCGCGGTGTCCAGGAAGGTGACCCCGCGGTCGATGGCCATATGGATGGTCGCGGCCGCCTCGTGGGGGTCGCGGTCAGCGTAGAAGTCGGACATGCCCATGCAGCCGAGACCCAGGGCCGAGGTGACCAGGGCGCTTGTCCCCAACCGCCGGTACCGCAATCCCAATCCGCCTCCCCGCGAGCGCACGGCGCCGCTGGCCGCAAGTCTATCACCCGGGGCGGGGGGCAACTACGCGAACGGCGCCGGGGCGGGCCCCACCCGACCCCGGCCCGCAGGGATCGCCCGCGCATGGTGGAAGGGCGACGCAGGTCCTGGCCCGGACGGGGGGATAAAGGTGGAGTACGGGGAGATTCCCGGCAGCGCCAAGCCGGTATCCCGCTTGGTGTTGGGGTGCGGCCCCT
The DNA here is from genome assembly GCA_021846605.1 of Bacillota bacterium. The sequence continues at coordinate 2,825 of JAJZWQ010000221.1, read as the reverse complement.
TGAGTCTGGAGCGCTCCGAGCGGGCGTTTGCGCTGCTGGATGCCTTCGCGGCAGTTGGCGGCACGGCGCTGGACACCGCCCACATCTACGGGCGGGACGGGGCCAGCGAGCGCGTCCTGGGGCAGTGGCTGGCCGCAGGCGGCAATCGGGAGCGCATGTTTGTGATCACCAAGGGCGCCCACCACGCCGCCGACTTCACGCCGCGCGTCCGCCCCGAGGTCATAGACGCCGAACTGGAGGAAAGCCTGGCGCGGCTGGGGACGGACCACGTGGACCTGTACCTGCTGCATCGGGACGACCCGGCCGTTCCGGTCGGCCCCCTGATGGACTGTCTCAACGCGCACGTGCGCGCCGGGCGCGCGCATGCCCTGGGGGGCTCCAACTGGGCGCCAGCGCGTCTTGCGGCCGCCAATGCCTACGCCGCCGAACGCGGCCTGCAGGGGCTGGCGGCCTCCAGTCCCTTTTTCGCGCTTGCCGTTGCCCACGACCGCCCCGAGATGCGGCACGTGATCCTCCACGGGGACGACGCCGCTCTGGCGTGGTACCGGCGCACCCGGTTGCCGCTTCTCAGCTGGACGTCGCAGGCGGAGGGGTTCTTCTCCGACCGCGCCGACCCGGACGATCCCGAGGCGCGTCGGCGGTTTGAGCGCTACGACCACCCGGAGAACTGGGCGCGGCGGCGGCGCGTGCGCGATCTGGCGCGGCGCCGGGGCTGCACGCCCACGCAGCTGGCCCTGGCGTGGGTGCTGCGGCAGGACGGGCTCAACGTCTTCGCGATCATCGGCCCGGGCAGCGTCGAACACCTGGGGGAGGCGGTGGGGGCGCTGGAGGTGCGCCTGGACCCCGATGAGCGGGCCTGGATCAACCTCGAGCGATAGCGGGCGTTGGGGTTCCCGCGTCCGCCCGGCTGCGCCCCGTGCTGCCGCTTTTGCCCCCCCACCCGACCTCGCCGGCCTCCCCGTCCCGCTGTTCTCCGGGACCCCATCGCCGGCTGCCCGTGTCGAGGCTTTGGCGGACATCCTTCGGCGGTTGGGGGCCCCGGTGGCAGTGCGCTGGCAGCCCGGGGGCGGCCCGCCAGGACGTCGACGGGAGCCAGGCCTGGACGGAGGCCCGCTTCCCAGAGACCCAGCCCGGTCGCACCGGAAAAACGGTGTGGGCAGGGCGCAGGCGCATCAACGGGCAGGATCGGTGGGCCGTTGGTGAACGGCCGCGCTCTGGGTTCACACATCCACCGCCTTTTGGGCGCAGGGCGGATCGGTACCCCGTTCGCTATCCCCTCTGGTGCCTGGGCAGTTGGGGAGACCCCCAACCAGGCGGCAGCGGCGGGAGAACTCCGGGGGCCGCCCTTTGAAAGCAACGCGTACCATCCTGGGCGAGCCGGAGTTGGTGTCCGCGACGGGGGCGCGGCGGGTCCTGACCGGGGTGAACTACGAGGACACGCCGATCGTGCGCGTGCGCTTTGCCGGCAGCGCCCACGGCGTGCTGCACAGCGGCATCGCGGCCCCTCTGGGGGGGCCACGACGGGGTGATCCCGGGCTCCCATGGCACCCTGGCCCTCAACACCTCGCCCAGCAGCGTGTCGCGGACGCGCACCGCTCCCGACCCCACCTGCGCGAGTTGACGCACCTGATCAATGCCGCGCTGGAGGGCGTGCCTCCGGCCCTTTTCGGCTAGGACGGCCGCATGGTGGTGGCCATGCCGGAGGCGGCGGTCCAATCCATCCAGACCGGCGCGCCCGTGCGCATTTCGCCGGGCATCCCGTCGACCGGATACGCGGGCGCTGGCGGCCCGCCACGCCATGGGCCGCCAGCGTTACAGGTCAGTTACGGTTGCGCGGATGCGCTTGACCCTCCGGGGGGTACCCCACAGAATGAACCGTGTTGGTAGCCATGGCGGAAAGTGTCCACTCATGGCAGGTAACACCGCGAAAGGGGATGGTACGGGGCGGCTGCGGAGCCTTGGGCCCCGGTCTCTAGCGGACCAACGCATAAGGGAGGTTTCTGAATGCGTGGATATCGGAAATACCTTGTCGGCCTGAGTACGGCCGCCATGGTATTCGCAACCGTGGCGCCGGCCATCGTGGCCAACGCGCAGACGGTTTCAGGCCCGGCCTTCACCGACATCGCCGGCAGCGGCGAGTCGGCCGCGATCACCGCTTTGTACAACGCGGGCGTCATCAACGGCATTGGCAACAACCTGTTCGGCACGGGCCTGCCTGTGACGCGTGCCGAGATGGCCAAGATCGTGGTGAACCTCGTGGGTGAGGGCAACATCGCGGCCGCCTTGGCGGATGAGACCCCCGCGTTTACCGACGCCAGCACCATCCCGACGTGGGCTTGGGGCTACGTGAACGTGGCCAGTGATATGGGGATCATCAACGGGTTCCCGAACGGGACCTTCCTGCCCAACGGCAACGTCACGGACGTGCAGGCCGCGGCCATGCTGCTGCGCGCCATTGGCGATGCGCACCCCGGCGTGATCTCCGGCTCCTGGCCCGGCAACTACGTGTCCGCCGCGTTCACCCTCGGCCTGACAAACAACATCAACGGATTCGTGGCCAATCTGCCCGCCACCCGCGGCCAGATCGCCCAGATGGCGTACAACGCCGCCACGAACGTGCCGGTGGCCCAACAGTTGCTGAGCAGCAACCCCGCGACCTGGACGGTGAATCAGACCGAACTGACCGCGTCCTATAGTTCTGGAGCACCTACGATAGGGAACTACGACAAGATCGGTTCGTCCTCGATCACCACCGGCGTGGTGGACAGCGCCACTACGAGCCAGGTGACGATCACCCCCACCGGCGCGAGTTCCTCCACTACCTA
>JAJZWQ010000220.1 GCA_021846605.1 Bacillota bacterium | reverse complement strand
TTCCAGCGCCCCAACACCCGCTCCAACCGGTGGCGGTTGCCCAGCCTCGTAACCGGGTCGATCAGCGCCCAAAGCGGTGGATCCGCAACACTGTCCATGTCGTGCACATCAACGACCCCGAGGACAGTGTACTCGCAGTCTTCACTGTGCAAGCGCGATCCGACCACCTGCGCCGCATGCGTCTGCCCGTCGCGAACGGTGATGCGGCAGGGGATCCGTTCCACCAAGCCGCTGGCCGCGTGCGTCAACGGATCTTCAGCCCGACCGTCACCCTCGGCCTGGATGCCGAGCACGTCCCCCGCCAGTGCACCCGCAACCTCATGCAGCCGCATGTGCCAAAACCGTTCCCCAGCGGGATTCATCGCCACCAGGCGCCCGTCGCTGTCGACCAAGCACAGGGGCACGGGCAGGGCCTCATAAAACAGCTGGGCGGCTCGTTCCTGCGACATCGCCTGGCAGCCTTGCGGCATCACAACCGACCCCTTTGGTGACAACATCTATCCTTGACATCGGACACCATAGCGGCCTACCACCCTGCCAAACGACTCCAGCACCCGACCCGCCAAACTCTTGCGGCGGTGGATCTCCCCGGCACCGCCAGCTAGACTTCGCAAGGCCACATCGCCGGACCTTCCCGCTTGGCGGAGGTCGGCGCGTTTCGCAGTGGATGACCGGCATCCGGTCGCCGCGGGTATCGCACACACCACCCACGCGCGAAGTGCGCAGCGCGCGCGCACCTCGGGTAGCGATCGGCCTCATGGGCCGTCCGGGTTTGTCGCCGGTATGTTGCTGTGATTCCAGGTGGGTCAGGGCGGCTCGGAAGAGAGCGCGCCCACGTCCTGGGCGACACCGGGGAAGAGCGCGCGGCCGAGCGTCCGGCCCGCGGTCCGCCGCCAGGTGGCGCGGAACGCCACAAAGAGCGCCGCCCTGAACACCTCACACGGCTCGACCGGAACCTGGTCGCCAACGCCCAGCCCCCCTCGACGGTTGGCGTGGATGCGGTGTTTCGTGGCCAGGCAGGCGGCGAAAAAGACACCACCACCCGGGAGCGGGTGGCCAGCGCGGAGGCGCAACCGCGCAGGGTGCGGACCACACCCGTGGCCGCCGCACGGTTGAGGACATCCGGGAGGGCTAACCGAATGCACGGCCCTGCCCTCGAGCACACGGCCACGAACCGGGGCAGGGAACTCGGGCGAGCTACCGGCCCGGCGCGACGGCTCTGGCGGTCCCCCCGTGCGTCGACGTCGCCTGGCGCCCCCGGATGGTCAGGCGGCCCGCCAATTCGCTACCCAGCAGAAGCGCCAGGGCCGGAGCGGTGTTGGGATCCGTCGCCATACCGCTAAAGAGCATGCCGAGATCCTGCCCCAAAAGCCAGACCGCTCCCAGTACGGCCAAAGGGGCCCAGGTGAGGGCGGGACGGCGCTCGCCCACCCCGAAGGACAGGAGCAGCCCGCAGCCGACCAGGGCGGCGCTGAAGAGGGCGTTGAGCAGAACCGGCGCGTTCGCGACGACGCCGGAGGTCGCTCCGATGACCTGGCGCAGCAACGAGGGCTGGGGCATCATGAAGGCTTGCCCGAAGGGCGCCGCCAGGCCAAGGCTGGTCCAGAACGTCGGTTGAAGTTGCAGCAGCCCGCAGAGCACGAACACGGCCCCGGCGAAGAGGGCCGGTGCGGCTGCGGCACGCCCGGCGGTGGGACGCCAGGACCCGGAGGGCAGGAGCAGCAGCACCGAGGCCCCCAGATAGACCAAGGCGGACCCCGGCGCGCCGGCCAGGATCGTCGCTCCGGGGACCAGCATCTGGCCCATGCCCTCCCCGAATACCCAGACGACGGCGGCGAAGACCGCGGAGCACCACAGCCCGACCCGTGCGGCGCGGGCCCCGCGCGTGACCATCAGGGCCCCGATCGCGACTTGGGTCAAAGCCAACGCCAGGTTGAAGGCCACCAGATGCGGCGCGGCCATCCGGATGGACCAGGCGATGAGGCCTGCCAACCACCCGGGCTGTCCCTGGAGCATCGGTCGCCACACGCTCTCCACCAGCGCCCGCGTAAACATGGCGGGCTGCAGTTGCAGGCAGCCATCCACCATCCAGAGCACGCCGAGACCGACCTGCAGAACGCGGCGTGCCTTTCCCTCATTGAATGGGTTGACCATGGCCCAACCTCCCCCGCAGACGAAGCGTCCCGGGCGATTCTCGGTCCTTCTGGATGACGCCACAAGGGTCGAACGGACCCTCCGTGCCGCTCCTTCGGTACTGCGCGGGCGAGGGGGGCCTCGCGGAAGGCGACGGGCGTGGGACCGCGCCGCAAACCATCCGGATGGCTCAGGGGATGGCGGTCTCTGGGACGCCGCGTTCGCGGGGCGGGTGGTCATAGTACGCGCTTTGGTGGGCGCCGCGGCGTGTGCGTTCGATCCTCGGCTTTGGGGCGCTTCGTCCTCGCATTCGCGGACCCGGACCGGACGCGGGCACCGCGCCAGACGGCCCGGCCTGGGACGGGATGTGGAAGATCGACGTGCGGGCGGCGCCGGAGCGGGGCGATGCCAGATTTGGATCGCCCGTTCGGTCGGACCAGCGTCGCTCGGTCCCCTGGTGCTTCCCAGCCAGGCGTAGCCGGCCGGCCCCCGGGGCGCTTGGTCGGTCCGGGAGCGCGGGGAATATCGCGCTCCTCTTACCGGCCGGGGCCGGCGGGGCCCAGCGGGCGTCGGCCGTCGGCGAGCGCCGTCGCCAGCATGTGTGGGCTGAGGAAGCAGAACCAAAGCGCGGTCATCCGCCGCTGGGCGGCTGGCGCGCGCCCCGCTCCTTGGCCTGTTCGGCGATCAGGTCACGGCCCAGCTTGCGAATCGCCTTCTTTTCGATACGACTTACGTAGGAGCGTGAGATGGTGAGCCGTTTGGCGATGGCCCGCTGCGTCTCGCGTTCGACGCCGCCCACCCCGTAGCGAAGGGCCAGCACCTGACGCTCGCGGCGACTCAGGCGCGACATGATGAGTTGGATAAGGCGGCGGGCCTGGTGGGCGCGGGCGACCTGGTCGGGGATGCTTTCCGAAGGATCCCGCAGGATGTCCCGCCAGGTGGCCTCGTCACCGTCGCGGTCGCTGATAGGATCGTCCAGCGAAGCCACCCCGCGGTGCTTGCGATCACTGCGCAGGTGCATGAGGATTTCGTGCCTACGAACGACCCCCTCCATGCGCATGTCGGCCGTCCCTACGCGGTGACGCCGTTGCCAGGACGACGGCTCCGACGTCTAAGGGCCCGGCTGGCGGAGGGGCAACGGCGCTCCGCGTTGGCGGTGGGCGAAGCAGGTCCAGGACGTCCATCCAGCGGGGCGCCGCCTGGGCGCGTGGCCCGCTCGTCTGCCGGGCGCGGCACCTCCGCCCAAGCGCGCCACGGATCCCATCCCAGACCCCGACGTCCGAACGCCGCGCACTGCGTCCCCAGGACCTCGATCGGCGCATCCACCTCCCATCGCGGCCGGCGCCCCTCGCCGCATCCCGCCCCCGGAGTGCGGCAAGGGCAGAACCGTGCGCCGTTCATCGCCAAGCCGACGGCGCACGCCATCGGACCCGGCGGTAGCAACGACGATCCCCGCTCGCTGCGGCAGACCGCGTCCCTTGCGGCACGCGCGCCCACGAAACCCCCGATCCCGTCCCCCGACGCGCGCCCCGACCCGCAGGGACGTCTGTGAGGTGACGGCGCCGGGGGGGCCCGACGGTGTGGGCGAATGCCGGATGTCCGAGCGGCGGCGGCGCGAACGGCAGGGAATCACGGGTAGCGGCGCCAACCCCTGGGCTGCGGTCGTCCGGCCGTCGGGAAGGTGAGGCCGCTTGTCCCTGTGGCGCCTGCTCATCGGCCGGCCGCTGAAAGTGAGCGAGGCATCCGGTGAGGAGATAGGGGCGCCGGAGGGCCTCGCGGCACTGTCGCTGGATGCCCTCAGCAGCATCGCCTACGGTCCTCAGGCCATGCTGCTGGTGCTGGCCCCCGTCGGCGCGGCGGCACTCGGGCTGATCATGCCGCTGACCTGGACCATCGTGCTGCTGCTGATCATCCTCGTGTTCTCCTATGCCCAGGTGATCGAGGCCTATCCGGAGGGGGGCGGCGCCTATGCCGTCTCCAAGGATAACCTCGGGCCGGCCGCCAGCCGTCTGGCCGGCGCCGCCCTCATTGTCGAC
>JAJZWQ010000219.1 GCA_021846605.1 Bacillota bacterium | reverse complement strand
CGAAGTCGCGCAGGGTCAGGTTGCGCAGGTGGGTGAAGAGCCAGCGCAGGGAGTGGTCCGTGCGCTCGCGGTGCGGCGCGGGGGCGTCAGCCAAGGCGGTCCCTCCCATCGTCGATCAAGGATTCGCTGACGGATCCATGGGTTCCCTCCTTCCTGGGCCCCATCAATCGCCGCCTCCCCCGCCACCGCCCAAGGAAGCTCCGCCTCTGCCCCGCCCGATTCGGCAGCACACCCGCCAGCATGGTGGCCACCACCTCGTCCACCGCCGGGACTCGGGAGCGATCCCCCGGCGGCAGCACGTGCGGCTCGGCGAGGTGCGGAAACGACCGCACCGGCCCCCGCGCCTGCTGGGCCTGCTCGCACAAGTCGTCGATGACCCCGATCGCCTCCGTCCGGGTCCGAGGATGCGGCCCGCAGACGAGCATGTCCGGTAGCAGCTCCCCCGCCGGAAAGCGACTCAGCCAGATCCGCACCTGCCCGTAGCGCCAGATCGCGCCCGGCAGCACCAGCACGGAGACATCCGGCGCCACGCCCTCGTCGGGCAGCGCCGATCGCCGCCAGGCCGTGTCGTCGGCCTGGTTCGGCGCCTCCCCCATCGTGGCCACGTCGGCGTCGGCCACGACGTACGGATACCGCCTCCCTCGCACCAGGTCGCCCACGCCCGTCGCACACGGAAAGGTCTCCAGGTGCGGCTGCGGCCGCCAGGTGCCCCCCGCTCCCTCCAGCGCCAGCATCGCATGCGGCCCGACCCCGACCAGGGCGGTGTCGTGCCCGAGGCGGGCGGTGTAGGCGGCGATGGCGCAGGCGACGGCCGTGGTGCCGACCCCACCGGCGATGCCCGCCACCAGGATCGTCACCGGGTGCGAACCAACGGCCCGCCGATCGACGATCCGCTCCCGCACGGGCGCATCGCCGTGGGGCGGAACGCACTTGACGACGGGGGGCCGCAAGCGGTTCTTTCAGGACATGGTGCCCGAGGAGCGCGTCGACGGGCGGCATGTTACAATTCGGACCATACTACGCGGAGGTCCTGGGGGCAGCGGCTCAGGCGGCGGAAGTCATCCGCTCCATCGCGATCGACACCTCCTGCCCCCAACTCCTGACCACCCCGCTGTTCAGTGAACCTGTACGTCCCCGGAGGGGAGCGATGAACCCCGGAGGGTCGGCTACGCCCTCGCCAGGAAAAACTCGATCTCGGCCCGCCGATCGACGGCGGTTCGGTAGCCAATCTCGACCAGTTCCTCATACTGAGCAAATCCGGGGAACGGTACCCACGCCGTGTCAGGGCGCAGGACCAGCAGGGGCACCCCCGCCGGCCGCCGCAGGCGCGACAACGTGTTGAGAACATAACCCTCGCTGCCTTGCAGCACCCACTCGATGCCGATCCGCGGAGGCAGGCCGAGGGGTTGGGATGCGACATTGACCGCGAGCACGCGGCTGGCACCGAGGGCCGCCGCCCAGTCGACCGGCAGGGTGTCGGCCACACCACCGTCCACCAGACACCAACCCCGCTGGACATCGACCACCGGGGTGTAGAAGCCGGGCATCGCCATGGTGGCATGCAAGGCTACACGTAGCCGCGCGCCGGTCACCACGCGCCATCCCCCCGCCGACGGGTGCGGCGGGTCGACCGGCGTTGGACCGACAAAGGCCACGGCCTGCCGCGCAGCCAGATCAACGGCGGTGAGCACCGTCGGCCGGCGCCAGTCCGCCACGTGACGGCCGTAGGGGCACAACGCCTCCAGGCCCGCCACGAAGCGGGCGGGGTCCAGAAGCCCCGCCGCCGGGGGGGCGGGATCGAGCGGCGACAACTCCAAGGCAAGGCGCACAACCTCGGGCTGGAAGTAGTGGAGCGGGTGGGCGCTGACAGTGGCCCCGTAAGCGGTCAGGTCATCCAGACACGCGCCAGCGGCCAGGGCACCGGCCACGAGTCCCCCGGCGGAGGTCCCGGCCAAGAGCGGCGGGTCGAACCCGAAGGCCCGCAGGGCCCGCAGGAGCCCGAGATGCGCCGCACCGAGCGCGCCACCACCGCTCAGGGCCAGTCCCCAACGCATCGTTTGCTCGCCCCCCACGACAGCCTACGCCCGGCGGTCAATGGGTGTGCGCCCGTCCTTACGCTGTAGCCCCCCAGTGATCCCACACCAGGCGGCTGATCCGCGGTAGCAGGAGCATCGCCTCGTTGTCGACGTGGAAACGCGCGTCGCGGCAGTCCTTGCTCCAAAGCCCCAGAACGTAGTCGCCCTTGGGACCATAGAACAGACCGCAATCAATGCGACACCCCTGCCAGGAGCCGGACTTGCTCGCCAGGCGCAGGGGCGGCTGCTCACCGGGAACGCGGGGAGGGGTGATCAGCGCGTAGGGCAGGTCCCGCGTGAGCGCGGTGTTGTATTGTTGACGTAGTAGCAGGTCGACCATCACCCGATCCTCGGCCGGGCCGATGCACCGCCCCTGATACAACCGTTCGAACAAACCTCCGAGTTCGGCTGGCGTCGAGCGGCCGAAGCCCTGGGTGTTGACCCCCGACCCAAAGTCAAGGCGGGCCAGCAGCCGGGTCTGGCCCATGCCCTGACGCTCCGCCTCGGCGTTGACGGCGTCCACGCCGCCGATCCGGTCGATGACCATATTCGTGGCCACATTGTCAGAGACGGCGATCATCAGGGCGAGTGTGTCGCGCAACGACAGGCACAGGCCGGGGGTGAGTTCGCGCAGCACCCCCGAACCGAAGACGTGGTGCCGCGGCCCGTAAACCAAGGGCGCATCCAAGGCGTCGCGCCCCTCGCGCACGCGGCGCAGAGCGGTCGCGAGGATCAGAACCTTGATCGCGCTGGCGGTCTCGAAAGACTCATCCGCGCGTAGGCCCACGGTCTCACCGGCGGGAAGCCGGCGCCCCCAGACCCCCACCGTCCCGGAAAACCCGGCTGACAGCGCAGTGATCCCTTCCAGCAATCCCACGGCGTGCCCCACCCCCCACCCATGGCTCGGCCGTTTCCGCCCCGACAGCGTCCGGTCCTGCCGTATGGGGGCAACGCTACGGCGTCCGTCCCCGCTGCCGTGCCCGCCACAAAGCCAGCGCCTCGCGGTGGGACGGGAAACAGAGTTCCGGCACACACCGCGGTTCGAACCAGACCGCCGCCAGCACGTCAGGTCCCGCGACCGGCTCCCGCCCGGCGGCCAGCGCAGAAAAGACCACGATGTAGGAGGCGAAGACGCCAAGCAAGGCCTCAATCTCGACCTCAACCCCCGTCTCCTCGCGCACCTCGCGGCAGGCCGTCTGTTCGGCGCTCTCCCCAGGATCGGCCAGCCCGCCAGGGAGGCACCAGTTTCCCGCCTGAGGATCGAAGCGCCGCCGCACGCACAGCACGCGACCGACGGGGTCCACGACCACGGCCCCCGCCGCGGGCCACGGGTGGTCCCAATACACGAAGCCGCACGCCAGACAGGCCCGGCGCGGCGCCCCATCCAGGTGGCGTTCGGCCAGTTCGGCCCCGCACAATGGACAGTAGTGCCAGGCTGGGGCGGACGGCATGCGCCACAGAACACGCCCCGAGGTTTCGTCGTTACCGGACGTGCTACCGTCCAACCGTGCGTCCCCCTTAGCGGTGCTGCAGGAACCGTCGCACAGGCGGCAGGGTGCCAACCCGCCGCGCGCCCTCCGGCAGCACGTCGTCCAGCAGTCCCGCTACCAGCTTCGCGCCAGGGTCGAGCAACGCCAGCACGCCGGCGTCGCGCTCGGTACGGATGAGGCGCCCCAGGCCCTGCTTAAGACGCAGGGTCATGGCCGGCACGTCCACCACCGCCCGCTCATCCTGTCCAGCCCGCCGCGCCGCCGCCCGGCGGACATCCAACAATGGGTCCGCGCCGGGCCACGGCAGCCGGGGCACGACGACGGCCGACAGGCTCTCCCCGGGCACGTCCACGCCCTCCCACAGACTGTACGCCACCAGACACGACCCCACGTCCCGGGCGAAGGCGGCCACCAGCGCTTCGGGCGCCCCGTCCCCTTCCCAGGCCACCCTCAGGCCAGCGGCCGGCCAGGTGTCGCGCAACCGCCACAGGCTCGCCGCATCCGGCACCAGGAGCAGGGCGCGTCCGGCGGTAGCCTGAAGCAGCGCGTCCAACCGCGCGGCCACGGCACCCCAGAATCCGGGGTCCTCCACAGCCGGCAGGTCCGTGGGCAGGTAGCACAGCACTTGGCGGGCCAGGCGGAAGGGAACCCCGACCCGCACCGACTGGGCACC
>JAJZWQ010000030.1 GCA_021846605.1 Bacillota bacterium | reverse complement strand
TGGCTTGGGCGGCTCGCCTCTCCTCCGCAGTGGGAGAGCGGCCAACCCGCCCCCACCTTCGCTGGGGGTTCAGGGCCGCCACGACGTTGGCACCGCCCGTCCAAGCACAGTGCCCACGACGGAAGCGGCTGGGGTAGCCCCGCCGTTCCGGCGAGAACCTCTCGCCCAGACGGCGACCATGCGGGCGGGCTTGACTGGTCCAGGCCGGATGCCGTTCGACCACGAGGATCTCTTGGCAGGCGGCGAGGTGGCGGACATGTGCCAGCACCTTGCCGCGCAGCCAGTACGCACGCTCGCGGTTTGTGCGTCGGCTCCACGACAAGCCCCGGCGCCCCGGCTGGCACCGGTTCCTGATGGGGGCCCCGCCGGGCAAGGTCCCGATCTAGCGTTCGGCCTCACCCAGGGGAATGCCCACCTGCTCGGACACGCGGCGCAGGTGGCCCAGCGCCGCGGCCACCTCCGCCTCCGTGTGCACGTGCTCCACGCAGAGGGGGACGTCTCCGGGCAGGGCCGCCAGCGCCCCCAGCAGTGCCGGGTAGTCCAGCGCCCCCTGTCCCACCGGCTCCTCCGCCATGTGGAACGTGAAGCGCTCGGGGTGGAGCCGGGTGTCTTTGGCGTGCACCAGCCCGATGGCAGAGCCCAGTTGCTGCACGGCGCGCCGCAGGAAGGAGCCGTTGTCGAAGTAGGTGTCCAGGTTCATCAGGTTGACGGGATCGAAGAGGATGCCGAAGCCGGGATGGCCCACGCGGCGCACCGCTTGGCCGGCGTTATTCAGGCTGGCCAGCGGGCTCATCACCCAGGGCTCGACCAGCAGGCGCACCCCGGTGTCCGCGGCCGCCTCGACCACCTCGCGGCAGGTCTGCACCAAGCGGTCCAGGGCGGACGGGGCCCAGTTTTCGGGATGGGCGGAGAAGATGGCGTCCGGACAGCTGGGGTCGCAGTGCCCGGCGCCGGTCACCACAGCCGGGCACCCGGCCGCGGCGGCCAGGCGCAGCGAGCGGGTGAGGTGGGCCACGGCCCGGGCACGCGCCTCTGGCAGCGGCGAGGAGAGGTTTACGTAGTCACCGACCTGGACGATATGCAGGCCCGCCGCCGCAAAGCGCCGTCCCAGGGCCCAGGCATCCGCCTCGGTCGCCTCGGCCGGGAAGGACACCCCCGTGCCCCAGATGTGCAGGCGCTCGGCCATGCGCAGTGTCTCGTCCGTGGCGTGGGTCGGTAGGATCGCACATAGGCGGATCATCCAAGCACCTCTCTGCGTCCGGGGTTCCGCGGCCGCTTATCCCACCGAGACCCAACCGCCGGCCTCGGCCGCCGCGCGCACGCTGAAGGCCAGGCGGAGTGTGCACAGATTGTCCTCGCCGGACGTCGGACACGGGCCCTCCCCGCGGACGGCCGCCAGGAAGGCGCGGAAGTAGGCGGCAAAGGCATGGGGCACGTACGCGGGGCCCAGCGGCTCCGGGGTCTCGCTGGACGCGCCCGCGGGCGTGAAGGCGAACTCTGCGGGGAGCATCTCCGCACTGAAGGCCTCGTGGCCGCGGACGCTGCCCGCATCGCCCATCAGTCGGAACCCCCAGCGGAGCGTGGTGGACGAAGACATCTCGTCCCAGATCTCGGCGGCCAGCACCCCGCCGAAGTCCAGCCACACGGCCAGCACCTCCTGGGCGCGCTCGGTCTGCGGCTTCCGCCAGGCCAGCACCCGGACCGGTTCCTGCCCCGCCCAGAAGCGAACGAGGTCGAAGCTGTGCACGGCATATTCCAGCCACTGCCCGGGTCCGGGGTTGGTGAAGTCCGACCATAGCCGGATCGTGCGCAGCACCCCCAGGCGCCGGTCCTCCACGCACTGGCGGCCGCGGGCAAAGGCGCCGGCGAACCGGGCCTGCTGATTGACCGACAGCAGGCGGCCACGCCGCTTGGCCAGCGCCACCAGCGCGGCCGCGGTCGCCTGGTCCGCGGCAAACGGCTTTTGGCACGTCACGTGGCAACCGGCGTCCAGGGCCGCGGCAATCGCCTCGGCCTTGGCGGGTCCGACGGGGATGGTGATGTCCACCGCGTCGGGCGGGTCCTCCGCCAACAGCGCGCGATAGTCGGGAAATGCGCGCACGCGTTGGCCCGGCGCATCCCCGAGCATGGCCAGGGCCCGCGCCCGGTTCTGGGGCACCGGCTCCGCCAGGGCGACCACGGCGGCGTCGGGCAGGGAGCGCCAAGCCGGGATGTGCGCCGCTATGCTGATCCCACCGGTTCCAATGAGCCCAACGCGCAGGACATCTGCCATCCCCAGACCGCCCTTCCCGTGAGGCGCACTGCATGGCCCCGCCGCACGGCGCGCCGGGGCGCCGCAGCCGCGTCTTCCGGTCATGTCGGGCCATGCCGGCCGGGGTGGCCGGGTGGAGGGCGGAAACGAGCTAAACATCCGGCCGGGTGGCCGGCATGGCCACGGAAAGGGGTCGGCGATGTCGCTGGTTTCTTGACGTTGCCCTCCGCGCTCGCGGGCCCGGAGGCGGGCTTCGTCACCGGCCAGCATGGCACCGCGGACCCGCGCCTGCCCGCATTTCTCGCATCCGGGTGCGCGTTGAGCGGTACGGTCCCGTCCCATATACTACATACTCAGCGCCGATGTTCCAACCAGCGTGGATTGGAAGGAGGGCGACCGATGCGTGCGTCTCCCCAGAGCCCCAGACAAAATACCGCGGCCGCCGTCCTCCCCACGCGCGTCAGGCCCGCCTGACTTTGGCCGTGCGGCGGATGACGCCGCACGGAGGGATTCCTGCGTGGCCGACGCGCCGGATGCCGTGACCGCCATCGTGATTGCCGTAAACCGCCGGATCGTTGAAGTCCTGCTGGACGATGGCCGGATCGAGCGCTGCCGCCTCCACGGGCGCTATCGCGATGGAGCCCTGCACGGTGAGGGCGTGGTCGTGGGAGACCGCGCCGTGCTGGGGGCTCCGCCGCCCGCGCCCGGCTCCCCCCGTCCCCTTCCCCTGCGCGCCGTCGTCGGGATCCGGCCCCGCGCGACCGCCCTGCGGCGGCACCTGACCTCCCGGACCGACGGGCGCCTGCACCCAGACCAGACGGTCGCGGCGAACGTGGACCTCTGCCTCGTCGTCCAGGCGTATCGCGACCCGGCCTTCCGCGCGGCGACGGCCGACCGCCTGCTCGTGATCGCGCGCACCTCCGGGGTGGCCCCGCTCCTGGTGCTGAACAAGTGTGAGGGCGCAACCGCCTCCGACCTGGAACCCTTCCTCGCCCCCTATCGCGCCGCTGGCGTGGAGGCCTTTGCCGTCAGCGCGCATTCCGGCGAGGGGATCGCCGGGTTGCGCGCACGTTTGGCGGGACACCTGGCCGTCCTCCTGGGGCCTTCGGGCGTGGGCAAGTCCGCCCTGACCTCTGTACTCAGCCCGGCCAGCGGCCCGGTGGTCGGGGCGGTGTCTGCTGCGCGCCTGCGGGCCGGCCGCGGCCGGCACACCACGGTCCAATCCCGGCTGTATCCTCTGCCCGACGGCGGGTGCATCATCGATACGGCTGGGATCCGCTCACTGGGGGTCGCCGCCGGCATGGCGGCGGAGGACGCCTTTCCCGAAATCGCCGCCCTGGCGACCGGGTGCCGCTTTTCCGACTGCACCCACAGGGAGGACCCGGGCTGTGCCGTGCGGGCCGCGCTGGAGCAGGGGCGCCTGGCGGCCCCGACCTACCGGGGGTTCCTGCGGGTGCGCGAGGACCTGGCCGGCCGGCCGGTGGGGCGCGGCTTCACCCACCGCGGCCGCCGGGCCCGCCCGGGCCCCCGCGGGCGGGAGGACGACGACGACCTGTAGCCAAGGCCGTGCGGGGCGGTGTCCGCCCCGGCCACGCGCGCCATCGGTGGCTTCCGATCCGTTCCCGCGGGCACCGCCCGTCGCCGCCCCGCGCCCCGGCCGCCCCCCGCATCCACGCCGTGCGGAACACCGGCGCGGACCCGTATCCGCAGACGGCGCATCCCGGTGTCGCTGGTTTCTTGACGTTGCCCTCCGCGCTGGCTAAACTATCAAGGCTGTCTTTTCAGGGAGTGAACCTGGGTGCAGGGTACATACGTCGTGCGCGAGGGTGAAATCGTCCACCACTGGTACCTGGTCGACGCCGACGGAGTGGTGCTGGGCCGCCTGGCGAGCCAGGTGGCGGCCGTGCTCCGCGGCAAGCACAAGGCCACCTACACGCCGTGGCTGGACACCGGCGACCACGTGGTGGTGATCAACGCGGCCCGCGTCCGCCTGACCGGGCGCAAGCTGGACCAGAAATTGCACTACTGGCACACGGGATATCCGAGCGGGTTGCGCACGATCAGCTATCGCAAGTTCATGGACAAGGACCCGGCGGCCGTCGTGCGCCTGGCGGTGCGCGGCATGCTCCCCAAGACGCCGCTCGGGCGGGCCATGATTGGCAAGTTGCGCGTGTATCCCGGCGCGGAGCACCCGCATGTTGCGCAGTCCCCCGAGCCGCTGGTCCTGAACGGCTGATTATCCCCGCCGGCGGAACACCGGCGATACGGACGCGGAGGCGACGAGCTTGCCCACGATGCGGAAGGTTGCGCTTCAATACCAGGGCACCGGCCGGCGCAAGGAGGCCGTGGCCCGGGTGCGTCTGGTGCCGGGCAACGGGCGGGTCGTCGTCAACGGACGCCCCGTGGAGGAGTACTTCCCGCTGGCGACGCTGCAGGCCGTGGTGCGGAGCCCGCTGCAGCTGACGGAGACCGAGGCGGCCTACGACGTGTATGGCAACGTCCGGGGCGGCGGCATCTCCGGTCAGGCCGGCGCGATGCGCCACGGGGTGGCGCGGGCACTTCTGAAGGTGGATGCCGAATTGCGGCCGGCCCTCAAGCAGGCCGGCTTTCTGACCCGGGACCCGCGCGCCAAGGAGCGCCGCAAGTACGGGCTGAAGAAGGCCCGCAAGGCGCCGCAGTTCAGCAAGCGCTGATCCGGCCCGGGAGGCATCCCCGGTGGAGTTCTGGCAGTTGGCGGGGAGTTGGTCCCCCGTCTGGGAGTTCGAGCCCCTTCCCCTCCCGCGGGCGCTCGTCGAGCGCTGTCTGGAGGCGGCGCACGCGGCCCCGGCGCCGCCCGGCCCTCCCCCCTGGCGTTTTACGGTGCTGGTCGACGCCGCCCAGCGGTCCGCCCTCGTGGGCGCCCTGGCGGCCGCGGCCGCGGCCGCGGCCCGGCCGCTGGCTGCGGCCTGCGCCCGGGCGCCCGTCCTCGTCGCCGTGCATGCCGCCTCGTCCGAGGCGGCCCGCTCCTTCGCCGTGGGGGCCTGCATTCAAAACCTGCTGCTGTGCGCCTGGGACGAGGGGGCGGGGGCGCTCCCGCTCGCCGGCCCCCACTGGGGGAACCCCGCAGTGCGCGCAGCCTGCGGGATCGACGGGGAAGGGGCGCTGGCCGCCGTCGTGGCGCTGGGCTATCCCGCCGCGGTTCCCCCACGGCGCCCCCGCGTCCCGGCCGCCGACTGCACCCGCTGGCTGGACCCCCCCTCCTGACATGCACCCGCCCAGCCCCGCATAGGCAGGGCGCGGGGGGAGAGAGCGTGGGCGCGTCCCCGGGGCGCGGATGAGGCTCGCCGTACCCACCGCCTGGCGCGGGGGTCCACGGGTGGTCCTGGTCGGGGTGTTGCTGGCGCTCTTGGCGGGCGCCGGCCTCTGGCTCCACGCCCGCCTGGAGCAGCGGGGGCTGGCTGCGGCCGCCCTGAGCCTGCGCGGTCAGGTGATCGCGCTGGACGCGGGGCACGGGGGCATCGACCCGGGGGCCCTGGGCCCCGGCGGCCTGCGTGAAGACACCATCGTGCTGGCTGTAACCCTGCAGTTGCAGCGGATGCTGGAGCACGCCGGGGCGACGGTGATCCTCACGCGTGGCGCGGATCAGGACACCGCAGGGACGACCACGGCGGGTCCGTCCGGCCGCGCCAGGATCAACCTCCGCCGACGCGTGGAACTGGTCAACGCCGCCGCGGCCGACGTGGTCGTCAGCATCCACGCCAACCATTACTCGCACCCCTCGGCCCATGGCGGCCAGACCTTCTACCGACCGCTGCCGTTTCCCAGCAGCCGCGTGCTCGCCGAACTGGTGCAGGAGCAACTCAGACGCGTCACGGGGGAGACCGGGAGGGGCATCTCCGAGCACATCGACCACTACATCCTCAACCACACGGCGATGCCGGGCGTGACGGTCGAGATCGGCTTCCTCAGCAATCCGCGCGAGGCGCGGCTCCTGACCACGCCCGACTACCAGCAGCGTGTGGCCTACGCCATCTATGCCGGGCTGGCGGGGTGGTTCGCGCGCCTGCCCAAGCCGGCGACGAGCGAGTCCGGATCCAGCGCTACTGCGCCGTCCAGCCCCCGTCCACATACAGCGTCGTCCCCGTCATGAAGCTGCCGGCGTCCGAGGCGAGCAGCAGCGCCGGCCCGGCGATCTCGGGCGGGTTGCCCCACCGCCCCAGGGGCACCCGCGCGCGGAAGAACTCGAACATCTCCGGGTTCTGGGTGACCGGCCGGTTCATCTCCGTGAGGAAGGGACCCGGGCACAGGGCGTTGACGGCGATGCCGTGGGGCGCCCACTCCACCGCCAGCGTGCGGGTGAGGGCCGTCAGCCCGGCCTTGGCGGCGGTGTACGGGACGCGCCCGGGCAGTGAGGCGGTGGCCATCATGGACGAGACGTTGATCACCCGCCCCGAGCCGCGGGCCTTCATATGTCGGGCCACCGTGCGGCAGCAGTAGAAGGCCGAGTCCAGGTTGGCGGCGATCACCCGGCGCCATTCGTCGTCGCTGAACTCTTCGACGGAGCGGCGCAGGTTCACGCCGGCGTTGTTGACCAGGATATCCAGCCTGCCCAGGGTGTCGATGACGTCCGTGATCGTGCGGTCCACCGAGGCCGGGTCGGTGACGTCCGCCTCAAAGCCCAGCAGGCGCCGACCGGTGCCGTCGGCGATCTCCCGGGCGGCGGCGGCGGCCTGGCCCGAGGTGCGGCTGCAGATCGCCACGTCGGCGCCCGCCTCCGCGTAGGCCTGGGCGATCACGCGTCCGAAGCCGCGCGAGCCCCCCGTGATGAACGCCACCCGGCCGTCGAGCCGAAAGGTGTCGAGCACGCCGGACATCGCCGTTCCCCCTCGCGTTGAGAGGTTCCCGCCTGGCGGGTCCCCTCATTCCCGTTGCTCAGCGCACAGCGGCCTCGCCGCCGAGGAACTGCTGCTCCAGCCAGGTGGTGTGGTAGGCGCCGGCGCGGAAGGCGGGGTCGGCAAGGATGCGCCGGTGCATCGGCACCGTGGTGGGGATCCCCTCCACCTCGAATTCGCGCAGGGCGCGCTCCATGCGGGCGATGGCCTCGGCCCGGTCGCGGCCCCAGGTGATCACCTTGCACAGCAGAGAGTCGTAGAAGGTCGGGACGGTGTATCCGGGGTACACGCTGTCGTCCACCCGCACCCAGGGCCCGCCCGGCGGCTGCCAGCGCGTGATGGTGCCCGGCGACGGGATGAAGCGCTGGTCCGGATCCTCGGCGTTGATCCGGCATTCGATGGCGCTGCCCGTGGCCACGATGTCCGACTGGGCCATCCCCAGGTGCTCGCCCGCCGCCACCCGGATCTGTTCCTTGACCAGGTCCACGCCGGTGATCATTTCCGTGGTGGGATGCTCCACCTGGATGCGGGTGTTCATCTCGATGAAGTAGAAGTGGCCCTCGCCGTCCACCAGGAACTCCACGGTCCCGGCGCCCACGTAGTGCACGGCGCGCGCCGCGGCCACGGCCGCGCGCGCCATCTCCGCCCGCAGTTCTGGTGTCATGGCGGGGGAGAAGGCCTCCTCCAGCACCTTCTGCCGCCGCCGCTGGAGGGAGGAATCCCGCTCGAAGAGGTGGAGGGTCTTCCCGTGGCGGTCGGCCAGCACCTGAAATTCGATGTGCCGCGGGTTATGAAGGTAGCGCTCCACGTACAGGTCGGCATTGGCGAAGGAGAGCGCCGCCTCGCGCCGGGCGGCGGCGAATGCCTCGCGCACCTCGGCGGCCGAGCGCGCCACGCGGATGCCCTTCCCCCCGCCCCCCGACGCCGCCTTGATGAGCACCGGATAGCCGATCTGGTCCGCCGCGGCCAGCGCCTCGTCCTCGCCGCAGGCCCCCGGCGTGCCGGGGATCACCGGCACCCCGACCTGCTGCATGCGCTGGCGGGCCGCCGTCTTGCTCCCCATGCGCTCGATGGTTTCGGGCTCGGGTCCGATGAAGTCCAGCCCCCAGGTCTTGCAGACCGCGGCGAAGTGGGAGTTTTCCGAGAGGAAGCCGTACCCGGGATGAATCGCGTCCACGTGCGTGCGCGTGGCCGTGCCCAGGATGGCCGCGACGTTCAGGTAGCTCTCGACCGCCCGCGCCGGCCCGATGCATTCGGCCTGGTCGGCCATGCGCACGTGCAGCGCGTCCCGGTCCGCCTCCGAGTAGACGGCAACCGTTTCCACACCCAGTTCCCGACACGCACGGATCACCCGCACGGCGATTTCCCCACGGTTGGCGACGAGAATCTTGTGGTACAGCGACTCCGGCCTCCTCACCGCCCGGGGGGCTGTCCCCAGTCGTTCGGGTTCCGCCGGGAGGGTCCTGCACAGCCGGACAGGCCCAAATTGACACTTCCCGACGTCTCGGTATAATTATGCACGCTTTGTGCGCGCCGCCAAGTGGCGGTGAGGGGGCAGCCGGCGTGATGGCCGAAGAGAAACTGCGCGTGGATGGGCGCCTGCGCGGGCGCGATCTGCTGACGCTCCACGACTTCACCCCCGCCGAGGTGCAGGCGCTGGTGCGGGACGCGCTGGACTGGAAGCGGGGCGGGGGAGCTCGGCGCCCCTTGGCGGGCCGCAGCGTCGCCCTGCTCTTCCTCAAGCCCTCCACCCGCACCCGCGTCGCCTTCGAGGTCGCGGTGGCGGCCCTGGGTGGGCACCCCGTCTGCCTGCAGGGTGGCGAGATGCAACTGGCGCGCGGGGAGACCGTGGGTGACACCGGCCGGGTCCTGAGCCAACTGGTCGACGCGGTGGTCATCCGCGCCTTCGGCCACCCCGACGTGGAGGCCCTGGCCGCCGCGGCGACGATCCCGGTGATCAACGGCCTGACCGACCTGCTCCACCCGTCGCAGGCCCTGGCGGACATGTTGACTCTGCTGGAGAGCTTCGGACGACTGGACGGGTTGCGCGTGGCCTACGTGGGGGACGGCAGCAACGTGTGCCACTCGCTGTGCTTTGCGGCGGCGAAGACGGGGTTTGAACTGCGCATCGCCTCCCCGGAAGGCTACGGACCCGACCCGCGAGTGCTGGAGGCGGCGCGGCGCGACGCCGCGGCGACCGGCGGGGCCGTGCTGGTCGGTACCGACCCCCGCCAGGCCGTGGCCGGCGCCGACGCCGTGTATACAGACACCTGGGTGAGCATGGGCTTCGAGGCGGGCGCCGACGCCCGGCGCACGGCCCTGGAGCCCTACCGCGTCGACGCCGCGCTGATGGCCCTGGCCGCGCCGCACGCCGTTTTCCTGCACGACCTGCCGGCGCACCGCGGCGAGGAGGTCACCGACGCCGTGATGGACGGGCCGGCCTCGGTCGTCTTCACCCAGGCGGGGAACCGCCTGCCCGCCGCCAAGGCGATCCTCGCCGCCCTCCTCTGATTCCTCTGATTCCTCTGATGAGGTGATGAGGCGGATGCCCCCGCGCCAGTTGGCAGCCCCGGGCGACGCCGATACAATCGCCGGGGGGGAGGCGCGGCCCCATCGCGCCCGCACCCTCGGCGCGCGCCGCGCGCCGGCCGCCACAACAGCCCGCGGGGAGGACCCCCCTTGGATTTGGCTGAAGACGCCCCCGTTCTCTGGCGCATGCCGGAGCCCGAACACTGGATGCACTGCCCGCTGTGCGGCGGGGACCTGGTGGCGCGGGTGCTGGACGGCGCTCCGCGCCGCGCCTGCCCGGCCTGTGGCTTCGTGTATTGGGCGCAGCCGCGGCCCGCGGCGGCCGCCGTGGTGGTCGACGCCGCCGGCCGGGTGCTGCTGGTGCAGCGGCGCTTCCCGCCGTACGCGGGGGGCTGGTGCCTCCCCGGGGGACTGGCCGAACCCGGCGAATCCCCGGAGGCGACGGCCAGCCGGGAGGTCCGCGAGGAGACGGGGTTGGAGGTGCGCCCGGAGCGGCAACTGGCCACCCTGGGGGAGTTCGTGGCCTTTTTGACGGCACGCCCGGTCGGCGGCACGCTGGAGGCCGGCCCGGATGTCCTGGAGGCGGCCTGGTTCGATCCGGCGGGTGCCCCCCCGCTCTGCCTGCCCATGCACCGTCAGGCAATGGAAATCTGGCGCGCGGGGTGAACGTGGCGGATCCGGGGGATCTCCAGGCCGCGATCGAGGCGGCGGCCGCAGGCTTCTCCGGACGGGTCGGGGTGTATGCGCGGCGCCTGCCCAACGGCGAGGCGGTGGCCGTCGCCGCCGACGAGCCCTTTGAGACCGCGAGCGCCATCAAGCCGCTGATCATGGTCGCGGCGATGCGCCGGGTGCTGGAGGGGCGCGACGACCTGGACGCGGACGTCGCGTGCCGGGCGGAGCACTTTGTCCTGGGGTCCGGGATCCTGCGCGAACTCTCCGGCGGCCTCACCCTCCGCCTGCGGGACGTTCTGGTCCTGATGATCGCCTTTTCCGACAACATCGCCACCAACATGGTGATCGACCGGGTGGGCGGGGTCCCCGCGGTCAACGCCGAGGCGGAGCGGCAGGGGATGGCGCGCACGCGCCTTTTGGCCCGGCTGGACTTCGAGTCCGGGGTCAATGCGGACGGGTTCGGCGTGTCGACCCCGCGCGAGTTGGGAGAGTTCTATGCCCGGCTCCACGCGGGCGCCTGCCTGACCCCGGAGGCAGACGGCCAGATGCGCGCCATCCTCCTGCGCCAGCAATCCAATCTGGCGATTGCGCGCTACCTGCCCTATGACCTTTGGGCCCCGCCCCACGTCCGGGGGCTGGAACCGCCGTTGCGCATCGCCAGCAAATCGGGCTCCTGGGCGGGCTGCCGGGTCGACTGCGGCCTGGTCTACGGTCCGGGCGGGGACTACGTCCTGGGCCTGTGGAGCAAGGATTGCGCCGACCCGCGCTTCCATGAGGACAACGAGGCGCTCCTCGTCCTGCCCCGCATCAGCCGCGTCCTCTGGGACCGGTGGGGAGCCCAGGCACCGGCCGCCGACCGCGCTTAGGCGCGCCTGGGCGGCGCCGCCTGCTGCTGGTTGTCGTCCAAGCGTGCGACTGACCGGTGGGGATGCCCGACATCCTTCCGGTATGATCGGGCATGGGGAATGGAGGGGTCCGCACACCATGGTGTGGCACCGGCTGCGCTTCCCGCTGCTGGCTCTGTGGGTCGTGATCCTGGTGCTCGCGGTGCCCCGGGCGCTGCACGTGGGGCATGACCTGGTGGGCAGCGGATTGGACAATCCCCAGAGCCAGGCGGCCTGGGCGGACAAGCAGTTGGCCAAGCTGCAGCGGACGGGCGGTTCCGGTGGCGGGCTGAGCACGCTCGTCGAGGGACTGACGCCAGCGCAGGTCCGCACGGTATGGGCGAAGGCGGCGGCCACCGCGGCGCACGGGGCGACGCCGGCCACCGCCGACGTGACCGCCCTGGCCGGCCATCCCACCGACGTGGTGGTCGACGCCCTGTCCGGCCCGACCGCGGCCGCGGCGGTTTCGGCGTTGCGCAGCGACTTGGCGGGCCGCGCCGGGGTGACCATGCGCGAGGTGAGCATGAACTCCGCGGCCTCCGGGGTGCTCTCCTCGGCGATGAGTACGTTGAAGGTGTCCGCGCGGGTCGCCCTGCCCCTGTTGGCTCTCCTGCTCTTTTTGGTCTTCGACTCGGTGGCGGCGGCCCTTCTGCCGCTGGTGGTGGCCGTGGTCGGTGTGGTGCTGGCGCTGGCCGCCGTGGACCTCCTGGAGCCCTACATGCAACTCTCGGTCTATCTGACGAACATTGTCAGCTTCCTGGCCCTGGGCGTCGGGGTCGACTACTCGCTGTTCCTGAGCTCGCGCTTCCGCGCCGCGCTGCGCCGCGCCGAGGCGGACGCGGACCCGCGAGCCGATCGCCGCGCGCAGGTGGGCGCGGCGCTGTCCGAGGCGATGCGGACCTCTGGCGTCTCGGTGATCTTCTCCGCCCTGGCCGTGGGTGCCTCCATGCTATCCCTGCTCCTCCCCCACACTTCCTACTGGAGTGGGCTGGCGGTGGGCGGGTGCGTCACCGTGCTGGCGGTGCTCGTCGCGACGCTCACGCTGCTGCCGGCGCTCCTGGCCCTGATGGGCGGCAACACCGAGTGGGGGCGCCTGGCGCGCCCTGGTTGGCTGGGCCGCTTCTGGCCCGGCGTGGCGTCGGCGGTGACGCGCCGGCCGCTGGCGATCCTCCTGCTGGGGCTCGCGCTGCTGGCCGTCCCGGCGCTCTCCAGCAAGGGTCTGAGCGTCGCCACCCCGGCCAACGCGGCCAAGATGCTGGCCCCCACGGACGTGGCCCGGCTGACGGTCGAGCAGCAGCAGCATGATTACGGCGCCGGCTCGATCGCCCCTCTGCCCGTCGTGCTGCGCTCGGCCAGCCCGCTCTCCAGCGCGGCGACCTGGCGGGAGGTCGCCACGGTGACCTCCCGGATCGCGGGACTGGCGGCCGTGCGCTCGGTCGCCTCGCCCACGGGTGCCGGTCTGTCCGCGACCGCCCTGGCCGCGGCGTTTTCGGCCCCGGGCGGCCCGCCGGCCGCGCTGGGGGCGGCCACCGCCGCGCCCAACATGGTCGTCCTCTCGGTCATCTCCCGTTACGGTCCGGACAGCCCCCAGACCACCGCGCTCCTGGGGCACCTGGACCAGGTCCTTGCCGGGCTGCCCAGCGGCTGGCGCGGCGCCGTGGGCGGCTCGGTGGCGCTGCTCCACTCCTTCAACACCCTGGTGGCCCGGACGCTGCCCGAGATGGTGGTGCTGGTGGCGGGGGTGGCCCTGGTCGTGCTGTTCGCCGCCAGCGGCTCGCTGGGGATCTCTCTGCTCGCGGTGGCCTTCGACGGGCTGGTGGCGCTGGCGACGGCCGGAATCCTGGTCTTCGCCGTGCAGGGCGGGCGCTTCGGCTTTGAGGCCATGCCTCTGGACGCCAGCATCACGCCCCTGATCTTCGTCATCCTCTTCGGCCTGTCCATGGACTACGAGGTCATCCTGATCCACCGCATCCGCGAGCACACCGCCCACGGCAACGGCCAGACCGTCGCGGCGGCGAGCCGCGGGTTGGCCGAGACCGGCGGGATGATCACCGGGGCGGGCCTCCTGATGGTGGTCGCCTTTGGCGCGCTGCTGCTCTCTCCCCTGCAGTTGATCCGCACGCTGGCCCTCGGGCTGGGGATTGCCATCCTCCTGGATACCTGGATCGTGCGCGCCCTGCTGGTGCCGACGTCGATCGCGCTGTTGGGCCGGGCCGCCTGGTGGCCCTGGGGCCTGGCCTCCGCCCGTCCGGCCCGGGCGGAGGCGCCCGTGCACGGCCCGCATCCCAGCCCGCGGCTGGAGGGCGGGGAGGGCACTTAGCAGGGAGGTCCGGCCGTGGCAGGGGCTGGGGCGGCGCGCTGGCCGCCCTGTGCCGCGCTTCCCGGGAAGCGGAGTGGCGCTTGTAGGGGGGATGGTTATCGGCCGCGCCTACCTGGGAATCTAGCCGAGGACAGCCTCCGTGACCGTGCCGCCATGGAACGGTTTCGTGTCCTTGCGCCGCGGCACTTCGGCTCCTGGGCCTTCGCCCTGGTCCGCATCCCCGCTTCTGATCTGCGGCAGAAGATTGCCCTGTTGCAGCAAGGCATGGTGACCGACGACACCTGGTACAACCATTTCTTTCGCGACGACGAATTGGTCGTTGTGTTCCGGGATGCGGTCTTTATCGTCACCACCGATCCCGCGGCCTGGGCACCGGCTTGTCGCGCACGGGCTCGCTGGCGGTATCCCTCGGCAGCAACTGGACTTTCGTCCGGGGACGCCAGACGCCGCGGAAGCATTCTTCCGCGACCCGTGACGCGGGGCCAGGCACAGCGGTGGCACCGACGCGCAAAGTCCCTGCCTCCAGGCACTCCACTCCTCGGCGCTGGCTCGCGCAGACCACCTGAACCTCCCCACGGCATGAGCAGCGCGGCCTTTCCAGGGCTCTCGGGGACAGTGGACTTATCTGCTGCCCCAACATCCCTGGCCTCGGCCTTGGCTCCGCACCCTGGCGCGTGCGACCCACGCCGTCCCCGCGCGGGGCGGGGCCGGGGAACCGGCCCCCTCGCCGGTTGGGCGTTCGGCCTGCCCTGCCCTGCGCATACGTCCGCACGCAGGAGCGGTCCCGCACCCGGCCAGCCTTCCGCGGCCCGGACTGCGTCGAGCAGGGATATGCCACCATCTTCGGTCTGGTACACGAAACGGGCCAAGTGCGCAGTGTAGAGATCGCGTTGCGCGCTCACCCCGCACGGGTGCCAGCGGCAGCGGCTTCTTCGCCCGTGCCGCCCGCACTGGCCAGAGCGCCCCGGGAATCCAGCGGGAGACGCCACCCGCGAGGGGGACATCCCGGCGGCATCACCGGCCCGCCCACGGGGATCGCCATGGGCACGGGCGCAGAGGGCCGATCACCGCCTGCGCTCCCGAGCGCATCCCCACCAGATCCCCTCCGGATGCCCTTGGGGGACAGGACAGGCGGCTGGGACGATCACGGCCCCGGCCCGGGTGGACGCCGCGGCACCTCGCCGCCTGCAGCCGCTCACCAACGCCTGGGCCACCGGCCGCCACCGCGCCTGAGGCGGCAGGGTCCGCCGCCTTGGGGGCGAAGGCGGGTCGGGGGGAAGCGCCATGGCCTGGCAGGGTTTTCTCATCGATGTCGGCGGGGTGCTGCGCGTCGGGCCGCAGGCGGTGCCCGGCGCCAGCCAGGCCCTGGCGACCCTGCGCGCCGGGGAGGTCCCCTTCCGCCTGCTCTCCAACACCAGCAGTCGCAGCCGCGCCGCCCTGGCCGCCGACCTGGCGGCCATGGGCCTGCCCGTCGTTCCCGCGGAGATCCTCACGGCCACCACGGCGACCGCCGCCTACCTGCGGGAGGTCGGCGGCGCCAGCCTCATCCTGGCCTCCCCCTCGGCGCGCGCCGACCTGGCGGGGCTCCCCGAGGCGGGCGAGGATGCCGCCCATGTCGTGGTGGGGGACACCGACCTGGCCTTTACGCGTGCGGCGATGAACCGGGCCTTCCGCGCCCTGCGCGCCGGGGCGGACCTGGTCGCCATGGCCCGCAACCGCTGGTTCGCCACGCCGCGGGGCCCCGCGGTGGACATCGGCGCCGTGGTGGCCGCCCTGGAGTATGCGGCCGACATCCGTGCCATCCTGGTGGGGAAACCCGCCGCGCCCTTCTTCGGCCAGGGGGTCCTGGCCCTGGGTCTGCGCCCGTCGGAGGTGGCGATGGTGGGCGACGATCCCGAGGCCGACGTCCTCGGCGCCCAGGCCGCCGGTTTGGGCGGGGTGTACGTGGGAGGGGCCTGGGAGGGGCGGGGCTGTCCGGACGCCGTGCTGGCCACCGTGGCCGGGCTCCCGCGGCTTGCGGGCCTTGGCGCCTGAGCGCATGCTGGACCAGGGGGGCGGACAGGCGTGGAGGCGATCGACGCGCGCGTGGGCATCGGCCATGTGCACCTGCGGGTGGCCGACCTGGACCGGGCCATCGGCTTCTACCGGGATGTGCTGGGCTTGGGGGTGACGCAGCGCTGGGGCGATCAGGCGGCGTTCCTCTCGGCGGGGGGCTATCACCACCATCTGGGGCTCAACACCTGGGAGTCGCGCGGCGGGGTGCCGCCGGCACCGGGCAGCACCGGACTCTACCACTTCGCGCTGTTGTACCCGGACCGGCCGGCGCTGGGTCGGGCGTTGGCGCGTCTGTTGGCCCACGGCGTCCAGTTGGACGGGGCGGCCGACCACGGGGTGAGCGAGGCGTTGTACCTGCACGATCCGGACGGCAACGGCCTGGAACTGTATTGGGACCGGCCCCGCGACGGCTGGCCCAGGACGCCCTCCGGGGAACTGGCCATGGGGACGGCGCCCCTGGACCTGCGGGCCCTGCTGCGCGCGGGCGAGGCCGCCGTCGTCGAGTGACGGCCCCAGGCTCCGGCGGTGCCGCGCGCGGCATTCACCGGACCTTAACCGCGCTTACGCCAAGTCTACGCCTCGGGGGAGACGTCTGGACCTAGACTGCCGCCGTCTGCGGGAAGGCGGGGAAGGCCTTGCGTCGGTGGGCGCTGAACCCTCACGGCGGCAGTGGGAGGCGGTACCCGACCACGGCGCGGCGCGGCGCGGGGACCGGAGCGGCGCCTCCGGCGCCACCGCTGAGGGGGGGCCGGCAGGTGCTGCGGATCCGGCCCTGGCCCGCGCTGGCGGCCCTCGCCGCCGCCCTGGCACCCCTGGCGCTGCTGGGGGTGTTCGCCATCCTCGCCGTGGCGGCTTGGCCGGCGGTGGCCGCCGGGGGGGCGCGCTTCCTGACCGGCGCGGTTTGGAACCCGGGGGGGATTTCCGGGGCGCTGACCCTCGTGGCCGGTACGGCGCTCACCGCGCTGGGCGCCCTCGTCCTGGCGGTGCCCGTCGGGATCGGCGTCGCCATCTGCCTGGCGGAGCGGGCGCGGGGCCGCATCGCGCGGGCGCTGGGCTTCTGCGTCGAGATGATCGCGGGCGTGCCCGGAGTGGTGTTCGGCCTGTGGGGCTTCGTCGCCGTCGTGCCCTGGCTGGAGCACCGGGGCGGCCCCGCGCTGGCGCGCGTGCTGGGCTTCATCCCCTTCTTCCGCGGCCCGGTGGGCTCCGGGCAGGGGGTGCTTGCCGCCTCCGTCGTTTTGGCGGCGATGATCGTGCCACTGGTGGCGGCCGTCGCCCGCGACGCGCTGTTGCGCGTGCCGGCCGCGGTGCGGGACCAGGGGCGGGCCCTGGGCCTGACGGACTGGGAACTCCTGCGGGACCTGGTCCTGCCGCGGGCCGCCCCGGGCATTGTCGGGGGGGTCCTGTTGGCGCTGGGGCGGGCCCTGGGGGAGACCATGGCCGTGCTGATGGTCAGCGGCTCGGGCCCCCTCCTGCCCGGGACGGCCTGGACCCCGACGACGACCATGGCCTCCGCGTTGATCGTGGACCTGCGCGCGGCGGGCGCCGGGGGCATGGCCTACCACGTCCTCGCCGAACTGGCGCTCCTCCTGCTGCTCGTCGCCGTCGCCGTGCACCTGGCCGTCGCCCTCGTCGGCGGCGGGGTGTCTCGGGTGGCCTCCCTCCTGCGGCCCGGGTGGGGAGGGGGGCCGTCGTGACCGCGCGTGAGGCTGGCATCGGCGTGGGGCGCGCCTCGGTGCGCCGGCGCGCGGCGAATGCCACGATGGTGGGGCTGGTCTGGGCGGCGGCGGTGCTGGCCCTGTTCCCGCTCGGGCACCTGGCCCTGCTGCTCGTCCGCGGGGCGCTGCCCGCGCTACGCCTCTCCACCCTGACGGAGGTCGCCGGCGTCCATGGGGGGGGGATAGCCAACGCCATCAGCGGCAGTGCCCTCCTGGTCGGGCTGGGGGTGGTCGTGGCCGTTCCGCTGGGCGTCCTGGCCGGCGCCTACGTGGCCGAGCGCGGCCGGGGGCCGCTGGTGCGCGGGGTGCGTCTGGCCGCGGACGTGCTGGCCGGCGTCCCCTCCATCGTGGTCGGCTACGGCGGGTTCGTGGCCCTGGTGCAGGGCCTGGGCTGGCGATTTTCGGCGCTGGCCGGTGGTCTGGCCCTGGCCCTGCTGATGCTGCCCTACGTCCTCCGCACGACGGACTACGCGGTTTCGGCGGTCTCCGACGAACTCCGCGAGGCCTCGCTGGCGCTGGGGGCGGATCCGTCCGCAACGGCCTGGCGGGTTGTGCTGCCCGCCGCCCGCCCCGGCATCGTGGCCGGCATCCTGCTGGCGTCGGGGACCGCCCTGGGCGAGACCGCCCCCCTGCTCTATACGGCGGGCTGGGCCGCCGCCATGCCGGCGGCCCGCCTGACGCGGTCCCCGGTCGGCTATCTGACCTACGTCGTCTGGAACTTCATCCAGCGGCCGCTGTCGCCCGCGCACGCCCTGGCTTACGCCGCGGCCCTCCTCCTGGTGGTTGCCGTCCTCCTCCTGCACCTGGCGGCGCGGGCCGTGGCCCATGGGGAGGCGGGGGAGCGATGAACGGCGCGGCCGGCCCCGCTCCGATCCTGGCCGCCATGAACTTCGGGGTGCGCTACGGCGCGCGGCGGGTGTTGGCCGGGGTGACGTTCTCCGTGGAGCAGGCCCGGATCACGGCGATCATCGGCCCGTCGGGGTGTGGCAAGTCCACGTTTCTGCGCAGCTTGAACCGCATGAACGACCGGGTGCCGGGGATGCGCACCGAGGGCCGGGTGCTCTATCGCGACCAGGACATCTACGCGCCGGATGTGGATCCCACCATGGTGCGCCGGCGCATCGGCATGGTCTTCCAGCGGCCGGTGGTCTTCCCGACCAGCATCTTCGACAACGTCGCCTACGGCCCGCGGGTGCACCGCCTGGAGAAGGGGGGTGCCGCACTGGCCGAGCGGGTGGAGCGCTGCCTGCGCGCCGCGGGCCTCTGGGAGGAGGTGCGCGACCGCCTGCGCCAGCCCGCGGCCGGACTGAGCGGCGGGCAACAGCAGCGGCTGGCGATCGCCCGCGCCCTGGCGGTCGACCCGGATGTCATCCTGCTGGACGAGCCCACCGCTGCGGTGGATCCGGTGGCCACCGGGCGGATCGAGGAGACCCTGAGCGGTCTGGCCGAGCGGTTGACCATCGTGCTGGTGACCCACAACCTGCCCCAGGCGGCGCGCATTTCAGACTGCACGGCGTTCTTCCTGGCGGGCCGCCTGATCGAGGCCGGACCCACGGCCGAGGTCTTCCACCAGCCCCGGGATCCCCGCACCGAGTCGTACCTGACCGGCCGCTTCGCGTGACGCCGAGGGGAGGGAGCCGCAGATGCCGACCCATGGACCCCTGCCGGTCCAGATCCAGGCCCTGGAGCAGGACATCGTGGCCTTGGCGGTGCGCGTGAAGGGGGTCATCGCCCGGGCGGTCGCCGCCCTGGGCAGCATGGACGCCGCCGCCGGGCGGGAGATCGTCGCCGGGGACCGGGCCATCGACGAGGACGAACTGGAACTGGAGCGACAGTGCCTGCTGCTGCTGGCCTTGCAGCAACCGGTGGCCGGGGACCTGCGCGCCATCGGCGCGGCGCTCCGCATCCTGATCGACTTGGAGCGGATCGCCGACCACGCCGCCGATATCGCCAAGGCGGCGGTGCGCATGGAGGGGCAGACCCTGGTCAAGCCCCTGGTGGACATCCCACGCATGGCGGAACTGGCCCAGGAGATGGTGGCCCGGGCGGTGGACGCCTACGTGCGGCGGGACGTGGAGGCGGCGCGGGCCCTGGTGCTGCTGGACGACGATGTCGACCACCTGTTCTCGCGGGTGTTCAACGATCTGATCGGCCTGATGACCCAGCGGCCCGACGCGGCGCACCAGGGCACCCACCTGCTGTTTGTGGCCTCGCACCTGGAACGCATCGCGGACCACGCGACAAACCTGGCAGAAGCCGTGATCTATGCGGTCACGGGCCTGCGACCGGAGCTGAACGACTGATGCCAGTTGCAGTGCTGATCGTCGAGGACGACCCGACCATCGCCGAACTGGTGGCCTTCCACCTAGGTCGCGCCGGCTTCGAGCCCGAGGTCGCGGGCCGTGCCGCCGACGCCCGCGCCCGGCTGGAACGCCGGCTCCCCGAGGTGGTGGTCCTGGACCTGATGCTGCCCGACGCCGGTGGGCTGGACCTGTGCCGGGAGCTCTCCCGCCTGGATCCCGCCACCCGTCCGGCGGTGATCATCCTCACCGCCCTGGCCGAGGAGGCCGACCGCATCACGGGGCTGGAATTGGGCGCCGACGACTACGTCACCAAGCCCTTCTCCCCCCGGGAACTGGTGGCCCGCGTCCGTGCCGTGCTGCGCCGCCGCCAGCCCGTGGCGCGCGAGGGGGCCGACGGGGACGACGCGCCGCTGCGCCGCGGGCCCCTGGTCCTGGACCGCAGACGGGTGGAGGCCAGCTTTGCGGGGCAGGCCCTCCTGCTGACCGCGACGGAATACCGGTTGCTCAGCACGCTGGCCGAGGCCGGGGGCGAGGTGTGCAGCCGGGACCGCCTGTTGGACGCGGTGTGGGGACCGGACCATTTTGGCGATCCGCGCACGGTCGACGTGCACGTCCGGCACATCCGTGAGAAACTGGCCGCGGCCGGAGGCGCGGAGGTGCTGGAAACGGTGCGTGGCTTTGGCTATCGCCTGCGCGGTGAGGACCGGTCGGGATGACGGCGCTCTGGGCGGTCCCCGTCGGACTGGGGCTGGCCGCAGTGGGGTACGCGGTCGGGCGCCTGCACGGGCGGGCCCGGCTGGCCCAGGGCACTGCCCTGCGCCAGCCGGTGCGCGCGCTCTTGGACCAGGCGGTGGAGTTGGGGTTTGCGCGGCGCGATGCCCAGGCCCCGGGGAGCGGGCTGACCGCCGACCTGGACCGCTTCCGGGCCTGGTTCAGCGCCGAATGGCGGCGGTCGGAGGAGGAGCGCCGCCGCATGGCCGCCGTCATGCAGGGGCTGACCGAGGGGATCGTCCTTTTGGACGGCTCCGGACGGGTCCTGCTCGCCAACGACACGGCCGAGCGCCTCTGGCCCCAACTGCATGCGCAGGGGCGCCACCAGCGCGAACTCTTCCAGGACGAGCGGCTGGACGCGGCCCTGGCCGAGGCGCTGGCCACCGGGCAGTCCCAGGCGGCGGACCTGGACCCGCCGGGGCCCCAGCGGCGGCACTGGCGGGTGCGCATCCTGCCCCTGGAGCCGGCGCCCGGAGCGGGGGAGACGGGCTCCGGCGCGCTGGTGGTGGTGCAGGACGTCACCAGCCAGCGGATCAGCGACCAGATCCGCCGGGACTTTGTCGCCAACGTGTCCCACGAGTTGCAGACCCCCCTGACCTCGGTGCGTGGCTATGCCGAGACGCTGGCCGAGGAGGAACTCTCGCCCGACGAGCGCCGGCGGTTTACGGCGCACATCCTGCGCGAGGCCGAGCGCATGGCCGCCCTGGTGCGGGACCTCTTGGCCCTGGCCCAACTGGAGGCGCCGCGCTGGGCGCCGGCCACCCCCGTCCATGTGGAGGAGCTTGTGCGCGAGGTGGTGGCGCAGGAGGGTGTCTACGCCCTTGAGCGCGGCGTGGCCCTGGAGGTCCTGCCGGGGGACGACGCGGCGGTGTCTGGGAGGGTCGAGGAGCTGCGCCGGGCGCTGCAGAACCTGGTGCGCAACGCCCTGACCTATACCCCGGCCTCCGGGCGGGTGCGCGTCCGGGTGGAGCGGCGGGACGGGATGGCGGCGGTCTCCGTGGAGGACACGGGGATCGGCATCCCGGCCGAGGCCCTGCCGCGGGTCTTCGAGCGCTTCTACCGCGTGGATCCCGGGCGCAGTCGCGACACTGGGGGCACCGGCCTGGGGCTGGCCATCGTCAAGCACACGGCGGAAGGGCACGGCGGCCGCGTGGAGGTGCGCAGCACGCCGGGGGCGGGCAGCACCTTCACGCTGCTGCTGCCCGCCCGGTCGGCTGGGGAGTAGGGCGGATCTGGTACACTACCCCCTGCGGCCATCCTGCCGCGTCCGTGGGAGGGATGCCTGTGCGGGCTGACGTGCTGCACCAGTCGGAGACCACCCCGGGGCTGTCTGGGACCCTGCCGCCCCGGGACCAGATCGATCGCGCCCACCTGTGGCACCTGCAGGACATCTTCCCCGACGACGCCGCCTGGGAGGCCGCCTACGCGGACCTGCAATCCGGCGTGGACCGCGCGGCCGGCTTCCGCGGGCGGTTGGGCGGCTCTCCCGCCATGCTGCTCGGCGCCCTGGAAGCCAGGGACGCCCAGGGGGAGGCCCTGGAGTTGCTCTTCGGTTACGCGCACATGAAGAGCGACGAGGACACCCGCGTCAGCCGCTACCAGGGCATGACGGCCCGGGTGGCCTCGCTGGCCGCGGAGATCGATGGCGCCTGGGCCTACCTGGAGCCGGAGTTGCTGGCCCTGCCGGAGGAGACCCTGCGGGCCTGGGTGCAGTCGCCGCCGGCCGAGGCCGCCGGGCTGGCCGTCCACGGGCACCGGCTGGACGAGCTGTTGCGCAGCAAGCCGCACGTGCTGTCCGCGGCGGAGGAGGAACTGCTGGCGCGCTCGTCGGAGGTGGGCCAGGCGCCGGATGTCATCTTCGGAATGCTGAACGACGCGGACCTCACCTTCCCGCCCGTCCGCGACGAGGCGGGGCGCGAGGTGGAACTGACCAAGGGGCGCTTCGTCCGCTTCCTGGAGAGCCGCGACCGCCGCGTCCGCGCCGACGCCTTCCACACGCTGTACGCCACGTACGCCAAACAGCGCAACACCCTGGGCGCGACCCTGGCCAGCGCGGTCAAGCGCGACCTGTTCTACGCCCGGGCGCGGCGGTATGGTTCGTGCCTGGAGGCCGCCCTGGACCCGGACAACATCCCGGTGGCCGTCTATGAGAACCTGATCGCCGCCGTCCACGCCAACCTGCCCGCGCTGCACCGCTACCTGCGCCTGCGGCGGAAGGCCCTGGGCCTGGAGCGCCTGCACATGTATGACCTGTATGTGCGGCTGGTGGAGGAGCCCCAGACCCACGTCCCCTACGATGCGGCCCTGCGCCATGTCGAGGCAGGGTTGGCCCCCCTGGGCGAGGACTATCTGCGCCGGTATCGCGAGGGTACCGCGGGCGGTTGGGTGGACGTCTATGAGAACCAGGGCAAGACCGGCGGCGCGTACTCCTGGGGCGTGTATGGGGTGCATCCCTTCGTCCTGCTCAACTACCAGGGGACCATCGACCACGTCTTCACCATCGCGCACGAGTTCGGGCACGCGCTGCACAGCCACCTGACGCACGAGACCCAGCCCTACACCTACGCCCACCACTCCATCTTTGTCGCCGAGGTAGCCAGCACGGTCAACGAGGCCCTGCTGATGGGCCACCTCCTGCACGAGGCGCGCGACCCGCGGCAGCGGGCCTACCTGGTCAACCACTACCTGGAGGAGTTCCGGGGCACCCTGTTCCGCCAGGTGATGTTCGCCGAGTTCGAACAGCGCGTTCACGCCATGGCCGAGCGCGGCGAAGCCCTCACTGCCGACTCGCTGTCCGCGGTGTACCGCGAGCTCAACCTGGCCTACTACGGCCCCGAGGTCGAGGTGGACCCGGAGATCGACCTGGAGTGGGCGCGGATCCCGCACTTCTACCGGGCGTTCTACGTGTACAAGTACGCGACGGGATTCTCGGCGGCCCAGGCGCTGGCCACGGGCATCCGCGGCGAGGGGGCGCCGGCCTGCGAGCGCTACCTGGAGTTCCTGCGCGGCGGCAGCGCCCGCTACCCGGTGGATCTGCTGCGCCGCGCCGGGGTGGACATGGAGCGGCCGGATCCCGTGAACGCCGCCCTGGCCGTCTTCGGACAGCTGGTCACCGAACTCGAGGGACTCATCGAGTAAGTCTCGTGCCCCTTTCCGGCCGGCACGCGCCCCCCGTGGGCCGTGCCGGCCCCCCATCGCCCCGCACCCATCCCTCGCCCTGGCGCTGCGGGTGTTCCGGGAAGAGGGTCGGCTTGGTCGTGCCCTCCACGTGGTGCGCCAGGCCCACGCGCGGCTTCGGCATGGCCGGTTGTCGGGGAAGAGCCGGTGTGACGCGCTGTGCCGAGGACCAGCGCCAGAAGGTGTGGGCGGCGCGAAACGGAAGTGGGGATCCCCGGCGCGCCGAAGACCGCTTCCAGTTGGAGCGGCCGGAAGTCATGACCGTCGCCTATAAGACGACGGCTTGCCAATCACCCCGCTTGCGCGGGCGTGGCGTGCGGGCGCATGACGGCGCCCCGGCGACCGATGTTGGTCGCCGCGAT